>NZ_JBXAKV010000003.1:0-449027 GCF_058798795.1 Pseudomonas sp. GW822-FHT07A10
GGCGATTTCGATGACGCCTTCGCCGGCAAGCCTGGCTCCTACAGGTATTGCGTCGTGTCAGAAACATCACGCGCGAAATATGCTCTTGTGCGCGCAAAAACATAAAAACAATAAAAGCTTGCCCAGAGATCGACCGCCATGGCCGTACCTGTCTCAAAGCGCTCCCACGACGCCATCATCCAGGACTCCTGGTCCCGCTGCCGCGCGTTCGGGCTCGATCATCAGAGCGCTCCGGCGTTCGATCAGTTACCGGCAGACGGCATCGCCCACTTGCTGGAGAGCCAGCATTCCCTGGTGCAGACCACCCATCAGGAAGTCCTGCCGTATTACGAAAACATCCTCAGCAACTCCAATTGCCTGATCATGCTCGCCGACAATCACGGCCAGGTGCTGACGTCGTGGGGTACCCAGCGTTTCATCGAGCCGAGCCTGACCCGCGGTTTCAGCGTCGGCGCCAGCTGGATGGAGCATTGCAGCGGGACCAATGCGATCGGCACTGCGCTGGCCTGCGAGCAGGCCGTGCACATCGAGCACGATGAACACTTCCTCAAGGCCAACCGCTTCATGACCGGTTCCGCCGCGCCGATTTTCGATGCAGAGCGCAAGGTGATCGCGGTGCTGGACGTGTCCAGCGACAGCTACCTGCCGCCCTCCCACACCCTGGGCATGGTCAAGATGATGAGCCAGACCGTGGAGAACCGGCTGATCCTCAACCTGTTCCACGGCCAGCATTTCCAATTGACCTTCAACACCGGGTTGAACAACCTCGACAGCCAATGGGCCGGGATGCTGATCTTCGATGAAACCGGTCAGGTACTGTCGGCCAACCGCCGGGCCGACAATCTGCTGGGCATCAGCCTGTCGCGGGTCAGCGTCGAAAGCTTGTTCAAAGTCTCGTTGATGGAACTGCTGAATCAGCCGGACGGCCTGCCGTTTTCCCTGCAAGCCTCAGGAAACAACCGTTTCCAGTGCGTGCTGAAACGACCGAAACAGGCGTCGATTCAGGCGCGGCTGTTTGCAGAAAAAAAGAGCACTGAAACGAAAAGCCCTGAAATAAAGTGCACTGAGCCCACCCTGGCAGCGCCCGCCGCGATCAGCCTCAACACCCTGCACTTTGGCGACAGCCGCGTGGAAAAAGCCGTGCGCCAGGCCGAGCGTTTGCTGGAGAAGGACATTCCATTGTTGATCCACGGGGAAACCGGGGTCGGCAAGGAAGTCTTCGTCAAAGCCCTGCACCACGCCAGCTCACGCAGCAAACAACCGTTCATTGCCGTCAACTGTGCAGCGATCCCCGCCGAACTGGTGGAGTCCGAGCTGTTTGGCTACGAGAAAGGCGCATTCACCGGCGCCAACCAGAAAGGCAGCATCGGGCTGATCCGCAAGGCCGACAAAGGCACCCTGTTCCTCGATGAAATCGGCGACATGCCGCTGCCAACCCAGGCCCGGCTACTTCGGGTATTGCAAGAACGTTGCGTGCAACCGGTGGGCAGCAGCGAGTTGTTCCCGGTGGACATCCGGATCATCTCGGCGACCAACCGCTTGTTGCGCGAGCAGGTGCAGTTGGGGCGGTTTCGTGAGGATTTGTATTACCGCATCGGTGGTTTGACCCTGGAACTGCCACCGCTCAGGGAACGCAGTGACAAGCAGTCGCTGTTCAAGCGCTTGTGGGAACAACACCGTGAACCGTCGCAATGGGCCGGGTTGAGCCCCGAGGTGCTGGACCTGTTCGGCCGTCATCCGTGGCCGGGGAATTTGCGTCAGGTCAGCAGCGTGATGCAGGTGGCGTTGGCCATGGCCGAGGAACAGCCGGTGCGACCGGAACATTTACCGGATGATTTTTTTGTCGATCTCGAGATGGAGCCGGTGGATACACCGGAGCAGATAGCCGTTGATTTGAATGATGCCGAGGCATTGAATCGGCAATTGCAGGCGGCTGGGGGAAATATTTCGCACTTGGCGCGACGGTTGGGGGTTAGTCGCAATACCTTGTACAAGCGGTTGCGCCAGATCGAGTGACAGAACGATCAGTGGCGCAAACAAAAACCCGCACAAGGCGGGTTTTGTTTGTAGCAAACGCAGTGATCAGTCAGCCAGACGCCAGGTCGTGCCGCCCTTGCCGTCTTCCAGCACCACGCCCATGGCGGTGAGCTGGTCGCGGATGCGGTCGGATTCGGCCCAGTCCTTGTTGGCACGGGCAGTCAGGCGCGCCTGGATCAGTGCATCAACCTCAGCCGCATCGACCCGCCCTTCGGCACCGGCCTGCAGGAAGTCATCGGCTTCAAGCTGCAACACACCTAGCACGCTGGCCAGTTCCTTCAAGCGCGCCGCCAGACCGGCCGCCGCATCCAGATCGCTCTCGCGCAGACGGTTGATCTCGCGGACCATCTCGAACAGCACCGCACAGGCTTCCGGCGTGCCGAAGTCGTCGTTCATCACCTGGGTGAAACGCTCGACGAAGGCTTCGCCACCCGCCGGTGCCACTTTCGGCAAGCCTTTCAACGCATGGTAGAAACGCTCGAGGGCGCCCTTGGCGTCCTTGAGGTTGTCTTCCGAATAGTTGATCGCGCTGCGGTAGTGGCTCGACACCAGCAGGTAACGCACGACTTCCGGGTGGTACTTGTCGAGCACGTCGCGAATGGTGAAGAAGTTGTTCAAGGACTTGGACATCTTCTCGCCATTGATGCGAATCATGCCGCAGTGCATCCACGCGTTGGCGTAGGTCTTGCCGGTGGCCGCTTCGCTCTGGGCGATTTCGTTTTCGTGGTGCGGGAACTCGAGGTCGCTGCCGCCGCCATGAATGTCGAAGGTCTCGCCCAGGCAGCAGGTGGACATCACCGAGCACTCGATGTGCCAGCCCGGACGACCGTCGCCCCACGGCGATGGCCAGCTCGGCTCGCCCGGCTTGGCGCCTTTCCACAGCACGAAGTCCAGCGGGTCCTGTTTCGACTCGTCGACTTCGATTCGTGCGCCGATGCGCAGGTCTTCGATCTTCTTGCGCGACAGCTTGCCGTAGCCCATGAACTTGGCGACGCGGTAGTACACGTCGCCATTGCCCGGTGCGTAGGCGTAGCCCTTGTCGATCAGGGTCTGGATCATCGCGTGCATGCCCGGGATGTGATCCGTGGCACGCGGCTCCATGTCCGGCTTTTTGATGTTCAGGCGCGCTTCATCTTCGTGCATCGCCGCGATCATGCGCTCGGTCAAGGCCTCGAACGACTCGCCGTTCTCGTTGGCCCGATTGATGATCTTGTCGTCGATATCGGTGATGTTGCGCACGTAGGTCAGGTCGTAACCGCTGAACCGCAACCAGCGGGTCACCAGGTCGAACGCGACCATGCTGCGGCCGTGGCCCAGGTGGCAGTAGTCATATACGGTCATCCCGCAGACGTACATGCGCACCTTGTTGCCATCCAGCGGCTTGAAGACTTCTTTGCTCTTGGTGAGCGTGTTGTAGATCGTAAGCACGACGGTTCCTTAAGACTTGATCACTGGCCCCACGAATCACGCAGGGTCACGGTACGGTTGAATACCGGAGCGCCCGGTTTCGAGTCCTTGATATCCGCGACGAAGTAACCTTCGCGCTCGAACTGGAAACGGTCTTCCGGCTGTGCGTTGCCCAACGAGGGTTCAGCACGACAACCGGTGAGGACTTGCAGTGAGTCAGGGTTGATGTTGTCCAGGAAACTGGCGCTGTCTTCGGCCTTCTCCGGATTCGGAGAACGGAACAGACGATCGTACAGACGCACTTCGCACTCGACGCTGGCCGCAGCCGGCACCCAGTGCACCACGCCTTTGACCTTGCGGCCTTCGGGGTTCTTGCCCAGGGTGTCCGGATCGTACGAGCAGCGCAGTTCGACGATGTTGCCATCGGCGTCCTTGATCGCTTCGTCGGCACGGATCACGTAGCTGCCGCGCAGACGCACTTCGCCGTTCGGCTCCAGGCGCTTGTAGCCTTTTGGCGGCTCTTCCATGAAGTCATCGCGGTCGATGTAGATTTCACGGGCGAACGGCAGCTTGCGCACGCCGAGTTCTTCTTTCTGCGGATGACGTGGCAGTTCGAGATTCTCGACTTGGTCTTCCGGGTAGTTGGTGATCACGACTTTCAACGGACGCAGCACGCACATGGCGCGCGGGGCATTCGCGTCCAGGTCCTGACGGATGCTGAACTCGAGCATGCCGAAGTCGACCACGCCATCGGAACGGTTGGTGCCGATCATGTCGCAGAAGTTGCGGATCGACGCCGGGGTGTAGCCACGGCGGCGGAAGCCCGACAGCGTGGACATGCGCGGATCGTCCCAGCCATTGACGTGCTTTTCATCGACCAGTTGCTTGAGCTTGCGCTTGCTGGTGATGGTGTAGTTCAGGTTCAAACGGCTGAATTCGTACTGACGCGGGTGCGCCGGCACCGGCAGGTTGTCGAGGAACCAGTCGTACAACGGACGATGGCTTTCGAACTCCAGGGTGCAGATCGAGTGGGTGATGCCTTCAATGGCGTCCGACTGACCATGGGTGAAGTCGTAGTTCGGGTAGATGCACCACTTGTCGCCGGTCTGGTGGTGATGGGCATGACGGATGCGATACATGATCGGGTCGCGCAGGTTCATGTTCGGCGAGGCCATGTCGATCTTGGCCCGCAGCACACGTGCGCCGTCCTTGAATTCGCCGGCCTTCATGCGAGCGAACAGGTCGAGGTTTTCCTCAACCGAGCGGTCGCGGAACGGGCTGTTCTTGCCCGGCTCGGTCAGGCTGCCACGGTATTCCTTGGCCTGTTCAGGGGTCAGGTCGTCGACGTAGGCCTTGCCGGCCTTGATCAGCTCTACCGCCCAGTCGTGCAACTGGTCGAAATACTGCGAGGCATAGCGCACTTCACCGGACCATTCGAAGCCCAGCCATTTGACGTCGCTTTCGATCGCGTCGATGTATTCCTGGTCTTCCTTGGCCGGGTTGGTGTCGTCGAAACGCAGGTGCGTGACGCCGCCGAATTCCTGGGCCAGGCCGAAGTTCACACAGATCGACTTGGCGTGACCGATGTGCAGGTAACCGTTGGGCTCAGGCGGGAAACGGGTAACGATCTGCGTGTGCTTACCCGAGTCCAGGTCCGCCTGGATGATCGGGCGCAGGAAATTGACCGGCACGGCAGGGCCGGTCTTGGAATTCGAGGTAGGGTCGACAGTGGGCTTGCTCATAGGATCCTTGAACGTACAAGTGCGCGGCCAGTTGGCCAAATCAAAGCGGCTGTTATAAATCAAAGGGGCTTATCATAGCCGATGCTGTCAAGTGGCTGACAGAGCAGGCCGGCAATCGGTTGCATTTAATCGGCCGGCGATGAAAAACAGCCTCGAAATTCGCGTCCGGCACGCTAAACTGCGCACCTTGGCCGACACTGGCCGGACCGGTTGAGGGCCAAAGCGCCCCTAACCCACGAATTCCTATAAAGAGTACTGATCATGACTCAAGTCAAACTGTCTACCAACTTCGGCGACATCGTCCTGCAACTGAACGCTGATAAGGCACCGCTGACCGTTGCCAACTTCATCGAATACGTCAAGGCCGGTCACTACGAAAACACTGTTTTCCACCGCGTCATCGGTAACTTCATGATCCAGGGCGGCGGTTTCGAGCCAGGCATGAAAGAAAAGAAAGACAAGCGCCCAAGCATCCAGAACGAAGCCGACAACGGCCTGCCGAACAAGAAGTACAGCGTTGCCATGGCCCGCACCATGGAGCCGCATTCGGCTTCCGCGCAATTCTTCATCAACGTGGCTGACAACAGCTTCCTGAACCACAGCGCCAAGACCGTTCAGGGCTGGGGCTACGCGGTATTCGGCGAAGTGGTTGAAGGCACCGACGTCGTCGACAAGATCAAAGGCGTGGCCACCACCTCCAAGGCCGGTCACCAGGACGTACCTGCAGACGACGTGATCATCGAGAAAGCCGAGATCATTGAGTGATACTGCTGATTTCAGACTTGCATCTGGAAGAGGAGCGCCCGGACATTACCCGGGCGTTTCTGGATTTGCTCGCTGGACGCGCCCGCTCGGCGAGTGCGTTGTACATTCTGGGCGACTTTTTCGAGGCGTGGATTGGCGACGATGCCATGACAGCCTTCCAGCGTTCCATCTGCCAAGCCCTGCGGAACTTAAGCGACAGCGGCACGGCCATTTTCCTGATGCACGGCAATCGCGACTTCATGCTCGGCAAGGCCTTCTGCAAAGCAGCCGGCTGTACCTTGCTCAAAGATCCGAGTGTCGTGCAGTTTTACGGCGAGCCGGTGTTGTTGATGCACGGCGACAGCCTCTGCACCCGCGACGTCGGTTATATGAAGCTGCGGCGCTACCTGCGTAACCCGATCACCCTGTTCATCCTGCGCCATCTACCTTTGGGCACCCGGCATAAACTGGCGCGCAAGCTGCGCAGCGAAAGCCGTGCGCAGACGCGGATGAAGGCCAATGACATTGTCGATGTCACGCCGGAAGAAGTGCCGCGGGTCATGCAGCAATTCGGTGTGAAAACCCTGATCCACGGCCACACCCATCGCCCCGCCATCCACAAATTGCAGATTGGCGAGCAAGCTGCCAAGCGCATTGTGCTGGGGGATTGGGACCGTCAGGGCTGGGCGTTGCAGGTGGATGAGCAAGGGTTTGCATTGGCGCCGTTTGATTTCGTTACGCCATAAAAACCTAAGATCAAAAGATCGCAGCCTCGTTTCACTCGACAGCTCCTACAGGTGCATTGCCTAACGTGGTCAATGTAGGAGCTGTCGAGCGGAGCGAGGCTGCGATCTTTTAAACGGGCGCCACTGAATCAATGCCCTGCCGAAGCCGGCCCCGCCTTCGCCGCAAACGGCGGTTTCGCCAGCCATACCAGCAGAATCAAGCCCATGAACGCCCACCCCAGCAACGTGAAGTAATCCACGGTGGAGAGCATGTACGCCTGACTGGTCAGCACATGATCCAGTTGTGCGTAGGCCGGGTTGCCCGCCCCGCCCAGCGTGTTCAACGCCTCCCGGGTCGCCGGCTCATAGGTAGTGATGCTTTCACTCAGATACGCATGGTGCTGATCGGCCCGGCGAATCCAGATCCAGGTGGTCAACGACGCCGCAAAACTACCGCCCAGGGTCCGCAGGAAGGTTGCGAGCCCAGCGCCGTCGGCAATCTGGCTCGGCGGCAGGTCCGACATCAAAATGCTCAAGGTCGGCATGAAGAACAGCGCCACGCCAATGCCCATGAACAGCTGCACCAGGGCGATGTGCTGGAAGTCCACTTCGTTGGTAAACCCGGCGCGCATGAAGCAACTCAAACCGATGCACAGGAACGCCCCACCGGCCAGCAATCGCAGGTCGAATTTGTGCGCGTACCGACCGACAAACGGCGACAACACCACCGGCAAAATGCCGATCGGCGCCACCGCCAGACCAGCCCAAGTGGCCGTGTAGCCCATCTGGGTTTGCAGCCATTGCGGCAGGATCAGGTTGATGCCGAAGAACCCGGCATATCCGCCCACCAGCACGATGGTGCCGATGCGGAAGTTGCGGTAGGCGAACAGCCGCAGATTGACCACCGGGTGTTTGTCGGTCATTTCCCAGATCACGAACACCGCCAGCGCAATCACCGAAATAGCCGCGCCGATGATGATGAAGTTCGACTCGAACCAGTCCAGGTCATTGCCCTTGTCGAGGATCACCTGCAACGCGCCGACGCCAATGATCAAGGTGATCAGCCCCACGTAATCCATCGGCTGGTAACTGGTCTCCACCGGACGCGCCTTGAGTTGCTGGCGCACCACCATCATGGCGAAAACCCCGATCGGCACGTTGATGAAGAAGATCCACGGCCAGCTGTAGCTGTCGGTGATCCAGCCACCGAGAATGGGGCCTGCAATCGGCGCCACCACCGTGACCATCGCCAGCAACGCCAGGGCCATGCCGCGCCTGGCGGGCGGATAGACCGCGATCAACAGCGTCTGGGTCATCGGGTACAACGGCCCGGCCACCAGGCCTTGCAGTACCCGAAAACCGATCAGCTCCGGCATCGAGGTCGAGATACCGCACAGAAACGACGCCAGCACGAACAGCATCGTCGCCCAGAGAAACAGTTTCACTTCACCAAAGCGCCGGCTGAGCCAACCGGTCAGCGGCAGCGCGATAGCGTTGCTCACGGCAAACGAGGTGATCACCCAGGTGCCCTGCTCCGAACTCACGCCCAGGTTGCCGGAAATCGTCGGCAAGGCCACGTTGGCGATGGTGGTGTCGAGCACCTGCATGAACGTCGCCAGCGACAGGCCGATGGTGCTGAGCACCAGGCTGGGCGGCGAGAAAGAGGCGTTTTTGCTCATCGCGAATCCTTTGGAGCTGAATTTCTTGGAGCGGGGCCGGCGCTGCGCCCGTTACAGGCGCAGCTGACGGATTGGCGAATCAGCGATGCGCGGTTTTGCTGACCGCGGCGCTGTTATCGTGGATCAATTGGGTGATCATGGCGTCGGCCTCGGCCAACTGACGGTCGTAGACGCTGGTGCTGAACGAAGCCTTTTGCGGCGGCTGTTGTGCCAGCACCGGACCGCTCTGATCGCGCAGGTTAACCTCGACCTGAGTCGACAGACCGACCCGCAACGGGTGCTTGGCCAGTTCTTCGGCATTGATGTGAATCCGCACCGGCACCCGCTGCACGATCTTGATCCAGTTACCGGTGGCGTTCTGCGCCGGCAGCAAGGCAAACGCGCTGCCAGTCCCGGCACCGAGGCTGTCGATGGTGCCGCTGTATTTGACGTCGCTGCCGTAGACATCAGCTTCGATGTCCACCGGTTGACCAATGCGCATGTCACGCAATTGGGTTTCCTTGAAGTTCGCGTCAATCCACAGCTGATCCAGCGGAATCACCGCCATCAACGCGGTGCCCGGCTGGACACGCTGACCGAGTTGCACGGTACGTTTGGCGACATAACCGGTGACCGGCGCGATCAAGGTGCTACGGGCATTGTTCAGGTACGCCTGACGCACTTGCGCAGCGGCGGCCATCACATCCGGGTGCGACGACACTACGGTGTCATCGACCAGCGCGCTGGTGGTCTTGAGCTGTTGTTGGGCGTTGGCCAGGGCGTTCTGCGCCGAGGTCAGGTCATCACGGGCGTGGGACAGTTCTTCCTGGGAAATCGCCCCGCCGGCAGCGAGGTTTTTCCGCCGATTGAAGTTCTCCTGAGCCTTTTGCACTTCGGCCTGCTGCGCATTGACCTGGGCTTTCATGCCGTCGACGTTACTGTACAAACCGCGCACCTGGCGCACAGTGCGGGCCAGGTTGGCCTGGGCGCTTTGCAGACCGACTTCGGCGTCGTTCGGATCGAAGTTGATCAGCACCTGGCCTTCGTGGACCAAATCGCCATCGTCAGCGCCGATGCTGACCACGGTGCCGGTGACCAGCGGCGTGATTTCCACCACGTTGCCGTTCACATAGGCGTCGTCGGTGCTTTCGCTCCAGCGGCCGAAGAATTGGTGATAACCCCAGACGCCGGCTCCGGCGAGGATCACCAGGATCGTCAGGACAAACAGCATCACTTTGCGCTTGCGCGGATTGCTCGTGTCTTGACCGTTGTCAGGAGCTGGGGTTGGAGTTGTATCGGCAGTGGCCATGACAAGTACCTTGAATTAGTTGTGCTGCGTGGCTGGGGTTGCGTTGGCGGCGGTCAGGGTTTCGCCCTGAAAACCGCCACCCAGCGCCTGCATCAGTTGGATCGACAGGTCGATCTGCTCGGCATTCAGGTTGGCCAACTGACGCTGGGCCTGGAGCAATTGCTGCTCGATGCTGAGCACGTCGAGGTAGTTGCCGATGCCGGAACCGTAGCGCTGGACCACGGTGTTGTAAGAGTCCTGGGCAATGTCGGTGGCGTGTTGCTGGGCACCGATTTGCCGGCCGATATCGTGCAACTGGTTGATGGTGTCGCTGACATCGCCTAAAGCTTTCACCAGGCTTTTGTTGTACTGCGCCACCGCGAGGTCGTAATCGGCATCGCGAGAATCGAGGTCGGCACGCAGGCGGCCGCCGTCGAAAATCGGCACCGAGATCGTCGGCGCGATGTTGAAGAAACGACTGGCGGAACCGAACATCGCATCCCCCAGCAACGACTCGACACCGGCCGCCGCGCTCAGGTTGAGGTTGGGGTAGAACCGGGTCTTGCTCGCCGCGATATTTTTGCTCGCGGCCTCAACCCGCCAGCGCGCGGCCACGAGGTCGGGACGACGACCGAGCAATTCCGCTGGCAACACCGATGGCAACGCGACTGCGCTGGCCTGAAGGACTTTCGGCCGGGCGATTTCGTTGCCGCGATCCGGGCCTTTGCCCAGCAGCACCGCCAAGGCGATTTTCGCGCTTTGCAGGCGTTTCTCGGCGTCGATCAGGCTGGCTTCGGCGCTGGCTTCAAGGCTTTCGGTTTGCTGGAACTGGTACTGACTGTCGATCCCCGAACTCAGGCGACGCTGGCTGAGGTCGAGCATTTGTTTGGTGCGTTTGAGGTCTTCGCTGGCCAGGTCATGGATGATGTGTGCCTGCCCCAGATCGCTGTAGGCGCGGGCGACGTCGGCGGACAAGGTCAGTTGCGCGGCCTGCTGATCGACTTCGGCGGCGCGGGCCTGGCCCAATGCGGCTTCCCAGGCATCGCGCTGACCGCCCCAGAGGTCGAAGGTGTAATTGAAGCTGGCGCCGAGATTACGCACGGTGGAGTAAGTGCCACCCTGCCCGCTCGGATCTTTGTCGCGGGCCAGACGCGAACGGCTGACACCGGCGTTGGCATCGAGGGTGGGCATCCGTGCAGCATCGGCGGCATAGGCGGCAGCACTGGCCTGGTGAACGCGGGCGTCGGCGATTTGCATGTCGGGGCTGTCGTGCAGGGCTTCGCGGATCAAGCCGTCGAGCTGCGGGTCGCCGAGGCTTTTCCACCAATCGCTTTTCGGCCAGGCCGCAGGTGACAGGGGCACGCCGTTGAGCGACTGCCCGGCCTTGAGGTTCTTCGCATCGAGGCTGACGCCTTCGGTGTTCAAGCCACTGTAACTGGCGCAACCGGCGACGCTCATGGCCAACAGCACCAGGCTCAGTCCGGTACGCAGGCGTTTACTGTTCATGGCCACCTACCCGCAGCAGAGTGATCGAGTCACCCGCCGCTACCAGAATTTTCTTCAGGATGTGTTCCAGGGTTTTCAATTCTTCCGGGGTGATGGCACCGGCCAGTTCATTCATGGCATCGGCGCCGATCTGCGGCAGCTGGTCGGTCAACTGCTGGCCTTGTTCGGTCAGCACCAGTTGCACCTGGCGGCGGTCTGCCTCGGAGCGTTGGCGGGCAAGGAAACCTTTCTGTTCCAGACGATCGAGCATGCGGGTCATCGAACCGCTGTCCAGCGACAGGTGACGGCACAGCTCGGCCGGGGTATCGACGCCGAACTGGGCCATGATGATCAACACTTTGAACTGCGCGGCAGTGATGCCGTGGGGTTCCATGTGCGTATCGATGATCCGGTCCTTGAGCAGCGCGGCGCGTCCGAGCAAGAGGCCGAGATGGCAATTATGGAAATCGTATGAGGAGAAATGTTTCATCTGGCCACCGATTAGCTGCCTAGGCAGTGAATGTATGTCGAGATATTACTGCTTAGGCAGCCAATGTCAACGCAATAGTTAGGATGCTTTGTATTCGACTGATAAAAGGCGCACGACCGACCACCACAAATCTCTGTGGCGAGGGGGCTTGTCGGAACGCCGCACCGCCCCGTTCGGCTGCGAAGCAGTCGTCGCTTTTCGATTTGCAGGGTTTCAGAAGGAATGAAATGGCAAGTTTTGGGGCCGCTGCGCGGCCCAACGGGGGCAAGCCCCCTCGCCACAGGGATCGCGCAGGGGGTTAGAAATCCCGCTTGTAGAAGATGTCCAGCGAACTGGCCACGCCGCTGGCGGCTTCGAGGTAGACTTTTTTGCTCAGCTTGTAACGCAAAGCGATGGTATTGGCCGGTTCAAACACGCCTACGCCATAGCGCAGGCTGAGCTTCTCGGAGATATTGCCGCTGGCGACCACACTGGTGGTGTTGCCGCTGCCTTGGGTATCGAGCTGGAAGTCCTGAATGCCCAGATCCTTGGCCAACCCGCTGGTGACCCCGGAGCTGCCCATCAAACCCAAACCGAGGGCGGCCTGGGCGAGCATGTTGTTGTCTTCACCGGTGGTACTCAGCGGACGCCCCAGCACCAGGTAAGACAACGCCTGCTCCTGACTCATCGCCGGTTCGGAGAAGATCTGCGTGGTCGGCTGTTCGGCACTGCCGCTCAAGCGAATGCCAGCGATCACGTCGTCGGTCTGGCGAATCGCTTCGATGTCCAGGTACGGCTGATCGATGGGACCGGCAAACAGCAAGCGGGCCCGACGCACCGTCAGCCGCTGGCCGTAGGCGCGATAACGCCCGTCGTTGAGCCAGAGCTCGCCGCGTGTGTCCATGTTGTCGCCGATGTGCACATGACCTTGCAGGTTGGCGGTCAGGCCAAATCCGGCAAAGCTTAGTTTGTCTTCCCCGACCACCACGTCGATGTCCATCGCCATGGCCATCGGCGGCTTGCCCTCTTCGGTCTGCTGACCGACGATCACCGTGTCATCGGAGACCTTGACCGTCGACGGCGGCAGCTCGCGCACGGTGATTTCGCCCTTGGGCACCAACACTTTGCCGACGATCGCCAGTTTGTCGTCCTTCATGGAGATCTTCAGATCCGGCGCCACTTCCAGCGCGGCGTAGGGTTCGACGGTGACCGGCAACTGCGAGCCCTTGAGCGCCAGATCCACGACCAGTGCCTGGCCCCAGGCGATGTTGCCATTGAGGCTGCCCTGCCCTGTCTTGCCGCTTTTCCAGCTGCCGTTCAGCTGTACGGTTTCGCCGGCAATCACGGCTTGCAGTTGCAGGGCCTGGAGCACCATCGGCAGTTCCGGCCCGGAGATTTCACCGTCGCGCAGCTCAAGGTTGCCGTTGACCTGCGGCGCCAACAACCCGCCAGACAGCGTGCCGCTGCCGTTCAAATGCCCGGTGAGTTTCTCGACCATCGGCACAAACGGCCGCGCCACCGATAAATCCAGGCCATTGAGGCGGAATGAGCCGGTCAGCGGTTTGTTCTTCTGCAACGGGTTGATCTGCGCCTGCAGCATCAGCTCACCAAGCTTGCCGCCGACGAAGCTGAGGTCGGTGTCGATGCGTTTTGGCGTGAGTTTGCTGGTGAGTTTCAGGGTCTGATAGGGGAAATCCAGCCACTGATCCTTTTCCTTCATGCGCAACGTGCCGCCGCTGGCATCGACGCTGATCTGGCCGTTCGGGCCGCTGGCCGGCAAGTCCAGTTGCAGGTCGGCGTTGAGCCGGCCCTGCCAGGCAAAATCCTTCGGCAGCCATTGCGCCAGGCTGTCGATCGGGAACTGCTTGAGGTGGTAACGCAGCTTTGGCTCGGGCATCAAGCGCTGGTCTTCGCCACACAGGCTGGCCGGGCCGGACATCCAGCAATGGGCACCGAAGTTGATTTTACCGTCCGCCAGCCGTTCGAGCCTGGCCGGGTTTTGCAGCTTCCAGTCCTGACCACCGGCCTGGATATCGCCACTGGCCAGACGCCCGCGCCAGTTACCTTTATCCAACGCGCCGTCAAGACCGAGCGCCAGTTTCAGCTTCGGCCCTTGCAGGTCGAGGGTCAGTTTCTGGTTTTTGATGTCGCCCTGGCCGCTGGCGGTCAAGGTGCCCAGTGACGTGTCGCCGGTCTGGATGCCGCTGCCCTTGAGGTCGATCTTCGCCCGTTGGGCACTGTCGAGGGTGGCGTCGAGATTGAGGCTTTGCAGGCGGTTGTCTTCGAAGACCAGTTGCGAGCCCTGCAGGGCGAACTTGCCTTGTGGCGCCTTGAGCGTGCCGGCGACATTGACCCGACCATTGAGCTGGCCGCGCAGTTGCGGCCAGAGTTGGGCCAGACGCGGCATTTTGATGTCGATCTGGCCGGCGAGTTTCTGTTGCAGGCTGCCTTGGCCATTGATGCTGTTGTCACCCAGGCGAATCTGCAAGGCATTGAAGTTCCATTGCTCGCCGCCGCCATCAGCCTTGGCTTGCAGCACCGCCGGCTGCCCGCGCAGTTTGCCTTTCAAGTCCAGGTCGGCGGTCAGGCTGAGCCTTTCATTCTTCATCTCGCCCTTGCTGCGTAACGGACCCGCCAAGGTACCCGGCAACTCCGCGAGCCAGTAAGCCGGGTTGATCGCCGAGAGGTCCAGCGCGGTATCCCAGGCGATGCCGTCGGCAAATTGCAGGCTCAGGTGCCCTTCGGCCTTGCCCTGCCCGGCTTCAAGTTTAAATTGTGGCAGATTGATTTGGCTCAGGTCGCCGCTGAACGGGCTGTTCAGGCTGAACGCACCGGCCGGGCCATCCAGTGCGGCCTTGAAGTTACCGATGTAGTTGCCGTCGGTGTAGGAGACTTCACCGTTGAAGCTGCGCAGTGCCACTTGCGGCTCGTCGATCAGCGGATAGAGGCGGTGCCAGGGGAAATCCAGCCAGTCGATTTTCGCTTCGGCACTGAAGCCTTTGCTCCAGTCCAGTTGCCCGGTGAGCTTGAGGCTTTGTTTGTCATTGGCGGTCAGGTCGAGACCCGCGATTTGCGCGCCCTTGCCGTCGACCTTGCCTTGCAGCAACAATGCGACCGGGCCTTGTTCGGCGGGCAACGTGGCTTTGCCGAGCAACTGGTAGCCGTTTTTCAGGTCGCCGTCGCCGGTGAGTTCCAGTTGATTGAGTTGCAGGGTGTCCGGCAGCTCGGCGCTGGCCTTGAAGCCGTCAGCGGTGATGCGCACTTTGGCCGGCAGGTTTTCCACCAGCGGCTGCAATTCACCGGTCAACTGCCCGTTCAGGTAACCGCTGCTGTCGGCTTTCAGGTTCAGGGTTTTCAGCAGATCGCCGTCGACCTTCAAAGCCAGTGCCCAGGGTTCGGTGCCCGGCGCCGGCAAGGTCAGTTTGCCTTCGGCGGTCAGCGGCCAGTTGCCGCTCGGTTGCAACAGGCCAGACAGGTTCAGGCTCAGTTCATCCCGCTGCAAGTGCACCGAGTCGATCTGCAAACCCTGTTCGGTCCAGTGCGCCGCCAGTTGCAGGCCTTTGAGCTCTTCGCTGCCATTGAACAGCAGACGGCCGACCTTGACGTCACCCAACTCGATGGCCAGCGGCAACTTCAAGTCCGGAAGGCTGATCGGCCCGCTGCTTTGCTCTTCCACGCCTGGCGGGAATTGCAGGCTGACCTGCTCGGCCTGCAATTGCTCGATGCACAGCGTCATGCGCGTCAGGCACAGTGGCGACCAGGCGAAAATCGCCTGGTTCAGCTCAACCCGGCTGTTGTCCTGCTGCCACAGCAGATGATCGGCGCTCCACTGTCCACCCAAACGGCCCTGGAAATTCTCCACGGTCAAACCCGGCACAAACCCGAGCGCCCAGCGACTGCCCGTCGCCGTACCCAGCACGATGATCAAGGCCAGCACGACCAGCATCAGCAGCGCCGGGATCGCCAGCAGCGCTATTTTCAAACCACGCTTCACAGCTCAGGCCCCATGGAAAAGTGCAGTCGAATGCCGCCGTCGTCGTCCATCGCATGGGCCAGGTCGAGGCGAATCGGCCCTACCGGCGAAACCCAGCGCACGCCAATACCGACGCCGGTCTTCAGGTTCGGCAGTTCGAGGGTGTTGAAGGAGTTGCCCTGGTCGATGAAGGTTGCGACCCGCCACTTTTCGGCGATGGAGTATTGATACTCGACGCTGCCGGCGACCATGTAACGGCCACCGATACGGTCGCCATCGGAGTTCTCCGGGGACAGGCTCTGGTAGTCGTAACCGCGCACGCTCTGATCGCCACCGGCGAAGAAGCGTAAGGATGGCGGTACCGATTTGTAGCCGTTGGTGGCGCTGCCGCCGACCTGCACCCGACCGAGGAAGCGGTGTTTATCGAAGACCGTGGTCAGGCCTTTGACCAGTGCCGTGCCATACACCAGGTTGGTGTCCGAACCCAATCCTTCCTTGGCCACCTTGGTTTCGAATTGCAGGCGATAGCCGTTGTGCGGGTCGATGCGGTTGTCGCTTTTCAGGTACGAATAGCTCACGCCGGGCATCAGCAAGGTGCTGAGCCCCGAGTCGTCACCGAGTGTGTATTCCTCACGCTGCCATTTGAGCGACACTACCCGCTGCCAGCCGCTGGGCAACTTGCTGTGCCATTCGGGGCCGAGGGTCAGCAATTTGCTGCGGGAGTCGGTGCCAGCGATATCTTCATATTGATAGCCAGCGGCCCAGCGCAGTTTGTCGGTCAGCGGTGGATCCAGGGGAATGTCGTAAAACACCCCGACGTTCTGCCGCGGTGCCGACAGTTCGGCTTCCCAGCCATAGCTGTCGCCTTGCGGGTTGACCCAGTGCCGGGTCCAGTTGGCCTTGATTCGCGGGCCGACGTCGGTGGAAAACCCCAGACCCAAGCCCATGGTCCGCGGCTTGCGGGTGTCGAGTTTGACCGCCACCGGGATCACGTCGTCCTTGGATGCGGTGGGCGCTGCGTCGACGCGCACGCCTTCGAAATAACCGCTCGATTGCAGCGCCTGATTGAGTTCGGCGATCAGCTCGGAGTCATAGGGCGTACCGGCCTTGAACGGCACCATGCGTTGCAGCAGGTCTTCGTCGAACGGCGTGTCGCCTTCAAAACTGACTTTGCCCAACGCATAACGCGGACCGCTGTCGTAGATCAACTCGATGTCGGCGACGCCCGCGCGCGGGTCCACCAACAGCTTCTGGCGGGTGAAGCGCCCACTGAAGAAGCCGAAACGCGAGGCCTGGTTCTGGATCAGCCGCTTGGCGTCTTCATAATGACCATGATTCAGCACCGCGCCAGGTTTAAGCAGGTCGCTCTTAGGCACACGAAAGGATTTAAGCGAGGCGGCAGGACCGTCGACACGTATCGTGACGTTGCGCAAATGGATCGGCTCGCCGGGATCGATGTTCAGCACCAGGCGCGGCGTCTTGCCGCCCTTCACGTCGCTGTCGATTTGCGGCTGGTAATACCCCAAGGCCTGGGCGGCCTTGCGCGCCTGCTCTTCGGCGCCGCGACTGAAGCGCAGCAAGGCTTCTTCATCGCGATCGCCGAGGCTACCGATATAGCCCTCTATATTGGCCTTCAGTTCATCGTTGGACGGTTTGATCCGCACATCCAATTCACTTTGCGCCAGCGCTGCGCAGCTGGATAACAGCATCAGCAGGCCACTGGTCATTCTTCCTGGAACATTCATAGGCGCGGATGCTATCACGAGCTTGGGAGCCTGATAGAGCCGGACTTGCCCCAAAAAGTTCGGCGATTACGCTGTTGCTGTTTGTAACACCTGCGGGTTGGCGTGGAAAAACACGTGTTCACGAATCGGTCCTACGGCTACTTCGCCGATTTCCTCATAGCCCTGACGCTTATAGAACTCCAGATAGCGAGGATTCCCAGTGTCGAGGATCACGCCTTGGGAGTGCTCATCGACCGCGCACCAGTTGTGCACCGCTTGCAGCAACTGTTCGCCAAAGTGCTTGCCCTGGAATTGCGGGTGAACCCCCAGCAATGGCAGGACGTGCACCGAGTCGGACGGCACGCACGCCATCACGGCGGCGTGGTAATCGAGGTAGCGTCGGGTACAGCGAAACCCGGTGCTGAGCACCATCCGCAGGCGCCAGGCCCAGCTTTCGGTGATGCCCAGGCGGCGTTGCGGCGGCGCGATCAGGGCGATGCCGATCAAGCGGTCATTCACCAGCAGGCCGATGGCCGGTAAATCCTGCAGAAAGTGCTGTTTGATCAGTTCGCGCACCGTCGCCCGTACCCGCTGTTCGTAACCTGGGCGTTCGGCTTCGAACAGATAGCCGAACGTTGGCTCGTGCCGGTACGCCTGGTACAACAGGGACCGTGCTTCGCGGGAATAGCCGCTGTCGAGCATGTGAATATCGGCGATGGCGGTCGAGGTTTCGGGCATAACGGCGGATCTCCCTGGGGCACAGCTCAGATGGCTGCGCTCTTCTTGGTACGAACCTTCGGGTGGCTTCACAGTTCCCCAGACAGGTATAGACCAAGCGAGGAGCTTCATCGACTAGGCTTGCCCGCGCCAACGCATCTCTGACAGGACACAACGAATCCCCTCACCCCAAAGCTGGCCCCATTCCTACATGTCAGCTAGCATCGCACTTTTGCCAGGACTGCCGACCATGAAGATCGTCTCCTTCAACATCAACGGGCTGCGCGCTCGCCCGCATCAGCTGGCGGCGCTGATCGAAAAGCATCAACCGGACGTGATCGGGTTGCAGGAAACCAAGGTCCACGACGACCAGTTTCCCCTGGCCGAGGTGCAGGCGCTGGGGTATCACGTGTATTTCCACGGCCAGAAGAGTCACTACGGCGTGGCCCTGCTCTCGCGCCAGGAGCCGATTGCGCTACACAAAGGTTTCGCCACTGATGAAGAAGACGCTCAACGGCGCTTTATCTGGGGCACGTTCGCCGACGCCAATGGCGTGCCGGTAACCATCATGAACGGCTATTTCCCACAGGGCGAAAGCCGCGATCACCCCACCAAGTTCCCGGCCAAGGAACGTTTCTACAGCGATTTGCAGCAATTGCTGGAAAGCCAGTTCAGCAACGACCAGCCGATCGTGGTGATGGGCGATGTGAACATTTCCCCGGAAGACTGCGACATCGGCATTGGCCCGGACAACATGAAACGCTGGCTGAAAACCGGCAAATGCAGCTTCCTGCCCGAAGAACGCGAATGGATGGCACGCCTGAAGAACTGGGGTCTGGTGGACAGTTTTCGTCACCTGAACCCGGACGTTGCCGACCGTTTCAGCTGGTTCGACTACCGCAGCCGCGGTTTTGAAGATGAGCCCAAGCGCGGGCTGCGGATTGACCTGATCATGGCATCCAACGGGTTGTTGCCTCGGGTCAAGGACGCGGGCGTGGATTACGAACTGCGCGGGATGGAAAAACCTTCCGATCATGCGCCGATCTGGCTTGAGCTGATCTGATCGTTCCCACGCGCAGCAACGGAATGCATCCCGTGGCGCTCTGCGTCACATTCAACAGCGGAACGCGGAGCGTCCCCGGCGACGTTCCTTTGCTGCGCGTGGGAACGATCACTGTCATCGTTCAGAAACCTTACTGACTTATTCTCCCGACACTTTCTTTGGCTTATTAAGGTGCCGGCATGACCCTGCGCGTGTTGTTCCTGCTGCTGCTCGGCGCCGTGCTGCCGTTGACGGTGTCGGCCGGCGATCTGCCGACGCCCGAACGTGGCCCGGTGCTGCGCATCCAGGGTTCCAACACCATTGGCGCGGCGTTGGGGCCGGCGCTGGTCGAGGGGTTGATGCATGAACAGGGCCTGCTCAAGGTGCACCGCGAAGCCCCGGACAAGGCCAACGAACAACGCATCGTCGGAGAAACCGCTGAGGGCCGTCGAGTCGAGGTGGAAGTCGCGGCCCACGGTTCAAGCACCGGATTCAAAGCCCTGAAAATCGCCTCCGCCGATCTCGCGGCCTCGTCACGGCCGATCAAGGACAGCGAACGACTGGATCTCGAACCGCTGGGCGATCTGAAAAGCCCGGTTGCCGAACAAGTCATCGCCATCGACGGGCTGGCCATCATCCTTCATCCGCACAATCCGCTGAAGCAGCTCAACACCGAGCAACTGGCGCGAATCTTCAGCGGCGAGACGAAAACCTGGGAAGAACTCGGCGGCACCGGTGGGACGATTCATCTCTACGCGCGGGATGACCAATCGGGCACGTACGACACGTTCAAGGAGTTGGTCCTCAGCCCGCGTGGGAAAATGCTGAGCGGCAATGCGAAACGCTTCGAATCCAGTGAGCAATTGTCCGACGCGGTGAGTCTGGACCCGCAAGCCATCGGCTTCATCGGTTTGCCTTATGTGCGCCAGGCCAAAGCAGTGGCCATTGTCGATGGTGACTCCCAGGCCATGCTTCCGTTCAATAGCCTGATCGCGACGGAAGATTACCCGCTGTCCCGTCGGCTGTTCCTTTACCTGCCGCCGAACGGGAAAAATCCCTGGGCCAAGGCGCTGGTGAAGTTCGCCCAGAGCAGCAATGGCCAGGCGATTGTCGCGGCCAATGGTTTTATCGCGCAGACCGTTCAGGCCATGGCCGTCACACCGAATGCGCTGATGCCCGAGGGTTATCAGGCACTCAGTCGGCATGCCCAGCGGCTGACGGTGAATTTTCGTTTCGAAGAAGGCAGCGCGACGCTGGACAACAAGGCTCGCCAGGACCTGTCGCGGGTGCTCGACTATATAAAGCAGCACGACAAAACCAATCGGCAGGTGACGTTGGTAGGGTTTGGCGATGCCAAGAGCGACCCCACGCGGGCCGACCTGCTGTCGAAACTGCGGGCCATGGCGGTGCGGCGAGAACTGGTGAAAAGCGGCGTGGTGTTTCGCGAGATTCGCGGTTTTGGCGCCGAGATGCCGGTGGCGACCAACAGCGGGGATGAAGGGCGGATCAAGAATCGGCGGGTTGAGGTTTGGGTGTATTGAAGTAAGCACCAAACATTGTGGCTTGGGGGCCTACTGTGGCGAGGGGGCTTGCCCCCGTTGGACCGCGAAGCGGGCCTCAAACCGGCCACCGCATTTTTCCTGGAAAGACGCGGTGTACAATTTACGACTGCTGCGCAGCCGAACGGGGGCAAGCCCCCTCGCCACAGGTTTCAGTGCCCGCTGCGCATCATTTCTTTAGGCACATACTTGCCGATCTCGAACTTGCCAATCGCCGCGCGGTGCACTTCGTCCGGGCCGTCGGCCAGGCGCAAGGTGCGTTGCATGGCGTACATGTAGGCCAGCGGGAAATCGTTGGACACCCCTGCCCCGCCATGGATCTGGATCGCCCGGTCGATCACCCGCAACGCCACGTTCGGTGCGACCACTTTGATCTGCGCGATCTCGCTCTTCGCCACTTTGTTGCCGACGGTGTCCATCATGTACGCCGCTTTCAATGTCAGCAGTCGTGCCATGTCAATCTCCATCCGCGAGTCGGCGATTTTGTCGATGTTACCGCCAAGGCGCGCCAGAGGTTTACCGAACGCAGTTCGGTTGACCGCCCGTTTGCACATCAGCTCCAGCGCACGCTCAGCCATGCCGATCGAACGCATGCAGTGGTGAATCCGGCCCGGGCCGAGGCGACCCTGGGCGATTTCGAAGCCGCGTCCTTCGCCCAGCAGGACGTTTTCGTACGGCACCCGGACGTTCTCGAATAGCACTTCGGCGTGGCCGTGAGGCGCGTCGTCGTAACCGAACACCGGCAGCGGACGCACAATCTTCACGCCCGGCGTATCCACTGGCACCAGAATCATCGAGTGCTGCGCGTGACGCGGTGCATCCGGGTTGCTCAGGCCCATGAAGATCAGGATCTTGCAGCGCGGATCGCAGGCCCCTGAAGTCCACCATTTCTTGCCGTTGATCACCCACTCATCGCCATCACGCACGGCACGGGCAGCCATGTTGGTGGCGTCGGACGAGGCCACGTCCGGTTCGGTCATGGCGAACGCCGAGCGGATCTCGCCGCGCAACAGCGGTTCGAGCCAGCGTTGCTTCTGCTCTTCGTTGGCGTAACGCACCAGCACTTCCATGTTGCCGGTGTCGGGCGCCGAGCAGTTGAACGGCTCAGGGCCCAGCAATGAGCGACCCATGATTTCCGCCAATGGCGCGTATTCGAGGTTGGTCAGGCCGGCACCGAGTTCGGACTCAGGCAGAAACAAATTCCACAGGCCTTCAGCCTTGGCCTTGAGTTTGAGCTCCTCCATGATTGCTGTCGGCTGCCAGCGATCGCCCTCGGCGACCTGGCGTTCGAACACCGCTTCGGCGGGGTAAACGTAGGTGTCCATGAACGCAGTCACGCGCTCACGCAGTTCCTGGACCTTGGGCGAATAAGCGAAATCCATGGCAGCTCTACCTTTTAATCAGGGGTTCAGAGGAGTTGTTCAGGTCATGCAATCGATGCTAGAACAGCTACGAAAATTTACCTAACCTATTCTCGGCGTGTATTAACATTCATCACCGATATATGATCGGCTGATTGCCAAGGCCCTCGGGTCCGATCAAGACGCCCCTGATAACAAGAGTGCAGCGCATGAATCTGAGCAAGGTCGACCTCAACCTTTTCATCGTCTTCGACGCGATCTACACCGAAGCCAACCTGACCCGCGCCGGGCAGATTGTCGGCATTACTCAACCGGCGGTGTCGAACGCTCTGGCCCGCCTGCGCGAAACCTTCAACGACCCGCTTTTCGTGCGCACCGCCCAAGGCATGGTGCCCACACCGATGGCGCAGAACATCATCGGCCCCGTGCGCAACGCCCTCTCCCTGCTGCGGGTATCGGTGCAGGAAAGCCGAATCTTCAACCCGTTGCAGGCGGTCAAGACCTACCGCATCAGCATGACCGACCTCACCGAAGCGGTGATCCTGCCGCCATTGTTCCAGCGCCTGCGCCGCCTGGCGCCGACGGTGATCATCGAAAGTTTCCTGTCCAAACGCCGCGAAACCACCAAGGAACTGGCGGCCGGACGTCTGGATTTCGCAGTGGATGCGCCGCTCAACACCGACCCGCAGGTGCGTCACGTCAAGTTGATGGAAGACCGTTATGTGTGCGCCATGCGCAAGGGCCATCCGCTGGCGGGCAAAGAGAAATTCACCCTCGACGATTACCTGTCCCTGACCCACATCCATATCTCCAGCCGCCGCAGCGGCCTGGGCTATGTCGACCTGGCCCTGGGCAAAATGGGCATCCAGCGCAAGATCGCCCTGCGCTCCCAGCATTACCTGATGGCGTCCCAGGTGTTACAGCAGACCGACATGGTCATGACCGTGCCGGAACGCTTCGCTCGTCGCCATGATTTGTACTCGGTGAACCTGCCGGTCAAAGAAGTTCCGCCGGTGGAAACCCACCTCTACTGGCACGAAAGCACCGACCAGGACCCGGCCAACCGCTGGATGCGCGAGCAGATGATCGAGTTGTGCCAGCAGGTCACGGCGCACGAGAAGAAGCTGGATAAGGTGTAAGACGTTAATCCGCGTCATCGTTCTTCGCGGGCAAGCCTCGCTCCTACAAGGTTAGCGTCGAACCACGATTAAATGATCGACACCAAACCTGAGCGAGGCTTGCCCGCGAAGAGGCCCGTCACTACACAGACAATTCATGCCCCTTGACGTAAACGTCAACCTGACATTAGCTTAGCGCCATGACCTTTTTCGAGCGCTTCCATGAGCAGCCAGACCTATAGCATTTCCGACCTCGCCCGCGAGCTCGACATCACCACCCGGGCCATTCGCTTCTATGAAGAGCAAGGCCTGCTCAGCCCCGAGCGTCGCGGTCAGGAACGCATTTATTCGCCCCGTGACAAGGTCAGCCTGAAGCTGATCCTGCGGGGCAAGCGCATTGGTTTTTCCCTGGCCGAATGCCGCGAGCTGATCGAGCTCTACGACCCCTCCAGCGGTAACACCAAGCAATTGCACAGCATGCTGGCGAAAATTGCCGAGCGTCGGGAACAACTCGAGCAGCAACTGCTGGACATCGAACAGATGAAGCTGGAACTCGACACAGCCGAAGAGCGCTGCACCCAGGCGCTGGAGCAAACGATCAAGAGCCAGCAGCTCGTGTAGGAGCTGAGCTTGCTCGCGAAAGCGGTATGTCCTTCAACATGGATGTCGACTGACCTGACGCTTTCGCGAGCAAGCCCAGCTCCTACAGGGCTCTGTGAACATTCATACAATCTCAACAGGTCGATTCCCATGTCCCTCCCCACCCACGTACGCCTGGTCGAAGTCGGCCCCCGCGACGGTCTGCAAAACGAAGCCCAACCCATCAGCGTCGCGGACAAGGTGCAATTGGTCGATGCGCTCACCGCCGCTGGCCTCGGCTATATAGAAGTCGGCAGTTTCGTCTCGCCCAAATGGGTGCCGCAAATGGCCGGTTCCGCCGAGGTCTTCGCGCAGATCCAGCGCAAACCAGGGGTAACCTATGGCGCCCTCGCCCCCAACCTGCGGGGCTTTGAAGACGCTATCGCCGCCGGGGTCAAGGAAGTCGCCGTGTTCGCCGCAGCATCCGAAGCGTTCTCCCAGCGCAATATCAATTGCTCGATCAGCGAAAGCCTGGAGCGCTTCGTGCCGATCATGGACGCGGCCAAACAACACGGCGTCAGCGTGCGCGGTTACGTGTCCTGTGTGCTGGGCTGCCCTTACGAGGGTGATGTCGCGCCTGCGCAAGTCGCCCGGGTCGCTCGCGAACTCTATGCCATGGGCTGCTACGAGGTTTCGCTGGGAGATACCATCGGCACCGGCACCGCTGGCGCGACCCGCAAGATGTTTGAAGTGGTTTCGGCCGACGTGCCACGGGAAAAACTGGCCGGGCACTTCCACGACACCTATGGCCAGGCCATGGCCAATATCTACGCCAGCCTGCTGGAAGGCATTGCGGTGTTCGACAGCTCCATCGCCGGCCTTGGCGGCTGCCCGTACGCCAAGGGCGCCAGCGGTAACGTCGCCACCGAAGACGTGGTTTACCTGCTCAACGGCCTGGGCATCGAGACCGGGATCGACCTGGACGCCTTGATTCGCGCCGGCCAGCAGATTTGCGCGGTGCTGGGGCGCCCTACTGGTTCTCGCGTGGCCAAGGCTCGCAGCGCACAGTGACGACGCGGATGTGTCCGGGTGTTACCGCGTGTTCTGGCACGTGGGGCGGAAACGAGTAACACGGAAACAAATTGTCAGGTTTGGTACGGATGAAAAATCTCACAAAAAATCAAATCATTGATTTTAAAGAACTTTTCAAAGTTGGCACGGCTTCTGCTATCTCTATGGCATAACAAGAATAAAAAGCTGCAAACCAATAAAAATAAGACGTAACGACTCTGACATAACAAGAACAACACGGCAGAGACGCAGCTAACAGATTTTTTTGGAGAAGGTGTGCTTTTCAGGGTGCTTTTCGGAGTAACCCGCAACCGGGCAGAGAACAATAAAACTACCTTCAGGTAGCTCCCGAACTGGTTGGATCGCTTGGCGAAAAAGTAGATCAGCGCTCAAAAAAATACGTTTGCTCTTGATCCCGGATGGGGATCGACAAAAACAGCGGTAAAGGGCCACGGTTGCCAAAAACAACAACAGACCGCCCCTCAATAATAAAAAAAGAGCACGTAACGACAAAATTAAAGGGGAGCTTCGGCTCCCCTTTGTGCTTCCTGCGTTTCCCCATTCCCCAAATACGTAGGAGCGAGGCTTGCCCGCGAAGGCGCCAGATCAGTCGACATCAATGCTGAATGACAAATCGCCTTCGCGGGCAAGTCGGATCGCCGCACCGCTCGCTCCTACGGTATAGCCTTGAGTTCCTCGATGCTGATCTCGCGCATCCGAAACTTCTGGATCTTGCCGGTCACGGTCATCGGAAACTCCTCGACGAACTTGAAGTAACGCGGCGTCTTGAAGTGCGCGATACGCTCCTTGCACCAGGCCTGCAACTCCTGTTCGGTGGCGCTGTGGCCGGGATGGAATTTGATCCAGGCGACAATCTCTTCGCCATACCGGGAGCAAGGAATGCCGATCACCTGCACATCGGCAACCGCCGGGTGGGTGAAGAAGAACTCTTCCAGTTCGCGCGGGTAAATATTCTCACCGCCGCGAATGATCATGTCCTTGTTACGCCCGGCGATGCACACGTAGCCTTCGTCGTTCATGCTCGCCAGATCGCCGGTGTGCATCCAGCCAGCGTCATCAATAGCCTCGGCGGTGGCTTGCGGGTTTTTCCAGTAGCCGAGCATCACGCTGTAACCCCGAGTGCACAGCTCGCCAATGGTGCCGCGTGGCACCAGATTGCCCGCCTCGTCGATGATCTTGCTTTCCAGTTGCGGCTGGGTGCGGCCGACCGTGGTGACGCGCAATTCCAGGTCGTCCGACGGACCGGTCTGCAAAGACACGGGGCTGGTTTCCGTCATGCCGTAGGCAATCTGCACTTCGCTCATGTGCATTTCGCCGATAACCCGACGCATCACCTCGATCGGACACGTCGCCCCGGCCATGATCCCGGTGCGCAGGCTCGACAAATCAAATTCGGCGCGCTTGGGCTGATCGAGCATGGCGATGAACATGGTCGGCACGCCATAAAGCGCGGTGGCTTTTTCTTCGGCGACGGTGGTCAGGGTCAACAGTGGATCGAAGGCATCGTTGGGGTAAATCATGGTGCTGCCGTGGGTGACGCAGCCGAGGTTGCCCATGACCATGCCGAAGCAGTGATACAGCGGCACCGGAATCACCAGCCGATCATCGGCGGTCAGGCCGAGGCTTTCGCCGACCATGTAACCGTTGTTGAGAATGTTGTAGTGGCTGAGGGTCGCGCCCTTGGGGAAACCGGTGGTGCCGGAGGTGTACTGGATATTCACCGCCTGATCGAAATGCAGGCTGTCCTGGCGTTCGTGCAATTGCTCGATCGACACACTGGCCGCCAGATCGGCCAATTGCGACCACGGCAGGAAACCCGAGGGTGGCTGCGCATCCAGGCTGATGACCCCACGCAGTTCCGGCAGGCGTTCGCTCTGCAAGTGGCCGATGGATTGCTCCGCCAATTCCGGCACCAACCCTTGCAGCATGCCGTGATAGTCGGAGGTCTTGAAGGCCCCGGCGCAGACCAGCCATTGGCAGCCGGATTGCTTCAATACGTATTCGAGTTCTGAACTGCGATAAGCCGGGTTGATGTTGACCAGGATCACGCCGATTTTCGCACTGGCGAACTGGCTGATGCACCACTGGGCGCAGTTCGGGGCCCAGATGCCGAGCCGGTCACCGGTTTGCAAACCCAGCGCCAGGAATGCTCTGGCGTGCAGATCAACAGCATCCGACAGCTGCTGCCAGGTGTAACGCAGCTGTTGATGGCGCACGACCAGCGCCTCCCCGTTCGGGTATTGCGCGACGGTGTTATCAAACGCCTGGCCGATGGTCATCGCCAGCAAGGCTTTGTCCTGGGAACCACGGGTATAGCTGCGCTGCGGGTTTGCACTGGGTTGATCCATGACGACCCCTATTGTCTTTATTAATGGGCTGTACCGGCGACCTGTAGGAGCCGGCTTGTGTGGCGAGGGGGCTTGCCCCGTTGGGCCGCGCAGCGGACCCAAGATCTGCGAGCGCTGCGCACTCGAACGGGGGCAAGCCCCCTCGCCACAGTCTTTCAGAACTGGCTCTACTCTCGCTCAAGTTGACGTTAACGTAAAGGGTGATTGACAGCCATTCGTCACAGGCTTACGTTAACGTAAAGGTGAGAGCTGAATCACTGCCCTCCCCACCCTACAAAAAAGCCAAAAGGTGCCCCATGAGCTACCCATCCCTGAACTTTGCCCTCGGTGAAACCATCGACATGCTGCGCGATCAGGTTCAGTCCTTCGTCGCCAAAGAGATCGCCCCGCGCGCCGCTCAGATCGACATCGACAACCTGTTCCCGGCCGACCTGTGGCGCAAATTCGGCGACATGGGCCTGCTGGGCATCACCGTGCCGGAAGAGTACGGCGGCGCCGGCCTGGGTTATCTGGCGCACGTGGTTGCCATGGAAGAAATCAGCCGTGGTTCGGCGTCGGTCGCCCTGTCCTACGGCGCGCACTCCAACCTCTGCGTCAACCAGATCAACCGCAACGGCACTCATGAACAGAAAAGCAAATACCTGCCGAAACTGATCAGCGGCGAACACATCGGTGCCCTGGCCATGAGCGAGCCGAACGCCGGTTCCGACGTGGTCTCGATGAAGCTGCGCGCCGACAAACGCGGCGATCACTACGTGCTCAACGGCAGCAAGACCTGGATCACCAACGGTCCTGACGCCAACACCTACGTGATCTACGCCAAGACCGACCTGGAAAAAGGCCCGCACGGCATCACCGCGTTCATCGTCGAGCGTGACTGGAAAGGTTTCAGCCGCAGCAACAAATTCGACAAGCTGGGCATGCGCGGTTCAAACACCTGCGAGCTGTTTTTCGATGACGTCGAAGTGCCGGAAGAAAACATCCTCGGCGTACTCAATGGCGGCGTGAAAGTGCTGATGAGCGGCCTCGACTATGAGCGCGTAGTGCTTTCCGGTGGCCCGACCGGGATCATGCAGGCCTGCATGGACCTGATCGTGCCGTACATCCACGACCGCAAACAGTTCGGCCAGAGCATCGGCGAATTCCAGTTGATCCAGGGCAAAGTCGCCGACATGTACACCCAACTCAATGCCAGCCGCGCTTACCTGTATGCCGTGGCCCAGGCCTGCGAGCGCGGCGAAACCACCCGCAAGGACGCCGCCGGGGTGATTCTCTACAGCGCCGAACGCGCCACGCAAATGGCCCTCGACGCGATCCAGATTCTTGGTGGCAATGGCTACATCAACGAATTCCCGGCCGGTCGTCTGCTGCGTGACGCCAAGCTGTATGAAATCGGCGCCGGCACCAGTGAGATCCGTCGCATGCTGATCGGTCGCGAACTGTTCAACGAAACCCGCTAAACGGAGCTGTCCATGGCTATCCTGCATACCCAGCTCAACCCCCGTTCGGCGGAGTTCGCGGCCAACAGCGCGGCGATGCTCAAACAGGTCGACGCCCTGCACACCCTGCTCGCGCAAGTGCAGCAAGGTGGCGGCCCGAAGGCGCAAGAACGTCACACATCGCGGGGTAAATTGCTGCCCCGTGAGCGGATCAATCGCCTGCTCGATCCGGGTTCGCCATTTCTCGAGATCAGCCAACTGGCGGCCTACGCGGTGTACGGCGAAGACGTTCCCGCCGCCGGCGTGATTGCCGGGATTGGCCGGGTGGAAGGCGTCGAATGCATGATCGTCGCCAACGATGCCACCGTGAAAGGTGGCTCGTATTACCCGCTGACGGTAAAAAAACACCTGCGCGCGCAAACCATCGCCCAGCAGAATCGCCTGCCGTGCATTTATCTGGTGGACTCCGGTGGCGCCAACCTGCCGCGTCAGGATGAAGTGTTCCCGGACCGCGAACACTTCGGGCGGATCTTCTTCAACCAGGCCAACATGAGTGCCATGGGCATTCCGCAAATTGCGGTGGTCATGGGTTCTTGCACCGCCGGGGGCGCCTACGTTCCGGCGATGGCCGACGAGGCGATCATGGTTCGTCAGCAGGCCACGATTTTCCTCGCCGGCCCACCGCTGGTGAAAGCCGCGACTGGTGAAGTGGTCAGCGCCGAAGACCTCGGCGGGGCCGATGTGCACTGCAAGATTTCCGGGGTCGCCGACCACTACGCTGAAAGCGATGAACATGCCCTGGCATTGGCCCGGCGCAGCGTGGCCAACCTCAACTGGCGCAAGCTCGGCGAACTGCAACAACGTGCTCCGATCGCGCCGCTGTATAGCAGCGACGAGTTGTACGGTGTGGTCTCGGCCGACGCCAAGCAACCGTTCGATGTGCGTGAAGTGATCTCACGACTGGTGGACGGCTCGGTGTTCGATGAGTTCAAGGCGCTGTTCGGGACGACTTTGGTGTGCGGCTTCGCCCACCTGCACGGCTACCCGATCGCGATCCTCGCCAACAACGGCATCCTCTTCGCCGAGGCCGCACAGAAAGGCGCGCACTTCATCGAACTGGCCTGCCAGCGCGGCATTCCGTTGCTGTTCCTGCAGAACATCACCGGGTTCATGGTCGGCCAGAAATACGAGGCCGGCGGCATCGCCAAGCACGGCGCGAAATTGGTGACCGCCGTGGCTTGTGCCAAGGTGCCGAAATTCACCGTGATCATCGGCGGCAGCTTCGGCGCCGGTAACTACGGCATGTGCGGCCGGGCCTACGATCCACGCTTCCTGTGGATGTGGCCGAACGCGCGAATCGGCGTGATGGGCGCCGAACAGGCGGCGGGTGTGCTGGTGCAGGTCAAGCGCGAGCAAACCGAGCGCAGCGGGCATCGTTTCAGCGCAGAGCAGGAAGCCGAGATCAAGCAACCGATCCTCGATCAGTACGAAGAACAGGGTCACCCCTACTACTCCAGCGCCCGGCTGTGGGACGACGGCGTCATTGATCCGGCGCAGACCCGCGACGTGTTGGCCCTGGCCTTGTCGGCGTCGCTGAACGCACCCATCGAACCGAGCCGCTTCGGCGTGTTCCGGATGTGATCCCGTAGGAGCGAGGCTTGCCCGCGAACAGCTATGACGCGGTGCAACAGGAAATCCGCGGCGCATTCTTCGCGGGCAAGCCTCGCTCCTACAACCAGAGTTGTGGAGACGGATGAATATGAGCGACTTCAACACCCTCGAGCTGCAGACCGACCCGCGTGGTTTTGCCACCCTGTGGCTCAGCCGAGAAGAAAAGAACAACGCGTTCAACGCCGAAATGATCCGCGAATTGATTCTCGCGCTGGATAAAGTGTCGAGCGATGCCAGCCTGCGTTTTCTGCTGATCCGTGGGCGCGGCAAATATTTCAGCGCCGGTGCCGATCTGGCCTGGATGCAGCAATCGGCCGAACTCGATTACCACACCAACCTTGATGACGCCCGGGAACTGGCGGAGTTGATGTACAACCTCGCCAAACTGAAAGTCCCGACGCTGGCCGTGGTGCAGGGCGCGGCGTTTGGCGGCGCGCTGGGCCTGATCAGTTGCTGCGACATGGCGATTGGCGCCGACGACGCGCAGTTCTGCCTGTCGGAAGTGCGCATCGGCCTGGCGCCAGCGGTCATCAGCCCGTTCGTGGTGCAAGCCATCGGCGAACGTGCGGCGCGGCGTTATGCCTTGACTGCCGAACGTTTCGGCGGGCAACGGGCTCGGGAAATCGGCCTGTTGTCAGAGAGCTATCCGATGGCTGAGCTGGAGCAGAAAGTCGATCAGTGGATCGACAATCTACTGCTCAACAGCCCGGCAGCCATGCGCGCCAGCAAGGATCTGCTGCGTGAAGTCGGCAACGGCGCGCTGACCCCGGCGCTGCGCCGCTACACCGAGAATGCCATCGCCCGAATTCGCGTCAGCCCCGAAGGTCAGGAAGGCCTGCGCGCCTTCCTGCAAAAACGTTCGCCCACCTGGCAAGCCGAAACCACCCTCAAGGAGCCGCGTTGATGAGCGCACCTGTTCTCACCACCCTGCTGGTGGCCAACCGTGGCGAAATCGCCTGCCGGGTGATGCGTACTGCCAAGGCTCTGGGCCTGACCACCGTGGCCGTACACAGCGCCACCGACCGTGACGCCCGGCACAGCCGCGAAGCGGATATACGCGTCGACCTGGGCGGCAGCAAAGCCGCCGAAAGTTACCTGCAAATCGACAAACTGATCGCCGCCGCGAAAGCCAGCGGTGCTCAGGCGATTCATCCCGGTTATGGTTTTCTCTCGGAAAACGCCGGGTTCGCCCGGGCGATCGAGGCGGCTGGCCTGATCTTCCTCGGCCCGCCCGCCTCGGCCATCGACGCCATGGGCAGCAAGTCCGCGGCCAAAGCCTTGATGGAAACCGCCGGTGTGCCGCTGGTGCCCGGCTATCACGGCGAAGCCCAGGACCTCGACACATTCCGCGATGCCTGCGAACGCATTGGTTATCCGGTGTTGCTCAAGGCTACGGCGGGCGGCGGCGGCAAAGGCATGAAAGTGGTCGAGGACGTCAGCCAACTGGCTGAAGCCCTGGCCTCTGCGCAGCGTGAAGCACAATCGTCGTTCGGCGATTCGCGGATGTTGGTCGAGAAATACCTGCTCAAGCCACGTCATGTGGAAATCCAGGTGTTCGCCGACCAGCACGGCAACTGTCTGTACCTCAACGAGCGTGACTGCTCGATTCAGCGTCGGCACCAGAAAGTCGTCGAAGAAGCGCCTGCTCCAGGCCTGACCCCGCAATTGCGTCGGGCGATGGGTGAAGCCGCCGTGCGTTCGGCTCAAGCGATCGGCTACGTGGGCGCAGGCACCGTAGAGTTCTTGCTGGATGCGCGCGGTGAGTTCTTCTTCATGGAGATGAACACGCGTCTGCAAGTCGAACACCCGGTGACCGAGGCCATTACCGGCCTCGACCTGGTGGCCTGGCAGATTCGTGTAGCCCGCGGCGAAGCGCTGCCGATGACACAGGATCAGGTGCCGCTGATCGGCCATGCGATCGAAGTACGGTTGTATGCCGAAGACCCGGGCAACGATTTTCTGCCGGCCACCGGGCGCCTGGCGTTGTACCGCGAATCCGCCGAAGGGCCGGGGCGTCGTGTGGACAGTGGCGTCGAAGAAGGCGACGAGATTTCGCCGTTCTACGACCCGATGCTTGGCAAGCTGATTGCTTGGGGCGAAGACCGTGAACAGGCGCGGCTGCGATTGCTGAGCATGCTCGAGGAGTTTGCCATTGGCGGGCTGAAGACCAACATCAACTTCCTGCACCGGATCATCGGCCACCCGGCGTTTGCCGCCGCCGAACTGGATACCGGGTTCATTCCGCGTTATCAGGAGCAACTGCTGCCAGCACCTTCGCCGCTCAGTAATGAGTTCTGGCAAGCGGCGGCCCAGGCGTTTGCGCAAAGTCAGCCGGCTGTTTTGCGCGCCGATGATCCGAGTTCGCCGTGGGCCTTCAACAATGGTTTCCGTGCCGGGCTGCCGACAGAAATCACCCTGCACTTGAGTTGCGAAGGGCAAGACCGGGCGCTGACCCTGGGCAATGCCGACATGCATACCGCACGGCTTCAAGGTGAATATCTGCTGACCGAACACCACGGTTTGCGCCGCCAGCACCGGGCTATCCGCCGTGGCGATGCGCTGTATCTGCAATGGGACGGCGAGCTGCGCCGCATCGAGTCGTATGACCCGATCGGCGCCGTCGAAGCCAGTCACAGCCATCAAGGCGGGCTCACCGCGCCCATGAACGGCAGCATCGTGCGGGTGCTGGTGGAGGCCGGGCAAACGGTCGAAGCCGGGGCGCAGCTGGTGGTGCTGGAAGCGATGAAAATGGAGCACAGCATTCGCGCGCCCCACGCCGGGGTGATCAAGGCGCTGTATTGCCAGGAAGGCGAAATGGTCAGCGAAGGCAGTGCCTTGGTGGAGTTGGAACAAGCGTGAAATGAAGATCGGTCCTACGCGTTGCGAGGACCGATCTGATTAGAATTTGGCAGTCGCCTGAACCACCACGCCGATGATTCGGCATTCTTCGGTGTAAAGGGCTTTCGGATAGGTCGGATTGAGCGGGACCAGATAACGCTGCCCGCCTTCTTCGATCAGCTTGCGAAAGACCGCCTCGGCGCTGCCGGGCCATTGGGCGATCACCAGTTTGCCAGGCTCCGGCACGATGGCCGGGTCGACCAGAATCAGCATGCCCTCGGCAATGCTCGCTCCCGTAGGGGCGGTCATCGCATCGCCGACCACCACCAGCCAGAACGCAGCGCCCTGTGCGTGGTAATCGGACAGCTCGAAACGTGGCTTGCTGACAGCCAGCGAGGTGCCGTAGGTCGATAGCTCTCCGTCACGCACCTCCCCGGTTTCCCGCCAGTCACTGACCGGGTAGCGGAAGTACGGGTTGTACTTTTGCGTCAGACAGATCTCCTCATCCTCTGAGGGCAGCGGCTCCCTGATCACCATCGCCACTTCCAGATAGTCCATGCCGAGCGCCCGCAAGACACGATTCATCTCTGCGATGCCGGGCTGACGACGTTTATTGAGCCAGTGGCCGACGCCACCCTGGGACATCCCGATGCGCTCGGCGAGTATTTCCTGAGTGACTTTGAGTTCACTCATTTTGGCCTTGACCAATTCAATCCATTTATCCATGTGCGGCACGATACGTGGGGTACTCCGACCATCAAAACACAAATTGTAGTATTAAAACTGAAGACACAAATACAGTACGTACTAAGCTGGGCTCACGGATTTGAATTTCTCACGGAGCTCGCCATCGTCATGACTATCCCCAGCAATACCCTGCCCGACATGCAAATCGACACCAGCCTCACCTCGCCAAAAGGCTCTGCCGCCGCGCAGCGGGCACTGGACTATTACTTGAAACCAGCTGTGTCAGAAGCGGCCAGCGAAGAACGTTTCTTTGATGTGAACCGTAACATCAGCAGCGAAGAGGCGCTGGTCCATGCTTCGGACCTGCTGCGGTGCGCCGTTGCCACCGCGCATGAGTCAGCCAACCAGCTGCAGGGCGCAAGCCGGGATCTGGCGTTTTCGACGGTGCACATGATCGACATGGCCAAGGCGATGGTCGACCGGGCCCTGGAGGGCAATCAGAACAATTGAGGCGGGAGCGTATTGGAGGAGGACAGGAAAATTTTTCCAATCGCGCAGGTAGAAACATTTGACTTGCAAATGATAATGATTATTATTGCACCAGCTGATCGCGAGATCAGTCGATAGACCAAGAGACCTTAGGTCGGACTCCTGGACTATCTCCTCATCAGGCTAATCACGGTTTTTGACCCGGCTTTTTGCCGGGTCTTTTTTTTGCCAGTCAGGCTGGCTTTGGCTTCAGGCTAATGAAGTCTGTAGGTGCTGCAAAATTCGATTGGCGCGGATGATATCAAAAGAATATCTACTGCCAAGAGAAGCCCGGCAGCACTGGGCCAAACTAACGAAAAATAGCACTTGAGAATCAATTGCGCAGTCTCTAAGCTGCATCGGCGTCAAGGAGGACGCCCCCCTTTTACACCCCCGTAATTTCCCCCGGTTTCTCCCCTCTTGCGTGTAAAGTAGCAGCCATAAAAATCGTATTCAGGAATTGATTATGGCCGGGGCTAAATCTTCTTTCGACATCAGCGCTAACTTCGACAGCGGCAACATTGATGTGCTGGACATCAGCAATCCTCTGCAAGCATTGCTGGCCATCAGGCCAGACACTCGCAGCCAGCATTTCCAGTGGTTCCATTTCAAGGCCAGCGGCCTGCATGTGGGTCAGGAGCATTGGTTTCGTCTGAACAACGCCAGCAAGTCCTCATACAACAAGGCCTGGGATGGTTATCAGGCGGTGGCGTCCTACGACCACGTCAACTGGTTCCGGGTGCCGACCATCTTCGAAGGCGACTGCCTGCGTTTCAGCCTTGAAGCCACTGCCACACATGCCTGGTTCGCCTACTTCGAACCCTACAGCCGTGGCCGTCACGACTGGCTGATCGAACAGGCACAGACCAAGGCTGGCACCGAACTGTTGGCCACCGGCAAGAGCGTTGAGGGTCGTGACATCCAGCTGTTGCGCAAAGGGACTGGCGCCGAAGGTCAGCGCAAGGTCTGGATCATCGCCCAGCAACACCCTGGCGAACACATGGCCGAATGGTTCATGGAAGGCGTGATCGAGCGTCTGGAGAAACACGACGACCCGGTGCTGAATAAGCTCCTGGCCAGCGCCGACCTGTACCTGGTGCCAAACATGAACCCGGACGGCGCCTTCCACGGTCATTTGCGCACCAATGCCATGGGCCAGGACCTGAATCGCGCCTGGCAGAACGCCAGCCAGGAAATCAGCCCGGAAGTGCTGTTCGTTCAGCAGCAAATGGAAAAGTATGGCGTCGACCTGTTCCTCGACATCCATGGCGATGAAGAAATTCCCTACGTGTTCACCGCCGGTTGCGAAGGCAACCCCGGCTATACACCGCGGATCGAAAAACTCGAAGAGCGCTTCCGCAGCCATCTGAAGCACCTGACCAAGGACTTTCAGACCAAACACGGCTACACCCGCGACGAACCGGGCAAAGCCAACATGACCCTGGCCTGCAACAGCGTCGGTCAGAAGTTCGATTGCCTGTCCTTTACCATTGAAATGCCCTTCAAGGACAACAACGACGCGCCGAATGCGCTGACTGGCTGGTCTGGCAAGCGTTCGAAGCAGTTGGGCAAGGATGTGCTGACGACCATTGCCGACATGGTCGATACCTTGCGCTGACCCCCCTTGGACAAAAGATCGCAGCCTTCGCAGCTCCTGCAAGGCTGCGATCTTTTGATGTTTTACTCAGCCGGGATCCGCACACAATCCTGGGGCCCCAACAGCCGCCCATCCTCGGCGCGCAATTCCAGCGGCCGCACCGGTCGACCGTTCTCACGATCGACAACCTGCGAATGCGCCTCCCCCGCCTCATAGAAAAACGCCTCGCCCCACTGCCGCAACCCGATGATTAACGGGAACAAGCCTTGGCCCTTCTTCGTCAGCACATATTCCTGATACGCGCTGCCATCCGACGCCGGCACCAGATCGAAAATCCCGTGGGCCACTAATGTGCGCAGGCGTGCCGAAAGAATGTTCTTGGCCATGCCCAGATTGCGCTGGAACTCACCGAAGCGTCGCAGACCATCGAACGCATCGCGCACGATCAATAGCGACCACCAATCCCCAATCGCATCCAGTGAACGGGCGACCGGGCATTCGGCGCCTTCCATGCTTGTACGTTTAACCATGACCACGTCCGCCGGCAACCAATGTGGTTGCAATATAAAACCAGACTCCTTACCGTACAACTGGTTTTATATTGAAACCACACAAGGAAGCCTGTGATGAAACCTGACCATCCGTTAAGCGGCGCCGTGGTGCTGCTGTTTGCCGTCGCCTGCGGCCTGGCCGTCGGCAATGTGTATTACGCACAACCATTGCTCGATGCCATGACCAAAGCCTTCGCCATGGACCCGGCAACCATCGGTATCGTCATCACCCTCACTCAGATCGGTTATGGCGTGGGCCTGTTGTTGCTGGTCCCTCTGGGAGATCTGCTCAACCGTCGCCGATTGATCGTCTTGCAAACCCTGTTGTCGGCACTGGCCTTGTTGATGATCGCGTTAGCGCCGAGCAGCACCTGGCTGTTGCTCGGCATGGCGCTGACCGGATTACTGGCGGTCGTGACGCAAGTCCTGGTGGCCTACGCCGCGACGCTGGCCATCCCGGCGCAACGTGGACGTGTGGTAGGCGTGATCACCAGCGGCATTGTCGTCGGCATTCTATTGGCACGAACGGTGGCCGGCGGCATGGCCGACCTGGCTGGTTGGCGTTCGATTTATCTGCTGTCCGCCGGGTTGACCCTGGTGATGGCGCTGCTGTTGTTTCGTGTACTGCCCAGGCACGAAGACGCGCGACCGGATAGCGCTTACGGCGCGTTGATCGGCTCAGTCTTCACGTTGTTCAAGGAAGAACCGGTGTTGCGTCAACGGGCCATCCTTGCCCTGCTGACGTTCGCCAGTGCCATGGTGCTGTGGACCCCTTTGGTATTGCCATTGAGCGCCCCGCCGCTTTCACTGTCCCACACCGAAATCGGACTGTTCGGGCTGGCCGGGGCTGCCGGCGCACTGGCCGCTGCTCGCGCCGGACATCTGGCCGATCGTGGCCTGGGTCAATGGACCAGCGGACTGTCGTTGTTGCTGATGCTCGCCTCATGGCTGCCCATCGCCCTCACTCAATCCTCGCTGTGGGCGCTGCTGCTCGGGGTGATTACGCTGGATCTGGGTTTGCAGGCCGTCCATGTCACCAGCCAGAGCATGATCTACAGCGTGCGCCCCGAAGCGCAAAGCCGACTCACTGCCGGCTACATGCTGTTCTATTCGATCGGCAGCGCCTTGGGCTCTATCGGTTCGACGGCGATGTATGCCTGGGGCGGCTGGATCGCGGTGTGCTGGCTGGGTGCGGGCATCAGCGCCGTAGCGTTGATCTATTGGTGGCTGACGCTCGCCGCCAAAACACCCAACACCTGTGGCAAGCCCCCCTCGCCACAGTTATCGGCAGTCCCCCGACTCACCCACGGTCCCTGCCCCGCAACATGCTGTCCAGCACCTCATCGCGGCGCACCCAACCGTGAAACAACGCCGCCGCCAGGTGCAGCAGCACGGTCAGGAACAGTAGATACGCCAGATACCTATGTGCTTTGCGCAGGAATGCAAACACCTGCGCATTCGCCGGCAGGATCGACGGCAGTTGCAACGAGCTGCTGAGCATCACCGGATCGCCAGCCGCCGATATCATCGCCCAGCCCAGCAGCGGCAAAATCAGCATCAAGGCGTACAGCAAGACATGCGAAGCCTTCGCCGCGAGCACTTGCCAACCCGGCAAGTCCGCCGGCAGCGGTGGTTGCCGGGTCGAAAAACGCACGGCCAGACGCACGACCACCAACAGCAGAATGGCGATGCCCAACGGTTTGTGCAGGTGGATCAGCCACTCGTGACGCTCGGACACCGAGGCCACCATGCCGGCGCCGATGAACAGCATCGCGATGATCATCAGCGCCATCAGCCAATGCAGCAGCCGCGCCAGGGGAGCGAAATGGTTCGGTTGAGCGCTCATTGATGAGCCTCCTGCTTGGCGTTGGGCAACTGATTCACTTCGCTGGTGCGACGCAGATAGGAATTGGCATAGCCCGCTGAACGAGCGGCGAGCAACGGGTCGTCGGAACCTTCGATACCGCTGGGCAATACCAGTGGGTCGTAGTTGATGTCGCGGCACTCGCCATTGAGTTGTGGCTGGGTACTTTCAAGCACCAGCGTGCCGGCGTTCAGCACTTTTCGGTCGCCGGACCAGGTCTTGCTCGCATCGTTGACCGGGTCCCCGGGGTTCGCCAGGGTGATGTTCAACTGCCAACGGAGCGGTCCGGCGGACAAACGCTGAACCAGATCCTTCTCCAGAAAGTCAGCGCCCTCCGGTGCCATCGCGCCCGCCGCATCCTGAGCAACCGGGGTCATGCTCCAACGCACCGCTTGCCGCTGCCCCGCTGCGTTCACCAGGTAAAACGCATTGACGCTGTTATACGTCTCGGTCGCATAACTGGCAGAAGGTTTGGCAGTCTTGATCCAGGCAAGAAACGGCGCGGCTTCCGGGTGAGAACCGAAGAACGCCGGCACTGCCGCAGGATTCGGTTTGCCGGTGGCCGGGTCCGGTGACTGCGCCTGTTGCAGCTGATAGAACGCCTCGGGCGTGCCCACCGGGAACACCGGCATGCTGTTCATCCCGGTGCGCCACTGCTGACCGTTGGCCTGGGTAAAGCGCAACGCCAGGCTGCGGATCGGTACGCTGTTGTCCGGTGCGTAAGGGTTGCCGGCAGGCAGCGCGAAACGCCCGACCACCGGGGTCCGCGCTTCATTGAACACTTGGGCGCTGGAATACTCGCGCACCTGGCCGCTGCTCTCGAAATGCCCGATCACGCACACCCCTTTGGCGTGGTTACGACGGAACCCCGGGTGCACGCCGTTGTTTTTCTCCAGCACATTGATCAACGCTTTCGGCGTCAGGCGCTGTGGGTCGAGTGTGCCGTTGACGTAGGCAAAAGCCCCGGCCAGCGCGGCGACCACCACGGCAATGCCGGTCAGGCGCAACGTCAGGCTCGCGGTGCTCAGGGGCGGCCGAGACGGCCCTGTTGTAGATGAGCGATCAACCATGAAAGTCTCCGGGGCCGTAGGCCACAGGGGGAAAGAGCTATGAGACGAACGTCACGTAGGATTATTCCCCCTGAACTGTAGTTTCTTTCAAAGCACCGCTAGCGACGAATCCTCAAGGTTGGTCAAACCGGGTTAAAACTCGGCTCACGCTTCTGCAAAAAAGCCTGCATACCTTCCTGTTGCCCCTGCGTGGCAAACAAACCATGAAACACTCTTCGCTCAAAAAGAAGGCCCTCACGCAGCCCTGACTCCAGCGCCCGGTCCACTGACTCGCGCGCAGCGAGTGTGGCGGTTTTGGCGAAACCGGCAATGATCTGCGCTGCGGCCAAGGATTGCTCCAGCAGATCGCTGGCAACGATGACCCGCGACACCAATCCTGCCCGCTCGGCCTCTTCGGCCGACATCGAGCGTCCGGTCAAAATCATGTCCATGGCCTTCGACTTGCCGATCAGGCGCGTGAGACGTTGGGTCCCGCCCATTCCAGGCATCACCCCCAACCTGATTTCCGGTTGGCCAAAACGAGCGTTATCCGCAGCAAAGATCAGATCGCACATCATGGCCAACTCACAGCCGCCACCGTATGCATAACCGGCAACAGCGGCCAGCTTGGGCGTACGCAACGCGGCAAAGGCTTCCCAATTGGCGAAATAATCCTCATGGACCATGTCCAGGTAAGATTTTTCGTACATCTCCTTGATGTCGGCGCCAGCCGCAAAAAAATCCGCTGTCCCGGTGATCACGAAACAGCCGACTCCGGGGTCACGGTCCAACCGTTGCAACGTGTCCAGCAGTTCGCGCATCAGGGCCGAACTCAAAGCATTCCTGGCCTGCGGGCGATTAAGACGAATCAATACGACTCGATCATGACGTTCGATCAATGTGTGCATGGTGATCTCATTAAATAGATGTGAAATGTTTGAATGAAAAAACGCTCTTGGCACACTTCAGGAATCCCAGATTGCGCCATACGCCGGAATGCCCCGCCCCTCCATTTCCTCAACCACTCGCTGGGTGAGCGTCTGGTTCGAAATGCAGATCACCGCCTCGGCACCGAACGAGCGAACCGCGTCATAAGCCAGTTGCACAAGGTCTGGCTTGCCGAGCACATCGGTGTCCCAGATCAAGGCATCAGGATTGGCCCGCAGGATCTCTTCCACCAGTTCGTCACCGTAAGTTTTTCGCGGGCTGCGGGTCGACCAAACCAGCCGTATCGGTACTTGCCCGGCCAACAAATGGGGCAACACCGGGCCGATGCCGCTGCCCGTGGCGATGTACACCACCGATTTGAACAGGGTTTCGATGTGCGCCACGCCAGCGGTGGTAATGCCTTTGACCCAGACATGCGTCGGCATTTGCTCGATGAACTCGCCGGTCCAATCACCTGCCCGGGAAATGATCAGGCGAAAACTCGCTTCACCCGGTGCGGGAATATTGGCAAAGGAATGCCACTCCATCAGCGGGTTGAGACTGATGGCGTTGGAGGAGCCGGCAAACGGCGTGACATGGTCAAAACGGGCTATTACCGCATGAGAAGAAGGCCTGATCAGTTGCACCGGCACTTTGCGCAGACGAAACCATGGCAAGGCGATGCTGAACGTCAGCACAATCAGCATCCAGAATGCCACCGACGTCGACAGCGCCTCGCTCACGGAGGCCTGCGGGTTCTGGTCCCGGGTAAACAGAACGCTCCATACCCAGAACAGGGCAAGTGCGGTCCACCCACCAAAGCGGTGCATTCGCTCGAAGCCGTTGTGAAAACGCCCGCGAATCCGCGGGTGAGCCATGACGGCCACCAGCAGCAAGATCCCCAGCAACCCGGTGCTCACCCCGAGCAGCGCCAGGGAAACGCCGCCCAAGCTTTCAGTCCAATGCCAGGCCAGGGAGCCGATCAACACCGCGAACCAGCCAATCGCCGCCAGCGCCCCGCCACTGTGCAAGCCGCCGAAGTGGTAAACCTTGGCCAGTGAGCGGCGTATCGCAAGCGGCCAGGAAGTGGGCGCCCGGGTTGCCAGCCAGAACAGCAGATTGATGATGTATTGCTGGCGAATCAAAATTGCCAGCGACAGATTCGCCACCACCAATCCCGACAGCGCCTCAAGGACTATCCCCGTGGATGTCCACCACTGCCCGGCGGTCAACCCATGCGCCAGTGCCGCGATATTGAGTGCAAGCACCAGCGCTACGAGGCGGTTGTAATGCGAAAATATCGGCAACGTCCCCAATCGCCGCCACAGCACGCGCTTGACCGGCAGTGCGGTATCCGGATTGCCCCCCTTCATGCGCTCACCCCTTGCCGGGTCGTCGCGTCGACCTGGTGCGTCATCGCCCACTCCAGCAGCAAACGTTTGTCGACCTTGCCGCGTGAGGTCAGCGGAATGTGCTCCACGGCGAGAATCAGCGAAGGGACGCAATAATAGGCAAGCCGCTCTTCACAGCGTCGTCTTGCATCATCGATGTCCGTGGTAACGGGATAGACGAAGGCCACCAGATGGCGACTGTCGAGTTTCAACGTGACCGCCCGCTCGCAGCGATCAGATGACTCCAGAGCCGCAGAAACAGAGTCGAGCTCCACCCGAAACCCTCTGACCTTGACCTGATCATCGACACGTCCCAGGTGTTCAAGTTCGCCGTTCGCTGTCCAGCGCCCCAGATCACGTGTGCGAAACATCATCCGGCCCTGCCCCAGAAACGGATCGGGCCGATAGCGTTCGGCGGTCAGCGTCGGGTTACTCAAATAACCGGCGGTCACACAGTCGCCGCCAGCCCACATCTCACCTTGCTCACCCGCCTGACAGAGCTGGCCCGCCTCATCCAGCACGTACACCGTGTTGTTGGGCGTGGGTTTGCCGATCGTCAATGCACCTGCGCCCCTGTAATGCTGCATGGTGTTGACGATCGTGGTTTCGGTCGGGCCGCAGGCATTGTAAAAAGTGCAGAACGAGGACCAGCGATCAGCCAGGGGCTGAGGGCATGGCTCCCCGGCAAGGGCCACGACCTTGACTTGCTGGCAACGCAATGGATCGAGTGTGCCGAGTATCGAAGGTGTAGCGATCAGCACATCGCATTGTTCGGCCGTCTGGGCGATGTCCTTGCCACGGATCATCAAGGTCGCACCATGAGCCAGACACCCGAGTATTTCCCAGGCCGCCATGTCAAAGGCGATGTTAAGTATCTGTCCTACCTTGAGCCCAGGCCGTATGCCGAGATTGCCAGGGGCTGTCAGCAAAATATTGCACACATTGCGGTGGGTCACCCGAACCCCATTGGGCAGGCCGGTGGTGCCGGAGGTAAACAGCACGAAACACAACCGGTCCGGGGTCAATGACAGCGAACAGGCCACATTCAGGTCATCAGCGAGTGTTGACGCAACCTCCATGAACTCATCGAGGCAAATGCAGTGTTGCTGCGACGTCAGGGGAGTTCGCGACTCGAGGCTCGACAGTGTCAGCACCACCCGCGTCGAGGCCACGTCCATGATGTGGCGCAATTGCGCAGTGGGAGTAATCCCTACGTGCTGAGGGATGTAGGCAGCACCCACTTTCAATGCGGCCAACATTCCCGCCAGCATCGGGATCGAACGCTCCACAAACAAGGCCACGTGATCGCCCGGGGCGACGCCCTGCTGACGCAACAGCGTGGCCAGTCGGTTGGCCTGCCGGTTCAGTTCACCATAGGTGATGGTTTCGCCCTCACAATGGGCGGCAATGCCCTGAGGTCTGGCGGCGGCTTGCGCCTCGATGGCGTGATGGATCAGAAGATACTCAGGCTCAACCGTCGGCCCACGACCGAACCGCGGCCACACGTCATGGGTGTTGTTGTCCGGAAGCAGCGAACACATCGATGCCGACTCAAGGGAAATTTTGCACTCTTGCATGTTAAAAAATTCTCTTCAGGCTCAATATTCACGTTCAAGCACGGGTGGTTCTGCGCAACCTGGTGAGAGGCTGGGCTGACTGCCTGAGCTTGCTGCATGGGTTGAGCCGCGAAGTTCGATGCCATTACATGGATTACAAACCCCTCAGAAATCTCCTACACAAATAAGTAATGGTTTTCCCCGACAAAGGAATAAACCACAGTGGCCGGCGTCCTTCTTGTCAGTGCCATTCATCACAGCCAGAGAACACGCCATTTCCATGAACAACATCGACGGACAATTGCGTGAAATCATTCCCAGGCTGCGGCGCTTCGCCGTATCGCTGACGCGCAACCCCAGCAGCGCCGACGATCTGGTGCAGGCAAGCCTGGAACGAGCGCTGTCGAATTGGAGCGCTAAACGTCCGGAGGGCGACCTGCGGGCCTGGCTGTTTTCGATTCTTTATCGGCAGTTTCTCGACGCCCACCGCCGCTCCCGGCGGTATGCGCGGATGCTCGAATTCTTTACCGGGCGCGACGATGCGCAGCCTTCGGTAGAGCGCGAGGTAATCGCCCAGTCGACCCTGCAAGCCTTCGATCAGCTCAGCACCGAACAGCGCGCGCTGCTGCTCTGGGTGTCGGTGGAAGGCTTGAGTTACAAGGAGGTCGCCGAGATTCTCGACGTCCCCACCGGCACCGTAATGTCGCGCCTGTCCCGCGCGCGCCAGGCCTTGCGCCAGCTCAGCGACGGCGAAATCACCCGCCCTTCCCTGCGGAGACTCAAATGATCAGCATGCCGCCCAGCGAGCGTGACCTGCACGCCTACGTCGATCACCAACTCAGCGATGCCGACCGACATCAGGTGGACACTTATCTGGCCAGCAATGCCGAGGTGGCCGCGCAAGTGCGCGCCTGGCAGCAGGACGCCCAGCAATTGCGCGCAGCCCTGAGCGGCGCCTTGCAGCAACCGGCCAACCCGCAACTTGACCCGGCGCTGATTCGCCAGCGTCTCAAACGAAAGTCCCGCCGTCATCTGGCCAGTGCCGCGGTGTTGTTGATTGCGGTCAGCGTCGGCGGATTGGGCGGTTGGCACGCGCGGGAGATGACTCTGGTCAGCCCCCCACTGCCGATGGCCGATGCGATGCAGGCCTACCGACTGATTGCCCAGCAAGGCATCCTGCCGGCGGATTACCAAGTCAGCGACGATGGCGATATGCAAGGCTGGCTCGACCGCTATTTCAGCCAGGCCCATCGCCTGCCGAACTTGGCGGGGGCTGGCTACAAACCGGTCAGCGGCCGTTTGCTCAGTACCGAACAAGGGCCGGCAGCGATGGTGGTTTACGAAGATCAGGGCGGCCACAAAGTCAGCTTTTACGTCCGTCCGCCGGGACCGAAAAACTTCCTCCTGCCCCGCGGCAGCCGCAGCGACGGCGAACTGCAGGCCGAGTATTGGTCGGATGCCGGGTACAACTACGCGATGGTCAGCCCGAGTGACACACCGGCGGCGCAGATGCTCAAGCAGACACTGAAGTTCTGATCCGGGTTGTGGTCACCCCTGCCCAAACACCTGCGAAGGCCTGCGCAACAGCGGGTCGAACGGATTGATCCGCGGCCCGATCAACGCTGCTTCGCGCTTGAGCATTTCCACCACGGTCGGCAAACGATCCGGCCCCAGGCGATCACTGATCGTGGCCACGCTCAACGCCGCCACCGCCCGGCCGTCGCGATCGAGGATCGGCACTGCCACGCCGGCCATGCCCTGCAACACGCCGGTGTTGCGCCCGGCGTACCCGAGCGCGCGCACATTCTCGACTTCCGAGCGCAGGAACACTTCGTCGTACAGGTGGAAATCCTTGAGCCGCGGCAAGTTGTAGTGAATCACCGTGTCGCGTTCCTCTTGCGGCAGGAATGCCAGAATCGCCAGGCTGCCCTGCCCCACGCCAAGCGCCACCCGCCCGCCGATGTCACCGGTAAATGTGCGGATCGGAAACGGCCCTTCGCTGCGGTCCAGACAGATTGCATCAAAGCCACTGCGCGCCAGCAAAAACAGCGAATCGCCCAACGATGCCGATAACCGCAGCAATGCCGGCCGAGCCAGTTCGCGCAGGTTGTTGGTATTGCCGGCGCGGGCCGCCAAGGCAAAAAACTCCAGGCTCAGGCGATAGCGTTTGCTGCGGGCGTCCTGTTCGACCATGCCCTCGTCCATCAGGCTGCGCAGCAAGCGGTGGGTAGTCGGTTGCGACAAACCGATGCGCTGCGCCAGTTGCGTCACGCGTTCGCCGCCCTCGACGGTGTCACCCAGGCTGCGCAGCACCGCAAACAGTCTTGAGACCGCACCGACACCGACTTCATTTTTGTTTTCATTCCGATCAGTGGAATCTAACATTTGATTTCTCATCAATAAATTTACTCACTGAATAAAACTGAAAATAGTCATCGCTTCAGTGAAATAGGTTATTGAGCCCATCCTATTCTTCGTCCTACTCTGCGTCCATACAGGGGCGATTCGAACAACAACGGCAGCCGACACACGTCGCGCGCCAACGCACCCCGCAACATCTTTTCGTATCTGCCCATACAAAAAAGCGCGCCGTTGGCGACGCATAACAATCTCAGGTGGAGCGCAGTCATGGCCTTCGTGCAGCTTGAAAACCTCGGCAAACGATATGGCGAGATCGACGCAGTCGTCGCCACCAACCTGTCGGTGGAAAAAGGCGAGTTCGTCTCACTGCTCGGCCCTTCCGGCTGCGGCAAAACCACCACCCTGCAAATGATCGCCGGCTTCGTTGAAGTCAGCAGCGGACGCATTGTGCTGGACGGTCGCGACATCACCCACGCCAAACCCGCCAGCCGTGGCCTGGGCGTGGTGTTCCAGAGTTACGCGCTGTTCCCGCACATGACCGTGCAAGACAACGTCGCCTTCGGCCTGCGCATGCGCAAAGTACCCAACGGTGAATTGCAGCAACGGGTGGATCGGGTGCTGAAACTGGTTCGCCTGCACCAGCACGCCGAGCGTTATCCACGGGAGCTTTCCGGCGGCCAGCGCCAGCGTGTTGCTCTGGCCCGGGCGTTGGTGATCGAGCCGCCGGTGTTGCTGCTCGACGAACCGCTGTCCAACCTCGACGCCAATTTGCGCGAAGAGATGCAGTTCGAAATCCGCCGCATCCAGCGCGAAGTCGGGATCACCACGCTGATGGTCACCCACGACCAGTCCGAAGCGCTGTCGATCAGTGATCGGGTAGTGGTGATGCAGGCCGGGCGCATCACTCAGATCGACGCGCCTTACACCCTCTACGAACACCCCCGCACCGAGTTCATTTCCGGGTTCGTCGGCAAAGCCAATCTGCTGCCCGGTGAGCGAGATGGCGCCGGTGTGGTTCAGGTGTGCAACACCGGCAACGGCGATCTGACGTTAAGCCTGCGCCCGGAGAAAATCGATCTGCGGGAAAAAGGCCATGGCCGTCTGCAAGGCAAGATCGCCAGCCGCTTCTTCCTCGGCAGCCAATGGCTGTACGGCGTAACGACGACCCTGGGCGAACTCTGCGTGGTGCGTCGCAACGACGGCTCGGCGCCACTGGCCGAAGGCACGGCGGTCGGCCTCGACTGGGACGCGGCACTGCTGCGGGTGCTGAGTGTCGACGAGGTGTCGGCATGAATACGCTCGCCGCCATCCGTCAAGGACGCCAAGGGTATGTGTTGTCGGCGCCGGCCCTGGCGTTGTACGTCGGCCTGCTGGCGATCCCGCTGCTGCTGACGCTGGTGTTGTCGTTGAACGTCTTCGACTACAGCTCGGGGATCAACAGCGACGCCTACACCTTCGCCCACTACAGCAGCCTGCTGGGCGACCGGTACTTCTACGAAATCTTTCTGCGCACGATGTGGATCAGCGCCCTGACCACCCTGCTCTGCGTGCTGATCGGCGTGCCCGAGGCCTACATCCTCAGTCGCATGGGCGCACCGTGGCGTTCGATTTTCCTGATTCTGATCCTCACGCCGCTGCTGATTTCGGTGGTGGTGCGGGCGTTCGGCTGGAGCCTGTTGCTGGGCGCCGACGGGCTGGTCAACCAGACCTTGCAAGCCTTCGGTGGCTCGCCGATGAAGCTGCTCTACACGCCGTTCGCAGTGGTGATCGCGCTGGTCCACGTGATGCTGCCGTTCATGATCATTCCAGTCTGGACCTCGCTGCAAAAACTCGACCCGGCCGCCGAGCAGGCTGCGCTGTCACTGGGCGCCAGCCACTTCACGGTGATACGCAAAGTGGTGTTGCCGCAGGTCATGCCCGGCGTGCTCTCCGGCACCTTGATCGTGTTCGGCCTCGCGGCCAGTTCCTTCGCCATTCCCGGCTTGCTCGGCGGACGACGGCTGAAGATGGTCGCCACGCTGATCTACGACCAGTACCTGTCGGAGCTGAACTGGCCGATGGGCGCCGCGATTGCCGTGGCCCTGCTGTTGCTCAACCTGCTGATCATGCTGTCGTGGAACCGGATGATCGAAGGCCGCTACAAGAAGTCATTGGGATAATTCGTCATGTCCAGAAACGGTCCTTTCGCCCTGCTGTTCCATGCCCTGGTGGTGCTGTTCATGCTCGCGCCGCTGGTGGTGGTGTGCCTCGTCGCCTTCACCCCGGAAAACACCCTGAGCCTGCCGACCACGGATTTCTCCCTGCGCTGGTTCCGCGCCGTGTTCGAACGCGCGGACTTTGTCGATGCGTTCTACAACAGCCTGATCCTGGCCTTCAGCGCGGCCAGTCTGGCGACGCTGATTGCGGTGCCGGCGGCGCTGGCGATCACCCGCTTCGAGTTCCCCGGACGGGACTTTTTCAACGCCCTGTTCCTGTCGCCGATCATCATTCCGCACCTGGTGCTGGGGGTGGCGTTGCTGCGCCTGTTCGCGCTGATGGGCGTCAACGGCAGCTTCGCCTGGCTGATCTTCGCCCATGTGCTGGTAATCACGCCGTATGTGTTGCGGCTGGTATTGGCGTCGGCCATCGGCCTGGACCGCAGCGCCGAACACGCCGCGCAATCCTTGGGTGCCGGACGCTTCACGCTGTTCCGGCAAATCACCTTGCCGATGATTCTGCCGGGGGTCGCCGGTGGCTGGCTGCTGGCGTTCATCAACAGTTTTGACGAGGTCACGTTGTCGATCTTCGTCACCTCGCCGGCCACGCAAACCTTGCCAGTGCGCATGTACGTGTACGCCACCGAATCCATCGATCCGATGATGGCGGCGGTGTCGGCCCTGGTGATCGCGCTGACCGCGCTGACGATGATTCTGCTCGATCGGGTCTACGGCCTGGATCGGGTTCTGGTGGGTAAACAATGAGGGCGCCATGGCTCTGCTGAAACGACTGGCCGAAGGCGACCGCCCGGCCCTGGACTTTACCCTCGACGGCGTGCCTGCCAGTGGCTTGCTCGGCGACACCCTGCTGACCGCCGTGCTGACCTGCAGCGAACACCTGCGCGGCAGCGACTTCAGCGCCGAACCCCGCGCCGGCTTCTGCCTGATGGGCGCCTGCCAGGACTGCTGGGTACGCCTGGGCGATGGCCGCCGGGTGCGGGCGTGTTCGACGCAGCTTGAGGCCGGCCAGCAGGTCAGCCGCGAACCGGGGCGCTCGGTATGAACGCTGTGGTGATCATCGGCGCCGGCCCTGCCGGGATTCGTGCGGCGCAGACGCTGGTGGCGCATGGCGTGCGCCCGGTTCTGCTGGACGAAGCCGCACGCGGTGGCGGGCAGATTTATCGGCGGCAGCCGGTGAACTTCAAGCGCTCGCCCGTCAAGTTGTATGGCTTCGAAGCCCCCAAGGCCAACGCGCTGCATCGAACCATCGACGCACTGCGTGAACAACTCGATTACCGCCCCGACACGCTGGTGTGGAACGCCGAGGCCAACGCACTCGACACCTTGCACGAGGGTCACGCCGCACGCGTGGCGTTCTCCCGGGTGATTGTCGCCACAGGCGCCACCGACCGGATTCTGCCGGTGCCGGGCTGGACGTTGCCGGGGGTGTACAGCCTCGGCGCGGCGCAGATCGCCTTGAAGTTTCAGGGCTGTGCCATTGGTGAACGCGTGGTGTTCGCCGGCAGCGGACCGTTGCTGTACCTGGTGGCGTATCAATACGCCAAGGCCGGTGCCAACGTGGTCGCGGTGCTCGACAGTTCGCCGTTCAGCGCTCAGGCTCGTGCCCTGCCCGGTCTGTTGTCGCAACCGGCTACCCTCGCCAAAGGCCTCTATTACCGTACCTGGCTGACCGCCCACAGCATCCCGGTGCATCAAGGCGCCAGCCTGTCAGGCATCGATGGCCAACAGCGTGTGCAATCGCTGATCTGGCGCAACGCAAAAGGCCAACATCGAATCGACTGCGACGCTGTCGCCTTCGCCCATGGTCTGCGCAGCGAAACCCAACTCGCCGACCTGCTGGGCTGCGAATTCACCTGGAACCCGCTCAACCGCGCCTGGCTGCCACAGCGCGACAGTGCCGGGCGCAGCAGTGTCGCCGAGGTGTACCTGGCTGGCGACGGCGCCGGCATCATGGGTGCCGACGCGGCGGAAATGGCCGGTGAACGGGCAGCCCTCGCCTTGCTCGAAGACAGCGGTCACCTGCTCCCGCCGCAACGTGCCACCCAGCTGGAACAGTCGCTGAAAGATATCGGCAGATTCCGCCAGGGCCTTGAGCGTGCCTTTGCCTTCCCCGAAAGCTGGGCCGCTGACGCTGCGGATGACCTGATGATCTGTCGCTGCGAAGAAGTACGCGCCGGCGACATCCGCCAGGTGGTGCGCGAAGGTCATTGGGAGATCAACCGGGTCAAGGCCCATTGCCGGGTCGGCATGGGTCGCTGTCAGGGCCGGATGTGCGGGGCCGCCGCCGCGGAAATCATTGCCTGCGAAAGTCAGCGTTCCGTAGCCGAAATCGGTCGGTTGCGGGCTCAGGCACCGATCAAACCCTTGCCGTTCGGTCTGGAGGTCGAGCCATGATCGAAGTCGAGGCAGTCATCATTGGCGGTGGCATTGTCGGGGCTTCCGCCGCCCTGTTTCTGAGCAAGGCTGGCCGACGCGTGGCGCTGCTGGAGCGGGACTTTTGCGGCTCGCATTCCAGTGGCGTGAACTATGGCGGCGTGCGTCGTCAGGGCCGGCCGTTGTCGCAATTGCCGTTGTCGCAACGGGCCCATGAAATCTGGGGACAGTTGCCACAACTGATCGGCATCGACGGCGAGTACCAGCGCAGCGGTCACTTGAAACTCGCCCGCAGTCTCAACGATTTACGAGCGTTGCAGGATTACGCCGCCAGCAGCCAGGGGTTCGGCCTCGATTTGCAACTGTTCGACCGCAGTGAGTTGCGCGCACGTTTTCCGTGGGTCGGAGACGTCGCGGTCGGTGCTTCGCTGTGCCCGGACGATGGCCACGCCAACCCGCGCCTGGTGTCTCCGGCGTTTGCCCAAGCGGCACGTCGGCATGGCGCGCAGGTGCATGAGCAATGCGCAGTCACGGCGGTGGAACACGATGGTCAGCGCTTTCGCGTCAGCACTCAAACCGGCCTCGAACTGCGCGCCCCCTGGCTGCTGAACTGCGCCGGCGCCTGGGCCGGCAACCTTGCCGCGCAATTCGGTGAAGCGGTGCCGATGCACGCCGGACACCCGGCGATGCTGGTCACCGAGCCGTTGCCGCTGGTGATGAATGCCAGCACCGGCGTCGAAGGCGGCGGCATCTATGCCCGTCAGGTCGCGCGGGGCAATTGTGTGTTGGGCGGCGGTCAGGGCTTTGCCCTTGATGGTGCCCGCGCCCGGCCTGGTCAGAGCGCGGTGATCGAGATCCTGCGTCAGGCCGTCGAGCTCTACCCGTTTCTTGAAGGCGCCCAGGCGATTCGTACCTGGAGCGGCACCGAAGGTTATTTACCCGACCGCCAACCGGTGATCGGTCACAGCAGCACGCAACCCGGTCTGTTGCACGCATTCGGCTTTGCCGGCGCGGGCTTTCAGATCGGGCCTGCGGTGGGCCAGGCGCTCACCGAGATCATCTGTAGCGGCGCGTCAAAGACGCCGCTGGATGCGTTTTCCATCACCCGGTTTCACTCCATCTCCGTAGCTTGATAGAGGAAGGTCGCGCCAATGAATAACCTCAAACGCACTGCACTGCTCGGTTTGTCCTGCATGAGCGCCCTGCTCACGGTCACTCAGGCCCACGCCGAGCCGACGCTTTACCTGGGCATGAACGGCGGGACCATGGAGCGGCTCTACGCCGACAAGGTGCTGCCGGCTTTCGAGAAAGCCAATAACGTCAAAGTGGTGATCGTGCCGGGGACCTCGGCCGATATTCTGGCCAAGGTCCAGGCCAGCAAAGGCAACCCGCAATTGCACGTGATGTTCCTCGACGACGGCATCATGTACCGCGCCATTGCCATGGGCCTGTGCGACAAACTCGAAGACAGCCCGACCCTGGCGCAGATTCCGCCCAAGGGCCGCATCAAGGATCAAGCGGTGGCGGTCAGCCTCGGTGTTACCGGGTTGGCGTACAACACGCGGCTGTTCAAGGAAAAAGGCTGGAACGCGCCAACCTCCTGGATGGACATGGCCGATCCTCGATACAAGGACAAGGTTGTGTTCCAGTCGATGGCCTCCTCGACCTTCGGCCTGCACGGTTTCCTGATGTTCAACCGGATTCAGGGCGGTAGCGAAACCAACGTCGAACCGGGGTTCAAGGCCTGGCCGAACACCGTCGGGCGCAACGTGCTGGAGTACATTCCGAGCTCGGCGAAAATCTCCGAAATGCTCCAGACCGACGAAGCGGCGCTGTTCCCGCTGACCCCGACCCAGGTCACCGCGCTGAAACTCAAGGGCATGCCGGTGGAATATGCGCAGCCGAAGGAAGGCTCGGTGGTGCTCAACGTGGCCGAATGCGCCATCGCCAACAACACCCAACCGGAACTGGCGCAGAAACTCGCAGCCTTCTTGCTGACACCTGAAGCACAGGCTGCGGCGCTTGAAGACGGCGATCAGATTCCGTCGAACCCGAATACGCCAACCACCGACAAGACCCGCGGTCAGGTCGAGGCGATGAAGCGCTATCTGGAGACAGCGATTGCCATCGATTGGGATCAGGTCAACGAACAGCGCCCGGCATGGAATGATCGGTGGAATCGCAGTATCGAGCGTTAACCTCGAAGATCAAAAGATCGAAATCCTGTAGGGGCGAGGCTTGCCCGCGAAGAATGCACCGCGTTTTTTCGTATCACCGCATCATCGTTCTTCGCGGGCAAGCCTCGCTCCTACAGATTTTATCGGCAGCAGTGGAAGGGAAATTACCCACTTGGTTAAACTACGCCGCCGCGGCTCAGGGGGAGCCGGCCTGAAGATTACGGGGTGACATCACATTGGCCGTACGACCGCCCAACCGTCCGCAACTCACACCACGCTGGTCCGCGCTACGCCGTTTTTTCGGCAAGGCATTCGCGGCGCCAACCAGTGGCAGCGCGCAAGGCCGGGTGATCCACGACTACTTCCGCCACAAGGCCCATGTTCAGGGCTACACCCTCAGCCACAGCCAGTTGCGCGTGATCGACTGCATGGCGCAGCACGCATCGGCGCTGCCGGGGTCATCGGCGCCACTCCCCGGGCTTTACCTCCATGGTGCGGTCGGGCGCGGCAAGAGCTGGCTGCTCGACGGATTTTTCCAGGCCATCCCCGTCACGGCAAAACAGCGCCTGCACTTCCATGAGTTTTTTGCGCAATTGCACCAGGGCATGTTCAGCCATCGCGATCAGCCCGATGCGCTGGCAACCACCCTCGACGAACTGCTGCAAGACTGCCGGGTGCTGTGTTTCGATGAATTCCATGTGCATGACATCGGCGATGCGATGCTCATCACCCGGCTGTTCAAGGCGCTGTTCCGCCGGGGGATTCTGCTGCTGGTGACCTCAAACTACCCACCGGAAGGCTTACTGCCCAACCCGCTCTACCACGCCCGTTTCAAACCGGTGATCGACCTGATCAACACGCGCATGCAGGTGATGGAAGTCGGCGGCCCCCATGATTACCGCAGTCAGGCGCGACCCCATGCGCAGCAGCTGTTTACCCAGGGCCAGTACGTCTGGCCGGCCACGGTGAGCCAGCGTCAGGCGCTGCACCTGCTCGAACACGACGCACCGCCCATTCGACTGCCCGTCGGGACACGGCACCTTCATGCCCGATACTGCGAAGGGCGAACCATCGGCTTCACCTTCGCCGACCTGTGCGAACACCCCACCGCCGTCATGGACTACCTGGAACTGTGCCGGCGCTTCGACCGCTGGATCATCGACAAACTGCCCAGCCTCGCCGACTGTTCAATCGCCGCCCAGCAACGCTTCATCAACCTGATCGACGTCTTGTACGACCAGGACAAACACCTGATTCTGCTCGGCCACCAGTCATTGCGCGAATGCCTGGATGGCGATGCCATCGACCTGGCGCGCACGCGCAGCCGGTTGGGGCAGTTGCTGGAGGTCAGGGAACTCGCCTGACAGCCACCACCACTTTCCCGCTATCATGTCGCCCATTTCCAGGCCCCCGCGCCTTCCTTCAGATCAATAGCGAACCTGCCTATGCACACCCTCGCACAACTGCGCGCCGGCCAATTGTCGGGTATCACCCGCCTGGACCTGGTCTGTGGCCTGACCGAATTCCCCCGGGAAATATTCGACCTGGCGGACTCGCTGGAAGTGCTCAACCTCAGCGGCAACGCCTTGCGCAGCCTGCCGGACGATCTGCACCGCCTGACCCGTTTGCGCGTGCTGTTCTGCTCGGACAATCAGTTCACCGAACTGCCCGCCTGCCTCGGCCAGTGTACGGCACTGACGATGATCGGTTTCAAGGCCAACACCATCGAACACGTGCCGGCCGCCGCCCTGCCGCCGCTGTTGCGCTGGCTGATCCTGACCGACAACCGCATCACGGATTTGCCAACCGAGCTGGGCGAGCGCCCGCACCTGCAAAAACTCATGCTCGCCGGCAACCGCTTACAGCGCTTGCCCGAGAGCCTGAGCCAGTGTCATCGACTTGAGCTGATCCGCATTGCCGCCAATCAGCTCAGCGAGCTTCCCGAATGGCTACTGACCCTGCCGAGCTTGACCTGGCTGGCCTACGCCGGCAACCCATTGGAAACCGAAGCCGATGCGGCGGCACTTGAAGCCACGACGAGCATTCCCTGGTCCGAGCTGAGCCTGGAGCAGAAACTCGGCGAAGGCGCGTCGGGGGTCATTCATCAGGCGTTGTGGGAGCAGACAAAACAGGTCGCGGTAAAACTCTACAAAGGCGAAATGACCAGCGACGGCTCGCCGTTGCACGAAATGAACGCCTGCATCACCGCCGGCATCCACCCCAACCTGATCCGGGTCGAAGGGCGGATCGTCGGGCATCCGCAGGCGCAAGCCGGGCTGGTGATGCAACTGATCGATCCGAGCTACCGCAACCTGGCCAGCCTGCCGAGCCTGGCGTCCTGCTCCCGTGACATCTATGCCGACGACACCCGGTTCACCGCCGGCGTGGCAATGCGCATCGCCAGTGGCATCGCCTCGGTCGCCGAACACCTGCACCGCCAAGGCATCACCCACGGCGACCTATATGGCCACAACATTCTGTGGAACGAGCATGGCGATTGTCTGTTGGGGGATTTTGGCGCGGCATCTTTCCATGCCACCTCGGACAGCCTTGAAAGCCGCGCGCTGCAACGGATCGAGGTACGGGCGTTCGGGATTTTCCTGGGAGAATTGCTGGAGCGGATCGACTCAGGGTTGAACGCTGAACAGCGGGTCGCGTTAGAGGATTTACAGCAGCGCTGCTGTCAGCCGGATGTGTTGGCGCGGCCGGGGTTCAGTGAGGTGGTGCGGGAGTTGAATGGATCCTGACCCGCAAAGATAGAACTGTGGCGAGGGGGCTTGCCCCCGTTCGGTTGCGCAGCAGCCGTCGCTTTTGGGGTCGCTTCGCAACCCAACGGGGGCAAGCCCCCTCGCCACAAGCAAGCCCTCACCACAGGTTAAATCACAACGGTCAGAACCGCTTAACCCGCCAACCCGACAAACATGTCCTGCACGTCATCGTGGTTATCGAGGCCTTCGAGGAACGCTTCGACTTCTGCCATCTGCTCGTCGCTCAAGCCGCTCACCGGGTTCTTCGGCTGATAACCCAACTTGGCCGACAACACGGTGAAGCCTTGCTCCGGCAGCGCTTTCTGTACCGCATCCAGGTCCGCAGGGTCGGTCAGGAACAGCGTCGCACCGTCTTCGCCCGGCTCGAAATCCTGGGCGCCGGCTTCGATCGCGGCCATTTCCGGATCGGCGTCAGGGCTGTCCGGGGACGCCTCGATCATGCCGACGTGGTTGAAGTCCCAGGCCACCGAACCGGAAGCGCCTAACTGGCCCTTGCGGAACGCGACGCGGATTTCAGCGACGGTGCGGTTGATGTTGTCAGTCACGCATTCAACGATCAGCGGCACCTGATGCGGTGCGAACCCTTCATACGTCACGCGATGGTATTGCACGGTTTCGCCGAGCTGGCCGGAGCCTTTCTTGATCGCGCGTTCCAGGGTTTCGCGAGGCATCGAGGCTTTTTTCGCCTGTTCGACCACCAGACGCAGGTGTGCGTTGGTGGCGGTATCGGCACCGTTGCGCGCAGCAATGGTGATTTCCTTCACCAGTTTGCCGAAGATCTTGCCCTTGGCGTTGGCTGCCGCTTCTTTGTGTTTAACCTTCCACTGTGCGCCCATTACTCACTCTCTTGATCTGTGGCGCCGAGACATCTATTGGCCGACGCGTAGCGCAAGTTTATACGGCCTAAAGATGCCAATCGACCAAAAATTCCAACATCTTCAGCCGATGACCGATCGACATCTTCAACAGTGTTTGTAGGGCAATTCTGAAAAGTCGATTTGCGGTGACGCTTCAGGGCTGTGGTTTCGTACCCTCTGCGCCCGTTCTCCATGGCAGAAGCGCATTCGATGCACAACGACAAGGAAAGTCCCTACACCTTGACACTCCTCGACGGTGGTCTGAGTTTGCAGGTGTTGCAGTTCAATGGGCGCGAAGGCCTCAACCAGCCCTATCGATTCGACATCGAGGTGATCGGCCTCGCACCGGCGATGAACCTGCACCGGTTGCTGCAACAACCAGCGTTCCTGAGGCTGTCGGCTGATCAGGGCATTCATGGCGTGATCCACAGCGTCAGCCGCGAACATCGCGGCCCGTATCGGGTCGGCTACTCACTGGTGCTGGCGCCCCATCTGCAACGACTTCAGTTGCACAGCTCGCGTCGGGTATTTCATCGTCTCAGCGTGCCGGCGATCATGCGTCAGTTACTGGAGAAGCATCGGCTGCCCGAGCATAGCTATCGCTTCGACCTGACCTGCGGCCACTACCCGCTGCGGCCCTTTTGCATTCAGTACGATGAGAGCGATCTGGCCTTCATGCAGCGGCTGTGTGAAGAAGAAGGCATCCACTTCCACTTCGAGCATCAGCCCGACGGGCACCTGCTGGTTCTGGCCGACGACAGCCTGAGTTTCCCGCAGGAACCGCTGCTGATGCCGTTCCATACCGACGTGCTCAACGACCCGCTCTTGCCGGCGATCAGCGAACTGTTCCAGCGCCATGACCCGGCCCCCGCCCCGGCACAATGGGATGCCAGAAACCGCGGCGCGCAGGTGATTGGCGATGGCGCGGCCAACCACCCGCTCGCCGGAACGGGCCCGGTTACGGCAAGACTTGCGCCCGAACAGCTTCATCGCGAACAGCTGGGCCGCCGCACGCTGGAACGCCTGCGTTGCCAGCATCGGCAGATCCACGGCCAAAGCACCCTGAACGAGCTGCGCAGCGGACGAATCGTGCAAGTGGCGCAGCACCCGCTCTCGAGCTTCAACGATCAGTGGCTGCTCACCGACATCCAGCACCAGGGGCTGCAGCCGTCGATTCTCGCCGAGGACAAGCCCGGCCATGACATGGCCCGGCGCTACAGCAATCGTTTCACCGCCATTCCCTGGTCAACGGTATTCAGGCCGACGCTCAAACAGGTCAGGCCGAGCATCCCGGGCTATCAGACCGCCCGGGTGCTGGGCCCCGTCGGGCAACCGCCGGCACTCGATGAGCAAGGCCGAATACAGGTCTGCTTGTGGCCGAAACCGGGGTTCGAGGCGGATGAGTCCGTTGGACTCTGGCTACCGGTCGCCCTCGCAGCACCGGACGGTCGGATCGATCCGTCCAGGCTGCCCATGGCCGGCACCGAAGTGTTGGTCAGTTTTCTCGACAGCGACCCGGACCGGCCGGTGTTGTGTGCCGGCATGAGCCACCTCCAGCCTTCCCGGCCCGCTCCCGAACCACGCCGCGATGCGCATCTACTGCTCGATTGGCTGATCAACCGCTCGGATCCCATGCCGTGATTTTACCGGGCCGCTCCCACAGGAATTTATGCTGGCCGCCAACCTTGTGTACGACGCAAAACCTGTGGGAGCGTGGCTTGCCCGCGATAGCCACGCCGCGCTCTACCCGACGGGCGCCAGCCCAAAAAACGCCTGTATCAAGCGCAAATCCCGCCGCCGCTCCATACAACCGATCATGTGCCGATTGACCAGCCCCTCGCCAATGATCGGCACCGCCGCCACCCGTGGGTCGTGACTGACTTCCACCGACGACACCACGCCCACGCCCAACTCGGCGGCCACTGCCTCGGTCACGGCCTCGCGACTGTCCAGTTCCAGCAACACCCGTGGATTGACCCGGGCTTGAATGCACGCCTCGTCGAACGTGCGTCGGGTAATCGAACTCGGCTCGCGCAACACCATGATCACCTGGTCCAGCGCCTTGAGCGGCACCCCTTTCGACTGCTGCGCCCACGGATGACCAGCAGGCACCAACGCGCAAATCCTCGACTCGCTCAACCCTTGCAGATGCAACCCTTTGCGCGGCTCGACTTCGGTCAGCACCGCCACGTCGGCATGCTCCGACAACAACGCCGCGAGGGTTTCCTGGGCATTGCCCAACCGCAGGTTCACGGTAATCCCCGGATAACGCACACGCAGGCTGGCGAGCATCGGCATGACCATGTGCGGGCCATCCGCCGCCACTTCCAGGCGCCCGGTGAGTAGCTGCCGGTTGGCCTCCAGCATCGCCTGCGCTTCTTCGGCCAGGCCGAACATTGCCCGGGTGATCGCCGCGAGCTTGGTGCCCTCTTCCGTCAACTCGACGCGCCGCGCGGTGCGGCGCAACAAGGTGATCTGGTAACGCTCCTCCAGCGCCTTGATGTGCCCGGTGACCGCCGGTTGGCTGATGAACAGGCGTGCGGCGGCGCGGGTGAAGCTGCCCTCGCGGGCCACGGCATCGAAGGCACGCAGCTGGAACAGATTCATGAATAACTCTCACTGATGGCTGGCATAACAACAAACAATTTGATTGATAGCACGTCGAATTGCAATTTATGCCCCGTAGTTTCATCCCCCTGAGCTTTTGCAAGGACACAAGAATGCGTACTGCCGAGCCCATCCTGCTCACCCCCGGCCCATTGACCACATCGCCGCGCACTCGCCAGGCGATGATGGTCGACTGGGGTTCATGGGATGACCGCTTCAACCAACTGACCGCCAGCCTGTGCGAACAATTGCTGGCGATCATCAACGGCGGCGGCAGCCACCACTGCGTGCCCCTGCAAGGCAGCGGCACGTTCGCGGTCGAAGCGGCGATCGGCACGCTGGTGCCCCGGGACGGCAAAGTCCTGGTGCTGATCAACGGCGCCTACGGCAAACGCCTGGCGAAGATCTGCGAAGTGCTTGGCCGTTCGTTCAGCACCTTCGAAACCGCCGAAGACGAACCGATCACCACCGCCGACGTCGACCGCCTGCTGCAGGCCGACGCCAGCATCACCCACGTCGCCTTGATTCACTGCGAAACCAGCACCGGCATCCTCAACCCGCTGGCGGAAATCGCCCACGTCATCGAGCAGCACGGCAAACGCCTGATCATCGACGCCATGAGCTCGTTTGGCGCCCTGCCGATCGATGCGCAACAGGTGCCGTTCGACGCCCTGATCGCCGCCTCGGGCAAATGCCTGGAGGGCGTGCCGGGGATGGGTTTCGTTTTCGCTCGCAAAGAAGCGCTAGCGAACGCCGCCGGCAACTCGCACTCGCTGGCGATGGACTTGTTCGATCAGCACACCTACATGGCCAAGACCGGTCAATGGCGCTTCACCCCGCCGACCCACGTGGTCGCGGCGCTGCACGAAGCCTTGCTGCAATACCACGAAGAAGGTGGCTTGCCCGCCCGGCATCAGCGCTACGCCAACAACTGCCAGGTGCTGCTCGATGACATGGCCAAACTCGGCCTGCGCAGCTTCCTGCCCGCGGCGATCCAGGCGCCGATCATCGTTACCTTCCATGCGCCGAAAGACCCGCGCTATCAGTTCAAGGAATTCTACGAACGGGTCAAGTCCAAGGGTTTCATCCTCTACCCCGGCAAATTGACCCAGGTCGACACCTTCCGCGTCGGCTGCATCGGCCACGTCAACCAGGCCGAAATGCACGCAGCGGTGGCGGCCGTGGCCGAGGTGCTGCGCGAGATGGAAGTCATCGAAATCTGATCCACCACGCTCCGTAGCAGCAGCCTCGCGGGCTCGTCAGCTGCTACGGGGATCACCAATTCCCCAAGACAGGATATGAGACATGAACTACAGCAACCCAACCAAACTGCAAGCCGCCATCCTCGACTGGGCCGGCACCGTGGTCGACTTCGGCTCCTTCGCCCCGACGCAGATTTTCGTCGAAGCCTTCGCCGAGTTCGACGTCCAGGTTTCCATCGAAGAAGCCCGTGGGCCGATGGGCATGGGCAAGTGGGACCACATCCGCACCCTGTGCGATCAGCCACAAGTTGCCGAGCGTTATCGCCAGGTGTTCGGCCGCACGCCGACCGACGATGACGTCACCGCCATCTACCAACGCTTCATGCCGCTGCAGATCGAAAAAATCGCCGAACATTCGGCGCTGATTCCGGGCGCCCTGGACACCATCGCCAACTTGCGCCAACAAGGGATCAAGATCGGCTCGTGCTCCGGCTACCCGAAACAGGTCATGGACAAAGTGGTGGAACTGGCCGCCAGCAACGGCTACGTCGCCGATCACGTGGTCGCCACCGACGAAGTGCCCAACGGCCGCCCATGGCCCGCTCAGGCCCTGGCCAATGTGATTGCGCTGGGCATCGACGACGTCGCGGCCTGCGTGAAGATCGACGACACGGTGCCAGGCATTCTCGAAGGTCGCCGTGCCGGCATGTGGACCGTGGCGTTGATCTGCTCCGGTAACGCGCTGGGTCTGGACTACGAAGGTTATCGCGCGCTAAGCAGCGACAAACTCGCCAGCGAACGCAAGCGCATTCATGCTCTGTTCGAAGGCTCGCGACCGCACTACATGATCGACACCATCAGCGACTTGCCCGAGGTGATCGCCGACATCAACAAGCGTCTGGCCAATGGCGAAATGCCGCAAACCAACTGATCGCCCCTCTCGCGTCATAAAAAAAAGCGTCAGCTCCTTTGATGGAACTGGCGCTTTTTTGTGGTCGATCAGTTGATTTAGAGCATTGAACAGCCCATTTGCCTCGGGCAAATCCAGCGAAACAGGATTACAGTTAGTGCACGCCGTCGAACAAGAACGGTGACTTCAGACCAGAATTGTGAGGAAACACCGTATGCCCTGGAAGAATTCCGAATCACGCTACAGCACCGTATCGATCGCGCTGCACTGGTTGATGCTGGTTCTGTTAATACTGGTCTACGCCTGTATCGAATTTCGCGGGATCTTTCCCAAAGGCAGTGGCGGCCGGACGCTGATCAAGGAAGCACACTTCATGCTCGGCCTGACCGTGTTCGTCCTGGTCTGGTTGCGGCTGTTCGCCCGTAGCCTGGGGCCGGCACCGCAGATATTTCCCGCCTCCCCTCGCTGGCAAACCGTGGTTGCCAGGCTGATGCATTGGGCACTGTATATTTTCATGATCACCGTGCCGGTTCTGGGTTGGCTGATTACCAGCGCCGAGGGGCATCGGGTGATGTTCTATGGCGTCGACTTGCCATTGCTGATCGAAGAAAACAAACCGCTGGCCAAGCAGTTCCAAGGCTGGCATGAGCTCGGCGCCACCATCGGTTATTGGCTGATCGGGTTGCACGCGGTGGCCGGGATTTACCACCACTATGTGGTGCGCGATAACACCTTGCTGCGGATGATGCCCAAACGCGGTTAATCGCGACCGCTTTGCTCGAAACCCCGGCGGCCCTGCAAGCCGCCGGTGTGGATGAAGATCAGGCGCGTGCCTTGGGGAAATTTACCGGCGTCGACCTGTTGCTTGAGAACCATGAGCGCTTTGCCGGTGTACAGCGGCTCGAAAAGAATGCCGCTGGCCTGTTCGGTCTGCTCGATGAATGCAAGCAGCTGCGGATCGACTTTGGCAAAACCGCCACGGCTGGCGTCCAGTAGTTCATACAAAGGATCGACCCAACCGGCTTCCTGCCCAATCATCTCGACCTGCTGCGCCACGCCATGATCATCGGGCACCGCCAGCGCTCCATACACCGGGTGTTCACCCGCCTCGGCCAGCACCAGACCGGCCAGGGTCGTGCCCGTTCCGCAGGCCAGCCACCAGCCGTCGTAATGGCTCCAGCCCAGACCACTCAGTTGCTCGCGAGCCTGTGCCACCAGCTGCACGCAGCCCTTCGCCCCACGCAAGCCGCCACCACCTTCCGGCACCGGTTGCAGCCCGGGATACTGCGCCCGCCACGGCTGCCAGAAACCCGGCTCATGCCGCGCTCGATAACCGCCATAACCCAGCCAGTGCAACTGCATGCCGAACGCCTGCAAGTCCTTTACTGTCGGGGTGTCTTGCGGATGCCCGCGCAGCAAACCGACCGTGGTGAAACCGAATCGCTTGCCCGCGGCGGCCAATGCGTGGAGATGGTTGGAGTGAGCACCGCCCAGGCTGATGATGCCTTGGGCACCGTTCTGGTCGGCGGCTTTCAGGTGTTCGATGAGTTTGAACCATTTGTTGCCGCTGATCAGCGGGTCGATCTGGTCCAGACGCAGGATGGCGACGTCGATGCCGGCGGTGGTGAGCCAGTCGAGGTGAAGTAGTTCGAGGGGGGCTTGGGCGAGCCAGTCTGTTGGAGGGGAAAGCATTGATGCCGGCTCTGGGTAAAGAGCCGGTATGTTAACAGCAGATATGTGGCGAGGGGGCTTGCCCCCGTTCGGCGGCGCAGCCGTCGTAAACCGATTCAACGCGGTGATACTAAAAAATGCGTTGAATCGGTTTGGGGCCGCTGCGCAGCCCCACGGGGGCAAGCCCCCTCGCCACAGCAAGCTCCCTCGCCACAGATTTTGTGTTGATTACAACTCAGCCGCCAACCGCGAACCCTGGTTGATCGCACGCTTGGCATCCAGCTCCGCCGCCACGTCCGCGCCGCCGATCAAGTGCACGTTCTGCCCGGCCGCAACCAAACCGTCGTGCAACTCGCGCAATGGATCCTGCCCGGCGCAGATCACGATGTTGTCCACCGGCAGCACCTGCGGTTCGCCGCTTTCGCCGATGCGGATGTGCAGGCCTTCGTCGTCGATCTTCAGGTACTCGACGCTGTTGAGCATTTGCACCTTTTTGTGCTTCAGACCGGTGCGGTGAATCCAGCCCGTGGTCTTGCCCAGGCCATCGCCGACCTTGGAGGTCTTGCGTTGCAGCAGGAACACTTCACGAGCCGGCGCATGCGGCGCAGCCTTGATGCCCGCGACACCGCCACGCGCTTCAAGGTGCGTATCGATGCCCCACTCCTTCCAGAACGCTTCGCGGTCCTGACTGGTGGCCACGCCTTCGTGCACGAGGAATTCCGACACGTCGAAACCGATACCGCCAGCGCCGATCACCGCGACGCGTTTGCCCACCGGTTTACGCTCGAGGATCACGTCCAGGTAGCTCAGCACCTTGGCGTGCTCGACACCCGGAATCGCCGGAACCCGTGGCGCGATGCCGGTGGCCAGGATGATTTCGTCGTAACCGCCCTCGACCAGTTGCGCCACGTCCACACGGGTGTTCAAGCACAGTTCGACGTTGCTGGTCTGCAACTTGCGGTTGAAGTAGCGCAGGGTTTCGAAGAACTCTTCCTTGCCCGGCACGCGCTTGGCGATGTTGAACTGACCGCCGATTTCACTGGCCGAATCGAACAGCGTCACCTGATGACCGCGTTCGGCGGCCACGGTGGCGGCGGACAGCCCCGCAGGACCGGCGCCAACCACGGCGATTTTCTTGATCTGTTGCACCGGCAGGTAATTGAGTTCGGTTTCATGGCAGGCCCGCGGGTTCACCAGGCAACTGGTCAACTTGCCGCCGAACGTGTGATCCAGGCAAGCCTGGTTGCAACCGATGCAGGTATTGATTTCATCGCCACGGCCGGCCGCCGCCTTGTTGACGAAGTCCGGGTCGGCGAGGAACGGCCGCGCCATCGACACCATGTCGGCATCGCCTTCGGCCAGGATCTGCTCGGCGACTTCCGGGGTGTTGATGCGGTTGGTGGTGATCAGCGGAATACTCACCGAACCACGCAGTTTCGCCGTGACCTTGCTGAACGCTGCACGCGGCACCTTGGTGGCAATGGTCGGAATCCGCGCTTCGTGCCAGCCGATGCCGGTGTTGATGATGGTCGCGCCCGCCTGCTCGATGGCCTTGGCCAATTGCACGATTTCTTCCCAGGTGCTACCGCCCTCCACCAGGTCGAGCATCGACAGGCGGAAGATAATGATGAAGTTCGGGCCGACCGCTTCGCGCACCCGACGGACTATTTCCACCGGCAGGCGCATGCGGTTTTCGTAGGCGCCGCCCCAGCGGTCAGTGCGATGGTTGGTGTGCGCCGCGAGGAACTGGTTAATGAAATAGCCTTCGGAACCCATGATCTCGACGCCGTCGTACTCGGCTTTTTGCGCCAGGGTCGAGCAGGTAACGAAATCGCTGATCTGCTTCTCGATGCCTTCCTCGTCCAGCTCTTTAGGCTTGAACGGATTGATCGGCGCCTGGATGGCGCTCGGCGCCACCTGTTTCGGGCTGTAGGCATAACGCCCGGCGTGAAGGATCTGCATGCAGATCTTGCCACCCGCCTCGTGCACCGCGCGGGTGACGATCCGGTGTTTGAGCGCTTCTTCCTCGGTGGTCAGCTTGGCCGCGCCCGAGTAAACCCCGCCCTCTTCGTTGGGGCCGATACCGCCGGTGACCATCAAGCCAACGCCGCCACGGGCACGTTCGGCGAAGTACGCGGCCATGCGCTCGAAACCACCGGGCTTTTCCTCAAGACCGGTGTGCATCGAACCCATCAGGGTACGGTTGCGCAACGTGGTAAAACCCAGGTCCAGCGGGGCCAACAGGTGCGGGTAATGAGCGGCGGCCATCGGTAACTCCACAACGAGCGATCACGGAAAGTTTGCAGGAGCTCTTCGGCCCCCGTCAGTCATGTTCGACAGACTAAGAGTCGCACCGCTGTCACTCAATGACCGTAACTGACAACTTATTGATCCAAATGCGCAGCGCCCCTTGGCAAGCGCAGGCATGCGCCCTACCCTAGTCGCGAACCCTGCACACGGCCGCTGACTGTTTTCCATGCGCAAACTTCTGTACCTGACCCTCTCCATGGCGTTGATCGCCGTCCTGACGACCTACGCGATGTGGGCCGCGGACCGTCCGGTGGGTCATTACCTGTCGGACCTGCGCATCAATCTCGCGGTCGATCAGGGCACGCCCGCCGATCGTGGCAATCTGCTGGGCATCCAGCCCGAGCTGTTCCCCACCGACTATCAAAGCCCTGAACGCCTGCACCGCAAGCTCGCGGCCTATTTGCAGAAGGCCCAGGACCAGGGCCTGCTGAATGATAAAACCATCGTCGTACTGCCTGAACATGTCGGCACCTGGCTGATGGTCAGCGGCGAGAAAGACGAGCTGTACCAGGCCACCACCCTCAAGGAAGCCATGAACTGGCTGGCGGCGAGCAACCCGCTGCAGTTCATCCGCGCCCTGATCAGCGCCGAAGGCAGCAACCGTCTCGACGACGCGCACTTGCGGATGAAAGCCAAACGCATGGCCAAGGATTACCAGGCGCTGTTCGGTGGCCTGGCGAAAGAGTTCCACGTGACCCTGGTGGCCGGTTCCATCGTGCTGCCCGAGCCGAGCGTCAGCGACGGCACCCTGCACATCGGCCACGGCGCGCTGTACAACAGCAGCGTGGTGTTCGGTCGCGACGGCCTGCCAATCGGCCAGCCCCAGCGACAAGTGCACCCGACGTTCGCTGGACGTGGCACGCTCCAAGGCAATTCCGATCATCCGGTCAACGTCGTCGACACCCCGGCCGGACGCCTCGGCGTGCTGATCGGCAGCGACAGCTGGTACCCCGACAACTACCGCAAACTTGACGACCAAGGCGCGCAACTGGTGGCAGTCCCGGCGTTCGTCGTCGGGCGTGGGTCCTGGGATCAACCATGGCGCGGCTATAAAGGCCTGCCCGCGCCGAGTTCTGTCAGCCTCAAGGCCGGCGAACTCAGCGAAGGTCAGGCCTGGCAGCGGCTGACGCTGACCGCCCAACCACCGGCCAGCCAGAGCATCGCCGGCATGAGCGTGTTCCTGCGCGGTCAGTTCTGGGACAAGAGCTGCGCCGGTCAAAGCTTCCTCAGCAGCAACGGGCAGCATTTCGCCGACGGCGATGCCCGCGGCGCGCAATTGCTGAACCTCTGGTTGTAAGCGATGAAACCGCAGCCGATGCGCCTCGGGGATCTGTCGGTGGGCTTCGTCCATAGCCTGGCCGACGCCGTGCGCAGCCATGGCCTGGACCCACAACCGTTGCTGGAACAGTACGGCCTCGACGCCGCGCGACTGGCCGAAGCCGGCGCCCGCCTGTCGATCCCGCGCTACATGCGCCTGGGCCACGGCGCTATTCAACTGACCGACGACCCGGCGCTGGGTTTGCGCATGGGCCAGCTCAGCCGCCTGAGCCAGGCCGGCCTCGCCGGCGTCACCGCCGCCCAGGCCCCCACCGTGCGCGAAGCGGCGCGCTGCCTGATTCGTTTCGAAGCGCTGTACGGCTCCAACTATCGAGGCCAGTCGAGCTTTCACGAAGACGCCCAAGGCGCCTGGCTGCGGTTCTATTCGATCAGCCCCTACAACGCCTACAACCGCTTCGTGGTGGATTCGATCATCGCTGGCTGGTTGCAGCAATTGTCCAGCGTGAGCCCTGCCCCGCTGCGTGCCGAACGAATCGAGATCGAATTTGACGCGCCGGATTACCGTGACGCCTATGCCGTACTCGGCGACTGTCCGATCCAGTTTGGCGCCGAACAGAATCAACTGCGCCTGAGCCTGGACAGCCTCGCCCAGCGCAATCCGGAGCACTGCCCGAGCACCTGGCGGCACCTGCTGCAACTGTGTGAACGGGAACTTGAGCAACTGACACGCACCCGCAGCCTGCGTGAACGCATCACTCAGTTGCTGGGCCCGTTGCTCAATGGTGGCCGGGAACCCGACCTGGAAGAAGTGGCGGCACGCCTGAAGCTGCCAACCTGGACCTTACGCCGCAAACTCGCCGAGGAAGGCACGCAATTTCGTGCAATTCTCAACGACACGCGCCGCGACCTGGCCATGACCTACATCCGCGACACTGAACTGGCGTTCGGCGAAATTGCCTACCTGCTGGGTTTTGCCTCAGCCGAAGCCTTTCAGCGGGCCTTCAAACGCTGGAATGGCCAGACGCCCGGCGAGTTTCGCCGCAGTCATCGCAATTACAACTCGGTTGCGTCTTCGGCCGGTTCCAGCGGGTCCAGTTCAAACGCCTGATACTCGAGCAGTTCTTCTTGATAATCGTCCATTATTAAACCCCCATCGTTTGTTGAAAAATCGCTTGAATAAATGACCAACGCCTTGAGCATAAAGTGCCCGCATGAAAGAAAAATGACGCGGGCACGACACTACGTCGCTACTGAATAAAACGTAGCAGGTGGTCAGGAATTTATCACTGGATTTTTCGATACGGGCTGTAGGAATACAGCCCGACTTGATGTGGATCAGTCTTGAAAGACGTTACGGGAGCGGTATCGTCTGACCCGCTCCCATAAGAAGCAAGCCCACTACTGGCCGGAGACAGGTATCGCCGAAATCGGCTCGGTCGGCGGCGGCAGCGTGCTCGAGTCCGCTACTGGAGTGACCGTTTCCGTGGACGACGTCGGCTCGGTGCTCTTGGTCGGGGTAATCGGCGCTGTTTCAGCAGGCGGCGCAACAGGCTCCGAAGTGGCAGGCGCGGCGGCAGGTGCGGGCTCGGCTGCTGGCGCTGGCGCAGGATCTGCCGCCGGTGCCGGGGTTGGCGCCAACTGAGCCGGTGCAGCCTTGGCTTCAGGCATCCCCAGTTCGGTTTTCGGCTTCTCGATAATGTGCGCGGCCTTCTTCGCTTCCGGCGGCAGGAACAGTTCGACCAGGGTAAAGAAACGCTCGTAGAACTTGGCCGAGGACACGGTTTCACTCGCGACCTTGACCATCGAATCATCGGACGAGCCGATCGGCATCGATACCGAGCCCAATACGCCGACGCCGAGGCTGGCGGAGTTGTTGGTCTTTTTCAGCGCATATCGGTCCTGCAGGGCGTTGGCGAACATGGTCGCATGGTGCCCCTCGCTGCCGTCATCGGCACAAACCACGTTGAAGCTGATCTCCATATGGGTTTCGCCGGTCTGCTGGAAGCTCTTGTGCCCACTGACCAGTTTCGGATCGCTGCTGGTGATGATGTAACCCTGGCTAAGCAAGGCCCGACGGGCGGCTTCGCAGGTTTGCGCATCGGTCACCGGGTAGCTGCGCGAAAACGTTCCCGAGTCGTCGAAGTTCTCATGCTCATAGATGGCGGCCTTCTTCGACGAACAACCGGCAGCGGCGGCCAGCACCAAGGCCAGCCCTACAACACGCATGGGAATTGATTTAAACATTGAACATCCTGAGGAAAACGGTTCGAGGCGTATTGTGCAACAGATCGATGCTTAGCGGAGCAACGATTGTCTAAAACGGCTACAGATTCATTGACCATCATCTCGGGAGAAAGTCCCGCCGGAGCAAAAATCAAAAGATCGCAGCCTGCGGCAGCGCCTAAAGATGACCGCGATCCCCTGAAAGCGCTAGCGCAGACTGCGATCTTTTCGTTTCCCCCATAAAAAAACCCCAACCTTTCGGCTGGGGTCCTTTGTGTCGCGCAAAGCTCAGTCAGGCATCAGAAACGCTTGATCTCAGCCTCACGCTCCAGCAGCTTGCGGTAGGCCGCGAAGTCTTGCTGGCCAATGCGCGAGGCGAGGAAGCGACGGTATTGAGCCTTCTCTTCTTCGGTCGGCGCAGCGCCTTCATTCACGCCGTTCAGACGCACGACCACCAGGCTACCATCGGCCAAGGTCACGCTGCTGAAGGTCGGCTTGTCCTTGGAGACTGGCTTGGGCATGCGGAACAACGCTTGCAGCACGGTTGGGTCGACCCCTTCCTGAGCGCGAGTCGCGGTTGCGGTGACTTTCCAGTTCTGACCATCGATCGCCTTGTCCAGTGCGGTCTTGCCATCACGCAAGCTGGCGATCAGTTGATCGGCCTTGGTCTTGGCGGCGGCACTCGCGTGCTCCTTGGTCAATTGCACGCGGATGCTGGCAGCCACGCTTTCCAGCGGCAGTTGCTCAGGCTTGCGGTGCTCCTTGGCGCGCAGCACGATCACGGTTTCCGGATCCAGCTCGATGGCGGTGCTGTTGGCACCCTCATCCAGCACTTCAGGACTGAATGCAGCGGTCACTACGGCACGATTGGCCGCAACGCCTTCGCCACCTTCACGGCCGAATGGCGCGGACGTGTGAACGGTCAGCTTCAGGTCTTGTGCCGGCTGGGCCAGATCAGAGGACTCGAACGAGGAGTCTTCCAATTGCTTGGTCGCTTCGACGAAACGCTGCTCGACTTGCTGGGTTTTCAACTCGCGGGTCAGCTTGTCTTTCAGGCTGGCGAACGTTGGCACTTCAGGCGCCTCGACACCCAACAGCTTGATCAGGTGGAAACCGAAATCAGTGCGAACCGGCTCCGAGACCTGATCCTTGGCCAACGAATACAGGGCTTTTTCAAACGCTGGATCGTAGACGCCCGGACCTGCAAAACCGAGGTCACCGCCGTTGTTCGCCGAACCTGGATCCTGGGAGAACTCCTTGGCCAGGGCCTCGAAACTCTCGCCTTTGGCCAGGCGCGCCTGAACTTCTTCGATCTTGGCCTTGGCTTGCGCCTCGGTCACCTTGTCGTTCACTTCGATCAGAATGTGCGCAGCCCGGCGTTGCTCGGACAGGTTTGCGGTTTCTTTCTGATACGCCGCTTGCAAGTCTTCGTCCTTGACGCTGACCTGATCGAAGAAGGATGCCTTCTTCAATTCAAGGTAATCGATGACCACCTGATCTGGCGTCATGAACTCCTTGGCGTGTTCGTCGTAGTAGGCCTTGACCTCATCGTCGGTCAGTTTCACTGCCGCCGGGTCTGCCTTGATGTTCACGGTGGCGAAATCGCGGGTCTGTTTTTCCAAACGGGCGAAGGCCAACACCTGTGCATCGGTGACGAAACCGCTACCGGCCAGGCCAGCGCGCAGCTGACCGATCAGCATTTCCTGAGCCAGCATCTGACGGAATTGCAGACGGCTGTAGCCCAGTTGACGGATCACCTGGTCGAAACGCTCGGGGCTGAACTTGCCGTCCACCTGGAATTCAGGCGTTTGCAGGATCACCTGATCCAAAGCGGCTTCGGAGAAAGCGAATTTCGATTTTTCTGCGCCTTGCAGCAGCAGTTTGCGATCGATCAAGCCTTTGAGGGCCGATTCGCGCAGCATTTTTTCGTCGAGCAAGGAAGCATCGAAATCCTTGCCCAGCTGTTGCATGAGCTGACGGCGTTGCATATCGACCGCCTGGCTCAGCTCGTTCTGGCTGATTTCTTCGCCGTTGACCTTGGCCGCGTCATTTTTGTGCGTCGTGGCCTTGAAAATAGCGTCGAAACCGGTCAAAGCCATCAGTGCAACGATGACCCCGATAATGGTCTTGGCAATCCAGCCTTGTGAATTGTCCCTGATATTCTGCAGCATGCGTCCCCCAGAAACGGTTGAACTTCAAAATTAGGCAACCGTGGAGCGTGGGTAGAATCCGGATAGAAGAAAGGCGCATCCGAGGATGCGCCTTCTCGTAACTGGCGGAGCGGACGGGACTCGAACCCGCGACCCCCGGCGTGACAGGCCGGTATTCTAACCGACTGAACTACCGCTCCGCTGCCAAGTCAGGAATGACCCCGACCCGGATAGGCAAAAACCTGAATCGAACTTAGTTGACAGCTTCTTTCAGTGCTTTACCGGCTTTGAAACCTGGCTTTTTGGCTGCTGCGATTTCCAGCGTCTTACCGGTCTGTGGGTTACGACCGATGCGAGCTGGACGATCAGTCACGGAGAAAGTACCGAAACCAACCAGAACAACAGAATCACCAGCCTTGAGAGCGCCAGTGACGGATTCGATTACAGCGTCCAGCGCACGGCCAGCAGCAGCTTTCGGGATATCAGCGGATGCAGCGATAGCATCAATCAGTTCCGACTTGTTCACTCTAAGTCCCCTTATATCTATTTGAGTTTGATTCTAAGTTTTTTGGTGAAAGCAAAAAAAACGAGTGCTGAATGGCCTACAGACACTTAAGAGCCGCTTTATAACAAGGGCTCTAAAAAACTGTCAAGGAAGCCCCCCAGGCAAATGCGTACTAATGCGTGCTAATTCTTTCCTTAGAGTCAGACTCGCGTTTGTCATCCTTTGCAACGATCTCCGGAACCACATCCGGTAAGGGTTCCGGCGCGTATTGCAGCGCAATTTGCAGGACCTCGTCAATCCATTTAACGGGTTTAATCTGTAGATCTTGCTTGATGTTGTCAGGAATTTCCTTCAGATCGCGTACGTTCTCTTCAGGAATGATCACCGTCTTGATTCCGCCACGGTGAGCAGCCAGCAGTTTTTCCTTCAAGCCACCGATCGCCAGCACCTGACCACGCAAGGTGATTTCGCCGGTCATGGCGACGTCCGCTCTTACAGGAATGCCAGTCAATGCCGACACCAGGGCCGTGCACATGCCTACACCGGCGCTAGGGCCGTCTTTCGGGGTAGCCCCTTCAGGCATGTGGATATGGGTGTCGCGCTTCTCGTGGAAGTCCAGGGGAATCCCCAGGCTCTTCGCACGGCTGCGGACAACGGTCAGGGCTGCGGTGATCGATTCGACCATCACGTCACCCAGAGAACCGGTCTTGATCAATTGGCCTTTACCCGGCACGACTGCGGCTTCGATGGTCAGTAATTCGCCGCCCACCTGGGTCCACGCCAGGCCGGTGACCTGACCGATCTGATCCTGCTGCTCAGCCAGGCCGTAACGGAATTTACGCACGCCCAGGAAGTGTTCCAGCATCTCGGCAGTCACCTTCACCGAGAAGCGTTTTTCCAGAGCATGCTCTTTGACCGCCTTGCGGCAAACCTTGGCAATCTGGCGCTCCAGCCCACGTACACCGGCTTCGCGGGTGTAGTAGCGGATGATGTCGCGGATCGCTTCGGCGTCGAATTCCAGTTCGCCTTTTTTCAGTCCGTTGGCAGCAATCTGCTTGGGCGAAAGGTATTTGACGGCAATGTTGATCTTCTCGTCTTCGGTGTAACCCGGCAGACGAATCACTTCCATCCGGTCCAGCAGCGCCGGTGGAATATTCATCGAGTTGGAGGTGCACAGGAACATCACATCGGACAGGTCGTAGTCGACTTCCAGATAGTGATCGTTGAAGTTGTGGTTTTGCTCGGGGTCGAGCACTTCCAGCAACGCCGACGCCGGATCGCCACGCATGTCGCTGCCCATTTTGTCGATTTCATCGAGCAGGAACAGCGGGTTACGGACGCCCACCTTTGTCATCTTTTGAATCAATCTTCCTGGCATCGAACCGATATAAGTCCGGCGATGACCACGAATTTCCGCCTCATCGCGCACGCCGCCGAGGGCCATACGGACGAATTTGCGGTTGGTGGCATGCGCAATCGACTCCGCCAGAGAGGTTTTACCCACCCCTGGAGGACCGACCAGGCACAATACCGGGCCGCGAATCTTCTTCACGCGCTTCTGCACGGCGAGGTATTCAAGGATCCGCTCTTTGACTTCTTCCAGACCGTAGTGGTCGGCGTCGAGAATGTCCTCGGCACGGGCCAGGTCCAGGCGCACTTTGCTCTGGGCTTTCCATGGCACTTGAACCAGCCAGTCGATGTACGAACGCACCACGGTCGCTTCCGCGGACATTGGCGACATTTGCTTCAGCTTGTTCAGTTCGGCCTGAGCCTTGGCCAACGCATCTTTCGGCAGACCGGCGGCATCGATGCGCTTTTTCAGCTCTTCGATTTCGTTGTGGCCTTCGTCGCTGTCGCCCAGCTCTTTCTGAATGGCCTTCATCTGCTCATTCAGGTAGTACTCGCGCTGGCTGCGCTCCATTTGCTTCTTAACGCGGCCGCGAATGCGTTTTTCGACTTGCAGCAGATCGATCTCGGCATCCAGCAACGCCAGAACGTGCTCGACCCGGGCCGACAAATCGATGATTTCGAGGATTTCCTGCTTCTGCTCGATCTTCAGGGCCATATGCGCGGCCATGGTGTCGACCAGGCGACCTGGCTCGTCGATGCTGTTGAGCGACGACAGGACTTCAGCGGGGACTTTCTTGCCCAGCTGCACATATTGTTCGAACTGAGCCAGCAGACTGCGGACAAACACTTCCGATTCGCGCTCAGGCGCTTCGGTTTCGTCGATCAGCGAGACTTCGGCACGGCAGTGGCCGTCGACTTCGCTGAAGCGCTCCACGGCGCCCCGCTGCTCGCCTTCGACAAGAACCTTGACGGTGCCGTCAGGCAGCTTGAGCAGCTGCAGAACGGTAGCAATGGTGCCTACGCGATAAAGTGCTTCTTCACCGGGATCGTCGTCAGCAGGATTCCGCTGAGCCAGCAGAAGGATCTGCTTGTCGCCCGTCATCGCTGCCTCGAGAGCTTCGATGGATTTCTCGCGCCCCACGAACAGCGGGATAACCATGTGCGGATAAACCACGACATCACGCAATGGCAGGAGAGGCAATTCGATGGTCGTCTTCATGATTTCGCCTCTACGGCGGCCATAAGGCCGTAAACAGATGGAAGTAAGCTTGAAACCAAGATGGGGGCTGTTTTCAAAAAAAACAAGCGGATAAAAGAATCACTTAAAAAATCAGAGCTTACGGTAGCGCCTGCATTTATCCCGGCGCATCCAGAAATTCAGGTTAGCTGCCCCCTCTCCCACAATAGCAAAGGGGCCCGAAGGCCCCTTCTTTATTCCAGCAGTGTGACGCTTAGGCGTCTGGCGCTGCCTTGGCAGTCGGCTCACTGTTCTCATAGAGATACAGAGGCTTGGACTTGCCTTCTATAACGCTTTCGTCGATCACTACTTTACTCACCTCGGACTGCGAGGGGATTTCATACATAGTGTCGAGCAATACACCTTCGAGAATCGAGCGCAGGCCACGGGCACCGGTTTTGCGTTCCAGGGCACGTTTGGCGACCGATTTCAGCGCGTCGGCCCGGAATTCCAGGTCCACGCCTTCCATCTCGAACAGCTTGGCATACTGCTTGGTCAGAGCATTTTTTGGCTCGGTGAGAATCTGCATCAGCGCAGCCTCATCAAGCTCGTCCAGCGTGGCAAGTACCGGCAGACGACCGACGAATTCCGGGATCAGACCGAACTTGACCAGATCGTCAGGCTCGACTTCACGCAGGGATTCACCGACTTTCTTGCCTTCTTCCTTGCTGCGCACTTCTGCGTTGAAACCGATGCCGCCACGGGTGGAACGGTTTTGAATAACCTTTTCCAGACCGGAGAACGCACCACCGCAGATGAACAGGATGTTACGGGTGTCGACCTGAAGGAATTCCTGCTGCGGATGCTTGCGACCACCTTGAGGCGGAACGGAAGCGACCGTGCCTTCGATCAACTTGAGCAGGGCCTGCTGCACGCCTTCACCGGAAACGTCCCGGGTGATCGACGGGTTGTCAGACTTGCGCGAGATCTTGTCGATCTCATCGATGTAGACAATGCCCATCTGGGCCTTTTCTACGTCGTAATCGCACTTCTGCAGCAGCTTCTGAATGATGTTCTCGACATCTTCACCCACATAACCCGCCTCGGTGAGGGTGGTTGCGTCGGCGATGGTGAACGGAACGTTCAGCAAGCGGGCCAGAGTTTCGGCAAGCAGGGTTTTACCCGAGCCTGTCGGGCCGATCAGCAAGATGTTGCTTTTGCCGAGTTCGACGTCGTCATTCTTTTTGTCGCGCTGGTTCAGACGCTTGTAGTGGTTGTACACCGCTACGGCCAGAACCTTTTTCGCACGTTCCTGACCAATCACGTACTGATCAAGGATGCCGCTGATTTCTTTAGGCGAAGGCAATTTATGCGCGCTGCTTTCGGCCTGGGCTTCCTGCACCTCCTCACGGATGATGTCATTGCACAGGTCGACGCACTCGTCGCAGATAAAGACCGAGGGGCCGGCAATCAATTTGCGCACTTCATGCTGGCTTTTGCCACAGAAGGAGCAATAGAGCAGTTTGCCGTTGTCCTCGCCGTTGCGGGTGTCAGTCATTCGATCGATCCAAATCCGATAGGCTTGCAACACAAGATGAAGGCAATTGCAGGCTTTTTCAAGCCCGCAGGCGGTCAGTTACCCCGACCACCTACATTTGGGCTGCTTAGGCGGGCATTTTACGCTTGTCGATCACAGAGTCGATCAGGCCATATTCAGCCGCACGCTCAGCGCTCATGAAGTTGTCGCGCTCGGTATCGCGCTCGATGGTTTCGAGGCTCTGACCGGTGTGATGAGCCAACAGCTGGTTCAAACGCGAACGAATGTGGAGGATTTCCTTGGCATGGATGTCGATGTCCGACGCCTGACCCTGGAAGCCGCCCAACGGCTGGTGAATCATCATGCGCGAGTTCGGCAGGCAGAAACGCTTGCCGGCAGCACCACCGGCAAGCAGGAAGGCACCCATGCTGCAGGCCTGACCGATGCAGGTGGTGGAAACGTCTGGCTTGATGAACTGCATGGTGTCGTAGATCGACATGCCCGCAGTCACCGAACCGCCTGGTGAGTTGATGTAAAGATGGATGTCCTTGTCCGGGTTTTCCGCTTCAAGGAACAGCAGTTGCGCCGCAACCAGGTTGGCCATGTAGTCTTCTACCGGACCTACCAGGAAGATCACTCGCTCCTTCAACAGGCGCGAGTAGATGTCATAGGCACGTTCGCCACGGGCAGACTGCTCGATAACCATCGGGACCAGACCGCCTGCGGCCTGGATGTCAGAGCTCTGATAATAAGAATTGCGGGACATGTCTCGCAGTCACTCCCAAATAGTTATGTCTTGAATACGCATAAGCCAGCACGAAGGCTGGCTTATGGTGTGTACTTCTTACCGCAAAACCAATCAGTCGGCTTGTGGAGCTTCTACCGGCTTGACCGCTTCTTCGTAAGAGACCGATTTGTCGGTCACGCTAGCTTTCTGCAGAACAGTATCCACAACTTGCTCTTCCAGCACAACCGAACGGACTTCGTTCAGTTGCTGGTCGTTCTTGTAGTACCAGGACACAACCTGCTCAGGCTCTTGGTAGGCCGAAGCCATTTCCTGAATCATCTCGCGAACGCGGGCTTCGTCAGGCTTGAGGTCGAATTGCTTGACCACTTCAGCCACGATCAGACCCAGCACGACGCGGCGCTTGGCTTGCTCTTCGAACAGCTCGGCCGGCAGTTGGTCAGGCTTGATGTTGCCACCGAACTGCTGAACAGCCTGCACGCGCAGACGGTCGACTTCGTTGGACAGCAGAGCCTTAGGCACTTCGATCGGGTTGGTGGCCAACAGACCGTCCATCACCTGATTCTTGACCTTGGATTTGATCGCCTGACGCAGTTCGCGCTCCATGTTCTTGCGAACTTCGGTGCGGAAGCCTTCCAGACCGGTTTCCTTGATGCCGAATTGAGCGAAGAACTCTTCGGTCAGCTCTGGCAGTTTAGGCTCGGAAACGGTGTTCACGGTCACGGTGAACTCAGCAGTTTTGCCTGCCAGGTCGAGGTTCTGGTAGTCCTCTGGGAAGGTCAGGTTCAGAACGCGCTCTTCGCCGGCTTTAGCGCCAACCAGACCGTCTTCGAAACCAGGGATCATGCGGCCGGAACCCAGCACCAGCTGAGTACCCTTGGCAGAACCGCCTGCGAACACTTCACCGTCGACCTTGCCGACGAAATCGATGTTCAGCTGGTCTTCGTTCTGGGCAGCGCGATCGGCTACTTCAAAACGGGTGTTCTGCTTGCGCAGGACTTCCAGCATCTTGTCCAGATCGGCGTCAGCCACTTCGGCGCTCAGGCGCTCGACGGTGATGCCTTCGAAACCGGCAACGGTGAACTCAGGGAACACTTCGAATACAGCTACGTATTCCAGGTCCTTGCCCGCTTCCAGGGTTTTAGGTTCGATCGAAGGCGAACCAGCCGGGTTCAGCTTCTGCTCGACGACAGCTTCGTAGAAGGAAGACTGGATCACGTCGCCCACAGCTTCTTGACGCGCATCAGCCCCGAAACGCTGACGGATCACGCTCATTGGCACTTTGCCTGGACGGAAGCCAGCGATCTTGGCCTTTTGGGCAGTCTGCTGCAGACGCTTGTTGACCTGAGTCTCGATGCGCTCAGCCGGCACGGTGATGCTCATGCGGCGCTCAAGAGCAGAAGTATTTTCAACAGAAACTTGCATGGATATTCCTCGTTGCACAGACGTTAGCCGGCCGTTTCCGACCCCAGAATGTCGGGTAGAGATGGGCCATTACTGGCCCACCTCCCCCTAAGAACCGTACGTGCGAGTTTCCCCGCATACGGCTCGGGCCTAATCAAAACCCCCGGTAAGGGGAGCCGGTTTGTTCACTGTCAATCCGCGAGCGTGTAGCCGCTGGTGACAAAGGGGGTGCAATAGTACCCGGTTATTTAGGGAGTCTCCACCGCCTTTTGTGCGGTACAGAATGTGGTGATCATGCCACCCCGTCTCCTTCGTAATCGGTAACTTACACATTGGACACAATCCTTTCTGACTCTGGAAAAGGCTCAAAATTTGCTTACGGTACGCCAGCCTTTTGAGCATCTGTTCCATACGCCTTTTCTCACCCATTTCCTCCATAGAAGGATCGAAGGGGTTGTACTCCCCACTCACCTTCTTGTGTCGTTCGATCGGAGTGCTCGCTAGCGAGTACAACTCGATCGTTCGCATCTCTCCCTTGTCATTCATCGTCGCGGTAGCAAACACCCCTTTCCGCCCCTTCATGGGTTTAAAGTATTTTGCTCCGATCCACTGGAGTGTTTTCTTAGGGTGTCGCCGTTTTGCCCAACGCCATAGAGCCAGAAAGATCATGTAATCCATGCGGCTATACGCTTTCTTGGCTACCACAGGCTGGTGATAGAACGCCCAGCCACGCAGTATCGGATTCAGCTGTCGGATCAGATCCTCCTGCCTTACCGTTTTGCTGGTACTGATGACCTCCCTTACCTTGCTATAGAACGCTTTCACGTTTTTCTTGCTTGGCTTGATCAGAAGCTTCCCATCGTACTTGCGGAAATTCCAACCTAGAAAGTCAAAGCCTTCCTTTATATGGACGACACGCGTCTTCTCGAGTGACAACTGCAGCCCCCGCACTGCTAGGAACTGCTCTACCCAAGGTCTGACTTCAGTTTCCAGCACCTCTCGCGAGGTTCCGGTTATCACAAAGTCATCCGCGTAACGCACCACATTGATTTTCAGCTTCTTGGCCTTGGTCACACCCAGATGTTGCTTAAGTTGTGACTCCAGCCCATCCAGCACCAGATTCGCCAAGCTGGGCGAGACAATCCCGCCCTGTGGCGTACCGGCATCCGTTGCCTGTAGCTGGCCTTTATGAATCACGCCAGCTTTCAACCATTTTCGGAGAATCACCTTATCCGTTGGGACGTTGGTGATAAGCCAATCATGATTGATATGGTCAAAGCAGCCTTTGATGTCCGCCTCCAAAACCCATTGGGCCGAAACCTTCTTGGATAGGCATACGAACAACTGCCCCATTGCATCCGCCGTAGATCGCTCGATCCTAAAGCCGTAGCTGTTTGGATCGCCGGTGGTTTCTGCAATGGGTGCCAGAGCAAGCAAATACAACGCCTGCATTGCCCTGTCCGTCATGGTCGGAATGCCCAGAGGGCGCTCCTTTCCATTTGACTTCGGAATAAACACACGTCGTAAAGGCCGTGGCTTATAACCGTGGCGCTTCAACCCATTTGCCGCCTTCCATTTGGCATCGGGTGTATCCCAGAGCACGCGGTCGACTCCCGCCGTGCGCTTACCCTGGTTTTCAGTGACTCGCCGTACGGCCAAGTATCTGGCCGAGCGTGAGCGGGTCAGCATCCGCTGCAAGGCTTTCACCCTGCGCCAGTTGCCTTCCCGACAAGCCTTCGCAATCCGTATCTGCATCGCCCGGACATTCCGCTGAACACGCCACCAATCGATGTCATGCCATTGTTGCGGAGCGCCGGAAGGCGCAGACACGGCCAATTGGCTATGTTCTAACATGCTGCCTTCCTCTCAAGTTGCCCCAAGCGAAAGACGCACACATCCCCTGACGGGAATGGACGCTCCCGCCAGGGTTGGATTAATAGAAGATCCGTTACAACTGGATCTCTAGGTTTATTGAGACAGGTTCACTCAGAGTTCATGCGACGAAAGACCACGCAGAAGTCTGCCCGGTTTCCCGTGGAGCAATGTTCCAGCCCCTATCCGGGCCATTACAGCCCGGCTTTCGCTTTCTCTGCGATCCCATACCCGCACAGCCAACGGATCACCTTGCGGCTCACCTGCCCGAAGGCAGCTATACGGGCTTACCACGTTCCCTGCCTGTCACACGACTGGGTTAGAGTCTGCCTATTCGCCGGCGACCTTTTGTGACGACGTGTTCCGACCCTTGACCAGAACAACCGGTCGCATCACCTTTTTGGTTAATGCCTATCAGCAGATTAGGCACCGTAATGCTGACGACGTTTATTAGCAGTTCACTTGTGTTACCCATACCAGCCAGCCTAGCGCCTCAACCCGGTACTGCTCCGAGCATCTGCGCTCCGCCTCACGGCGAAGACACACCCATACAGGGGGCTACATTGTTGGAAGAGCTTCACACCCCACCGTTACCGGTGACGCATGTCTTCCTAGGCTATCGTTGGTCGCACAACGAGTCCGCTGCCACTCCAAACAGGCAATGGTTGGACAATGACAGACAGAGCTTTCGCTCATGTCTCCGGTTTGATGTGAACAGGGACTGCCGAGGCAGCATGCTCAAAGAATTGTTACCTCCTGTTTCAAAAGCAGGAGGGAACCCCAGCGGGGATTCTCTCCCGCATGGGTTTAGCCCTGAATAGGGCTGATATGTAGTAGGCACTCCAATACCGGAAATCCAGTACTGTGGTCGAGCCACCGAGCGCTAATCGACCTTGGGTTTGCCACCGCCGCTGCGGCAAGTCCTTGAAGGCATTGGACTTCTGGGAGGGTTTTGTTTCTTGGGATTGGGCACCCAAGCTCTCGGTTCTCTTTCGAAAACCCTTCAAGATGACTCTACACCTCGAAGTTTAGGAGACACGCCACGCGTGTCGCACCAAGGGCATGCATTCTAGTGGGTCAAACTCAAGAAGTCACCCTACTGAAAACGGGTAAAAAAACAGCAGGCAATTTATAGGCGGGGACAAACGGTTGTGCCTCGCCCTGTTAGCAAATACAGCCAATCAAGCCAGGGCTCTGCACCCACCTTCCTATATATAGAAGGAATCGGCAATCCGTCCCTGACAGCCAACCCCGCGAGGGGATCGGCGGGCAAATCAGGCATCATCGAGAAACATAAATACGACGAAGCGACCTGCCCCTGCGACCCACAACCTGCAGCCGCCGACACTCAAACCACTGAAACAAAAAAGGCGCCAGACTGTTAAATCTGGCGCCTTTCGGAATATGGGGTGGACGATGGGGATCGAACCCACGACAACGGGAGTCACAATCCCGTGCTCTACCAACTGAGCTACGCCCACCATATTGCGTGACAAAGAAGCCAAACAACTTCTTTGTTGAACCTCAATCATGCCAAGCGGCATGAGTGAAGCTTTATTTGGTGCGGATGAAGAGACTCGAACTCTTACGCCTCGCGGCGCTGGAACCTAAATCCAGTGTGTCTACCAATTCCACCACATCCGCGGGTTGAAGCTGTTAAAGCAAAGGCGCCAGACTATTAATCTGGCGCCTTTCGAAATATGGGGTGGACGATGGGGATCGAACCCACGACAACGGGAGTCACAATCCCGTGCTCTACCAACTGAGCTACGCCCACCATATCGCGCTACTTGTGCCAATGCTGCCTAATGGCGCACCCGGCAGGACTCGAACCTGCGACCATCCGCTTAGAAGGCGGATGCTCTATCCAGCTGAGCTACGGGCGCCTTGTTAATCTGTACCCTTGAAGGACTACAAACTAAGTGCTTTTCAGTCTTGCGAAACCGTAACTCCGCTCGACCTTCTTAACCAGTGCTAGGCTGTGCCCGACAAGTGCGACGAATAGTATAGAGCCCCCTGAAGGTCGTCAAATCCTTTTTGAAAAAAATTCATTTAATTAAAGGAGTTAGGGGAATTTGCAGACCAAGCGCCTTTGCCCTCACCTCGTGACATGCGAGAATGCGCTCTCTTTTTTTCCCCTCTCGATGGTTAATCACGCGCAATGACTGCACAACTAATCGACGGCAAATCGATCGCCGCCAGCCTGCGCCAGCAGATCGCCAAACGAGTTGCCGAGCGTCGCCAGCAAGGCCTGCGCACGCCCGGCCTCGCGGTGATCCTGGTCGGCAGCGATCCTGCCTCTCAGGTTTATGTCTCGCACAAGCGTAAAGACTGTGAAGAGGTCGGCTTCCTATCCCAAGCCTATGACCTGCCTGCCGACACCACTCAAGAAGCGCTGACCGATCTGATCGATCGCCTGAACGACGACCCGGCAATCGACGGCGTTCTGCTTCAGCTGCCTCTACCTGAACACCTGGACGCCTCCAAATTGCTGGAGCGCATTCGTCCCGACAAGGACGTCGACGGTTTCCACCCTTATAACGTCGGTCGCCTGGCCCAGCGCATTCCGCTGCTGCGCCCGTGCACGCCCAAAGGCATCATGACGCTACTGGAAAGCACCGGTGTCAATCTTTACGGGATGGACGCGGTCATTGTCGGGGCTTCCAACATTGTTGGTCGTCCGATGGCGATGGAACTGCTACTGGCCGGTTGCACCGTGACTGTCACCCACCGCTTCACCAAGGATCTGGCCAGCCAGGTCGGTCGCGCCGACCTGGTAGTGGTTGCCGCCGGCAAGCCGGGCCTGGTCAAAGGTGAGTGGATCAAGGAAGGCGCGATCGTGATCGACGTCGGCATCAACCGTCAGGAAGACGGCAAACTGGTCGGCGACGTGACTTACGAATCCGCCCTGGCCCGCGCCGGCTGGATCACTCCGGTACCGGGCGGCGTCGGCCCGATGACCCGCGCCTGCCTGCTGGAAAACACGTTGTACGCCGCAGAAACACTGCACAGCTGAGTTCACTCTCACCCTGCTGCACCCAAAAGAACCCCGCCCATCGCGGGGTTCTTTTTGCCCGTAGCAAACAGCTCGATCACAGAGGTCGGACAACTGCAAAGCCAAATAGTAAAGAAAGGGTTACAGCATTAAATATTCTTCACTTTTACCCCCTGTCTTACAGGCGCCTATGGCTTTCCTGGCACATACTCCTAAAATGCGTCGTTTTTAAGAAACAGCCCGTTACAGAACGGCATATCCACCCTTTATGAGTCTGCCAGCGTGAAAATCCGTCTTTCCATCCTGAGCCTAGTTTTTGCAGTTACAGGGACTTTCATCACGCCAACGGTCAACGCCGCTGAAACCACCGCGGCACCACGAGACAATTCACAACTGAAGATCGCGTCCGGCAGCGCTTTGCTGATGGATCTGCAAACCAACAAAGTCATTTATGCCAGCAACCCTGATGTCGTCGTACCCATCGCCTCCGTCAGCAAACTGATGACCGGCCTGGTGGTCGTGGAAGCGCGACAGAACATGGACGAATACATTCCCGTCAACATCAGCGACACCCCGGAAATGAAAGGCGTGTTCTCCCGGGTCAAACTCAAAAGCGAATTGACGCGCCGCGAGATGCTGCTGATTGCCCTGATGTCATCGGAAAACCGTGCCGCTGCGACGCTGGCGCATCACTATCCGGGCGGTTATGTCGCGTTCATTGCCGCCATGAATGCCAAAGCCAAGGCGCTGGGCATGACCAGCACCCACTTCGTCGAACCGACGGGCCTCTCCCCGCGCAACGTGTCCACCGCCCGCGACCTGAGCAAACTGCTGATCGCCGCGCACAAGTACCCGCTGCTGACCGAGCTGAGCACTACCAAGGAAAAAACCGTCAGTTTCCGTAAACCCAACTACAGCCTGGGGTTCCACAACACCGACCATTTGATCAACAAGCCGAACTGGGACATCAAGCTGACGAAAACCGGTTTTACCAACGAGGCCGGTCACTGCCTGGTACTGGTGACCAGCATGGGCAACCGTCCGGTTGCGCTGGTGATTCTCGATGCCTTCGGCAAGTACACGCACTTTGCCGATGCGACCCGGATTCGTAGCTGGGTCGAAACCGGCAAGAGCACCAACGTGCCGTCCGTCGCGCTGCAATACAAGTCAGACAAGAACCTCAAGCATCGCCAGAGCGGTGTGATTGAAGCCTCAAAATAAGGTCGAAACATCCGTCAATGAAAAGCCCCGAATATTCGGGGCTTTTTTTGTCCAGCGGTCAGTCATTGGGCAACGGCATCTGATCGTCATCCGGGATGCCATCCCCTGCACTCGGGTCTCGCCAGCCCTGCGGATGCTTCGTCGGCACCACCATCGGCCTGGCCAAGGGATCCCTTAACGGGCTGTCCGGATCCATCACCGGGTCCAGGTCCGCCTCGGGGGTTGTTGGAACGTTTTCGGGAGGGTCCGAATGTTTGTCGTCGAAGCTCGAATCGGTAGACATATACACCTCTGACTAAGACTTGGGTTTCAGATTACCGAGCGGGTCGTAAGGCTTTGCCGGTGTCTTCTTGCCCTCTTCACCCGGTTTTATATCTTTGGGTGCCCTGGCAGGTCCGATGGGGTCGACCTGAGGATCAGCAACGTCCGGAGAGTCGGGGTCGAACCCCAACTCATTATCGGACGAATGCTCGGACGAGTGCGGGCCGTCGGGGGTATTGGGATGAGCCATGGGCGCCTCCTGGTCACGACCCGGCGAGAATCCGGGCTCTTTATATAAGAGACCAAAATCACTGAGTCGTGCCCTGCAGATGACGAGCGGAACCTACTGCGCGGTCAGCGCCTTCTTCGCCCTGGCTGCCGCCTGCTCCTGACCCGACTGGGCAAGATCATTCGCCGCTTTCAGCCAGCGCTGTTGATCGACGTTGGCCGGAATCTGGTCCGGCTTCTGAATCAAAACGGCCCAACCGCCGGCATTCTCGAGCGCCGACTCAAAGGCGCCGAACCCCATCAGCAACCGACGATCCATCCCGGTGCGCAGCAACACGGTCTGCTTCTGACGGTTGTAACCGGCAAGAATGGCGTATCGCGGCCCGGCCCAGAACGCCGAGCCTTCGGTGATGCGCACCATCACCGGATAACCGGCCGCGACCTGGGTCAGCAGCGCCGGCAATTGGCTGTCGAGGGGATAGACCACCATTCCATATTCGCGGGCGAGGTTTTGCATGTTCTGCTGCAACCGGTCTTCGGCACCCGGTAAATTCAGGGGCTTTTCGAGCAGCCCCGGAGTCATCACGATGCCTTGCTGGGACAACAGGCTGGCCAGGACTTGAGGCCCGCTTTGATAACTTTGCCCGCGGTAGAACGTACCGCTGAGTTCGACACGCTCCGGCAGACGCTTGATCTCAGGCGCTACGCTCCCCGCACAGCCAGCCAGGCCGGCAACGCAGCCAACGATCAGTGCCAAAGATCGAATTCGAGAAAATACCCGCACCATCATCACTCTCTTGTTCAGACGCCAGGCGCTCACGCAGCCGGCTTGGCCGTCGATCATAGGATGCCGCGCGACAACGGTATAGCCTTAAACCCGCAGTTGTTTGCATTTGATAGAGCGAACGGGTTGATGACAGGCGACCTTTGGTCAATAGCCTGAAACACAGCAACGGCTAGACTGTCCTTTACCAAGGAAGAGCGTGCGCCCGCTGCAGGGCAAAGAGGAGGCACTGATGAGCCTGACAATGACCATTGTGATGTTGATTTCCGGCTGGCTGGCAGTGGCTGCCGCCATGTTGTGGGGCGTTTTGCGCATTACCCGTCGGCACCATCACCACCCGGTTCAATCGGCGCCCGTGGCCAAATCCGATAAACCGGCTACACGCCCCGCCACCGCGCACTGACTGGCGCCTTTCAGTCGCACAAACAAAAACGGCCGCCTGGACTCTTGCGAGTTCAGGCGGCCGTTTCGTTTATCGGCGATTAAGCTTCTGCGGCTACGCGCCTCTGTTTGGCCCGCCGCGACAGCATGTTCAAGCCTTCGATCGTCGCCGAGAACGCCATGGCCGCATAGACATAGCCTTTCGGTACGTGGGCGCCGAAACCTTCGGCGATCAGCGTCATGCCGATCATGATCAAGAAGCCCAGCGCCAGCATCACCACCGTCGGGTTGTCGTTGATGAACTTGGCCAGCGGGTCAGCAGCCAGCAACATCACCAGGACCGATACCACCACCGCGATGATCATGATCGGCAAATGCTCGGTCATGCCCACAGCAGTAATGATGCTGTCGATGGAGAACACCATATCCAGCATCAGGATCTGACCAATGGCGGCGGCAAAGCCCAGTGTCACGGTCGAGGTGGCCGATGTCGGATCTTCCGGCGACGGGTCCATGCTGTGATGAATCTCGGTGGTCGCCTTCCACAACAGGAACAGGCCGCCGGCGATCAGGATCATGTCCTTCCAGGAGAACGCGTGGCCGAGAATGTCGATCACCGGTTCAGTCAACTGGACGATGAACGCGATGGTGCTCAACAGCGCCAGGCGCAGGATCAACGCCATGCCGATACCAATGCGCCGCGCCTTCTGGCGATGCTGTTCGGGCAGCTTATTGGTGAGGATCGAGATGAAGATCAGGTTATCGATGCCGAGCACGATTTCCATCACCACCAACGTGGCCAGGGCGACCCAGGCGGTGGGGCTTGCAGCGAGTTCTAAAAGGTATTCCATGGGTCAGTCCTGACTCGTTGTAGGCGGTTTAGATTTCCTGGGACGAAGAGTCGGTTTTGCCCGTCTCTTTGGCCGGTTGTTCTTTCTTGCTGATCAGGCCACTCGTGGCTTCGCTCAACGCTTGTTCGGCTGCTTTGTGGGTATCGTCAATCGCCTGTTTGGCGCTTTCGGCGGCCTTGCCCATCAATTGCTGAGCACTTTTCTCGGCCTGATCGCAACCGGCCAACACCAGTAAAGAGGTGATCAGCAGCGCGGTGGTTTTAAGCTTCATGATGCTTTCCTCGATAGAACAGACAGAACCCAAAAGGCGATCCGTCGATAGCGAGGCAGTCTAAAGAGGCAAACACTTCAGGAAAATTCGTATTTTCAGCGGTTATACTTCGGTTTTTACGAATCCATAGCAAAACACACGCTACGGGGAGCATGAATGCTGAATTATCGACAGCTGCATTATTTCTGGGTGGTGGCCAAGACCGGCAGCATCGTGCGCGCCTGCGAGCAGTTGAACCTGACGCCACAGACCATCAGCGGGCAGATTTCCCTGCTCGAACAAACCTATGGCATCGAATTGTTTCGCCGGGTCGGGCGGCAACTGGAACTCACCGAAGCCGGGCGTCAGACCCTTCCCTACGCCGAGCAGATGTTTCAACTCGGGGGCGAGCTGGAACTGATGCTGCGGGCGCAGCCCAATGAGCAACAGATTCTGTTTCGGGTGGGCGTCGCCGACGTGGTGCCCAAATCCATCGTCTATCGCCTGATCGCGCCGACCATGGAGTTGAGCGAACCGCTACGCATCACCTGCCGCGAAGACAAACTGGAACGATTGCTCGCCGACCTGGCGATTCAACGCCTCGACCTGGTGATTTCCGACAGCCCGATGCCCTCGCATCTGGACATCAAGGGCTACAGCCAGAAGCTCGGCGAATGCGGTATCAGCTTCTTTGCCACCGCTGAACTGACGGCGCGATACGGCCAGGATTTCCCCCGCAGCCTGCACGGCGCCCCGTTGTTGATTCCCGGGCCGGAAACCGTGGTGCGCAGTCGCTTGCAACGCTGGTTTGCCGAACAGCAGATCCAGCCGCGAATCGTCGGCGAGTTCGACGACAGCGCTTTGATGCAGGCTTTCGGCCAATCCGGTAGCGGGATATTCATCGGCCCGAGCGTGATTGCCGACGAGGTGAAACGCCAATGCGGCGTGGAGTTGATCGGCCAGACCGACGCGGTGCGCGAGTCGTTCTACGCCATTTCGGTGGAACGCAAGGTCAAGCACCCCGGCATTGTCGCCATTACCGAAGGTGCCCGACGCGAGCTGTTCACCGAGATGTGAAGCCTCAGGCGCAGATTTCGCGAGGCTTGAAGGTCATCAGCGCCATGGCCAGGAGAATCGAAACCAGGATAAAACCGGCTGCGGCGAAACCCAGTCCGCCCAGGCCCACACTGTCGATCACCCGGCCGCCTACCATGGCGCCCAGGCCGATCCCGAGGTTGGCCCCGGCAATGTTCAGCGACGCAGCAAAGGCCGGCGCTTCAGGCGCAGCCTTCATCAACCGCACATGACTGACCAGGAATAACGCCGCCTGGGTCACACCCCAAATCCCCATCGCCGCCGCCAGCCCCAGTGGCGAGTGAATGTTCGGCACCAGCGTCACCATGCCGGCAATCATGAACGCGCAAAACGTCACAGAAGCGATCAGCGGGTGACGATCCACCGCGCGACCGCCCAGCGAGTTGCCGATCAGCCCGACCGCGCCGAAGCCCATCAGGCACCAGCCGACCACGGTGCCGTTGAAACCGGCGAGGCGTTCAAGAATGTCGGCCAGGTAGGTGTAGGCGGTGAACATGCCGCTGAACACCAGGATCGACAGCAGAACATGACCCAGCATCAGCGGGCTGCGCAGGATCTTGAACTGCGAACGGAAGCTCACCTGATGCTGGTGCAGGCTGGTTTTCGGCAAATAGATAAACAGCAGCAGCGCCTTGGCAAACGCGATCACCGCCAGAATGCCAAAGGCACTGCGCCAGCCGAATGCGTCGGAAATCAGCGTGCCCACCGGAATGCCGAACACCGTTGCGCAGACGATGCCGAAACCAATCTTGGCAATCGCCCGCCCGGCGTAGTCCGGCCCGACGATGTCTACCGCGGTTTCACTGGCCAACGCCCAGAACACCGGCAACCCCAGCGCCGGAATCAACCGGGCAATGGCCATCACCCATATGTTCGGCGCAAATGCCGCCAGCGTGTTGGCCAGGCCGAACATGATCAACACGCTGATGAACAGTTTGCGCCGTTCAAACCTTGCGAAATACGCCGTCAGGAACGGTCCGAACGCGGCCACGGTGAACGCGAACAGGGTCACCAGCAAACCTGCTTGAGGGATGCTGACGTCCAGGTCACGGGCGATTGCCGGCAACAGGCCGACGATGATGAATTCCGTGGTCAGCACCGTGAAACCGGCGGCGGACAACAGAAGAATGGGCAACAGCATGCAGAACTCCAGGAAAACGACGACACCAGCGACAGCCCGGAGGCCCACTGGCAGAACTAGAAAATGAGGATGGCGAAGCTTAACAGAGTGTTTCCAAACGAAGTTGCACGAACCTGCAAATCGCGTTGAACAATCGAGTGGCAGATCGTCACAGGTCTGAAGGATCGCGGCTACGCTGTGCTAAAGTCCGCGACCCGCGAGATTGACACCTTGCTCATCGGCCATTGATTGGCATTGATGTGGCGACTCCTTCGGTTCCCTCCATGTAGCCTGCCCGGCTTTTTGCTGCATGAGCCAAGGAACCCTGCACCCTAATAAAATCAGAGATACCGTTATGACCGCTTCATCCCCTTCTCTTTTGCAACGTCTGAAACGCAGCAGCCTGGTCACGCAAATCATCATCGGCCTGATCGCCGGGATTGCCCTGGCCCTGTTCGCGCCTGAGGTGGCGAAGTCCGCCGCCTTCATTGGCAAAGTATTCGTGTCGGCGCTCAAGGCTGTCGCGCCGATCCTGGTGTTCGTGCTGGTCATGGCCTCGATTGCCAACCATAAGCACGGCCAGGAAACCCATATCCGGCCGATCCTGTTTCTGTATCTGCTGGGCACCTTCGCCGCAGCCGTGGTTGCAGTGATCGCCAGTACGCTGTTTCCGTCGAGCCTGGTGCTGTCGACCCAGGACGTTGCGGTCACCGCGCCGGGCGGCATCAGCGAAGTGCTGCAAAGTCTGTTGCTGAGCGTGGTCGACAACCCGGTCAGCGCACTGATGAACGCCAACTTCATCGGCATTCTGGCGTGGGCGATCGGCATGGGCATTGCGATCCGCCATGCTGGCGAGACGACGCGCGAAGTGCTGGACGACCTGTCCAATGGCGTGACCGTGATCGTGCGCCTGGTGATTCGCTTTGCGCCGCTGGGTATCTTCGGTCTGGTGGCTTCGACCCTCGCCACTTCCGGTTTCGGCGCATTGATCGGCTATATGCACCTGCTGGCGGTACTGCTGGGCTGCATGCTATTCGTTGCGTTGGTGATGAACCCGGTCATCGTGTTCTGGAAACTGCGCCGCAACCCGTATCCGCTGGTACTCACCTGCCTGCGCGAGAGCGGCATCACCGCCTTCTTCACCCGTAGCTCGGCGGCGAACATTCCGGTCAACCTGGAGTTGAGCAAACGCCTGGGCCTGCACGAAGACACCTATTCGGTATCGATCCCGCTCGGCGCGACCATCAACATGGCCGGCGCGGCGATCACCATCACTGTACTGACCCTGGCCGCCGTGCACACCCTGGGCATCGCCGTGGATATTCCGACGGCCATTCTGCTCAGCGTCGTCGCGGCAATTTGTGCCTGTGGCGCCTCGGGCGTGGCGGGCGGTTCGTTGTTGCTGATTCCGCTGGCGTGCAGCCTGTTCGGCATCCCGAGCGAAATCGCCATGCAGGTGGTGGCGGTCGGCTTCATCATCGGTGTGTTGCAGGACTCGGCGGAAACCGCGCTGAACTCCTCCACCGACGTGCTGTTCACCGCGGCGGCTTGCCAGGGTGAAGAGTTGAAGGCGCAGCGTTTGGCGTAGAACGCACCGACAAAAACGAAAAAGCCCGCCAAGGCTTACACCTTGGCGGGCTTTTTTGTACCTGGGTGGTTTAGAACGCGCCCATGTAATCGCGCTTGCCCACTTCCACACCGTTGTGACGCAGCAGCGCGTAGGCGGTGGTGACGTGGAAGAAGAACTGCGGCAGACCGTAGCTCAGCAGGTAAGCCTGGCCAGTGAAGCGCTTCTCTTTAGGGGTGCCAGGACGGGTCACGATTTCGATGCCTTCCTTGCCGTTGATTTGCTCGGGTTTGATCTCGCCGATGAAGGCCAGAACCTTGGCGATCAACGCTTGCAGTTCGGCGAAGGTGGTTTCGGTATCGTCGTATTTCGGCAGTTCGATTTCAGCCAGACGCGCCGAAACGCCTTTGGCGAAATCAACGGCGATCTGCACCTGACGCACCAGCGGGAACATGTCCGGGTACAGACGGGCCTGCAGGAATGCGTTCGGGTCGATGTTTTTCGCGGTAGCGTGGGCTTCGGCCTTGCTCAGGTTGTTGCTCAGGGCGTTGAGCATTTGCTGGAAAACCGGAACGGATGCGGCGTACAGGGAAATAGTCATGGCAGTCTCGTGTGGTGACAGGAGTAAAAAACGTGGAGCGATTATAGCCATGCCGGCGCGCCCTGCGACTTGTCTTTTATCCAGCAAGGATTAGGCTAGGCGGCTCGACTGCCTAGGGAAAAGCGCGATGAGCACTGAACAAGAGACGACCTTCGACGAACCGCGGCTCAACAGCACGGAAATCCGCATTTTGGGCTCGTTGATCGAAAAACAGGCCACCAGCCCGGAAACCTATCCGCTGACCCTCAATGCCCTGGTGATTGCCTGCAACCAGAAAACCAGCCGCGAACCGGTGATGAACCTCAGCCAGGGCCAGGTCGGCCAGAGCCTGCGCGCCCTGGAAGGTCGCGGCTTCACCCGGCTGGTGATGGGCAGCCGTGCCGATCGTTGGGAACATCGGGTCGACAAGGCGCTGGAACTGGTGCCGGCCCAGGTGATTCTGACGGGGCTGTTGTTCCTGCGCGGTCCGCAGACGGTCAACGAACTGCTGACCCGCAGCGGCCGCATGCATGACTTCGAAGATGCCGAACAGGTGGTGCATCAACTGGAGCGCTTGATCGCCCGAGGCCTGGCGCTGTTGATTCCGCGCCAGGCCGGCCAGCGCGAAGATCGTTACATGCATGCGCTGGGTGATCCGGCGGATATCGAAGCGATCCTCGCGGCCCGACAGAACCCGGTGGAACGTGGCACCGGTGGCGGTGTGTCGGTTGAGCGAATCGAAGAGCTCGAAGCGCGGATCGCGGCACTGGAAGAACGCCTGGCGCGCCTCGAATAAGGCCCTGTAGCAGCTGCCGAGCTTGCGAGGCTGCGTTCGGTGTGGGCCGCATTCGGACGGAGCCGTCGTGAATTCAGACGAATCGGTGTTTCAGGAAAAACGTGTATGCAGGGTTTACGACGGCTGCGCCGCCGAACGCAGCCTCGCAAGCTCGGCAGCCGCTACAGGAATGTGCTCAACGTTGAATGACTACTCCCCGTCCCAATAATCCACGCCATCAGCCTGCCTAGCGACGGCGACGAAGCCCGACGCATTGCCCTTGGCATCGACCTTGAAATCGTCCATCACCACGTATTTGCCGGAGTCCGGGTATTCGCAAATGTCCGGTGATTGTTGGCTGCTGACCGCCAGGTAGCGCAACTCGCCCTGGCTGTTGTTGATGATCTGATGCGCGGTTTCAGGCCCTCCCGCCGGGCAGGCGATCACGTCCCCGGGCGCGGATCGGAAAGCGTTCGGTGCCAAGGCGAACCTCCCCTTCCCCGGCCACGATGTAGAACATCTCTTCGTTGACCCGATGGCTATGAAACGGACTGCCGCGCATGCCTGGCTCCAGGGCATACAACCGATAACCCAGCTTTTGCGCGCCCAGTTGCTGGCCAATGCGGGCCTGGCGTTGTTGATAGCGGCCGGCGGCTTCACCGGTGGGGGCAAAACCTTCGGGCAGCGGTACAAGTTCGACCTGATTCAGGTTGAGAATGGCGGGATGCATGGGAACCTCGGTCACGGTGACTGGAGAGCAAGTCTTCGCTTGCTGGCGAGCAGTATAGGCCGGGATATTCGCGGCAATGGCTGGAGACCGAGTCACGGCAATCGCGGGCAAGCCACGCTCCCACAAGGTCAGCGCAGAACCTGTAGGAGCGTGGCTTGCCCGCGAAGGGACCAGTACAGCCAACACATTTGGGGATGATCAGCTCCGGGCAAACGCCACGGCCTTTTGAAACTGTTCATCGGTCGGCCGTACGCCGGTGTACAGCACAAACTGTTCCAGCGCCTGGATCGCAATCACTTCGAGCCCGGTGATGACTCGTTTGCCTTCAGCACGAGCACGCACAATCAACGGTGTTTCCGAGGGGATTGCCACTACATCGAAGACAGTTTCAGCAGCAGCGATGGCTTCAGGGGGAAACGCCAGTTGATCGGCTTCCGGGCCACCGGTCATGCCGATCGGCGTGACGTTGATCAGCATCTGCGGGCGTTGGGCACCCAGTTCCGCCTGCCATTGGTAACCCAGCGATTCGGCCAGGGCACGCCCGGCGCGTTCGTTACGGGCCACGATCAAGCCGTTTTTGTAGCCGCCATCGCGCAAGGCACTGGCCACGGCCTTGGCCATGCCGCCGCTGCCGCGCAGGGCAAAGGTCGAATCCTTGGGCACCTGGTGGGTTTCGAGTAACTGGGCGACGGCGATGTAATCAGTGTTGTAGGCCTTGAGGTGGCCGTTGGAGTTGACGATAGTGTTGATCGATTGAATAGCCTCGGCCGATGCATCCAGCTCATCGACCAGCGCGATGCAGGCCTCCTTGAACGGCATCGACACGCCGCAACCACGAATGCCCAACGCACGAATACCGCTGACAGCCCCCGTCAGGTCCTGGCTGCTGAAGGCTTTGTAGTAAAAATTCAGCCCCAGTTGTTCGTACAGATGATTGTGAAACCGCAGGCCGAAATTGCCGGGGCGCCCCGAGAGTGACATGCACAACTGGGTGTCTTTGTTGGGGTTCATCTGCATCCGAATCTCCTTCAGTAGCACTTTCAGATGGACGGAATTAACAATTCCACCTGATTGTGGTCGATCATAAGGGTATGTCTGTACCAGACAGCACCGTAAAGAAACCGGTACAGACCTTACACAAAATTTACCCAACGGCTGTGCTGATTTTCAAAAAATTGCTGTCTTAGAAGTATCCCCGCGACAACTTGTGTCTATTGCAGACGCAAGCGCCGGGTCGAAGAACCGAGGACTCATCATGATCCGTAAAATCCCCACAGTAGCCTTGCTGATTGGTGCTCTCGCTATCGCAGGGCAGGCAGAAGCAGGTGGTCGTGGCTGGGAAGGTCCGGCTGTGTTTGGTGCGATCGTCGGCTCGGCAATCATCGGCTCGGCAATTATCGGCCGCGACCGGCCGGTGTATGTAGAGCAACCGGTTTACGTTCAGCCTCAGCCGGTTTACGTACAGCCACCGCCCGTTTACTACCAACCGGCGCCGGTCTACGTCCAACAACCGATGTACTACCGCCCGGCACCGATTTATTACGGTCCACCACGCGGCTACTATGGCCCACCGCGCGGCTACTATGGCCATCCCCACGGTTATTACCGTGACGATCGCTGGTAACTGACTCATCAGGCCCCGCCTCAACAGCGGGGCCTTTTTTGTGGCCGCAAGGCGAGCGGAGTCTGAATAAATCTCGTCAAGGTCGCTATCGGGACAGTACCGGCAGGTAAAGTCGGTCATATTTATGTCATGACAGGCCCGCAAGCTTGATCTGTCCATAAACAACAGGTCGATAAAAACAAGGACGACTTCATGCCCACACAAAACCCGCACCGCATTGTCGGCTTGTGCACATCCAGCAAGGTGTACAACGCACTGACCGAGCTCAAGCACCTGGAAGGCCACCGCAGCGCCAAGTTTCTCTCTCTGCTGGCGGAAAACCTGGTGCGTAAAGGCCTGCTCAATGAGCAGGAAGTCGTGCATATGCTCGATCAAGTCGTGGATTGATCGCCAACACTCACTGGCATCAATGACGACTATCGAAAGCGTTGATTTTCCACTCAAGCGTCCGATCCGTAAGGTAACCCCATAGATTGATGGAGGTACTTATGGCTCAGGTTCAGATTATGTCCGTTATCGGCAGCGCCGTTCCCGCACCGCTCAGAGCGCTGGGGTTGCTTGCCTGCTGGTATCTCGTACAGGACGGCGAACCGATCAGCGGTCCGCTCACTTCGCTTCCCGACGCCCAAGCCCTGTCGCAACGTATCGGCTCAGGCCAGCTCAGCGCTTAAGGCAGCTGAACTCGCTGTTTGGTATCGACGAAAATCGCCCAGCTCGACATAAACAATGCAGCAATCAACGGGCCGATGACAAAACCGTTCAGACCGAAAATCGCCAGGCCGCCCAGGGTCGAGATGAGAATCAGGTAGTCAGGCATTTTGGTGTCCTTGCCCACCAGGATCGGCCGCAGCACGTTGTCCACCAACCCGATCACGAACACCCCGAACAACGCGAGCACCGTGCCCTGCCAGATCGCACCGCTGAGCAGGAAATACGCCGCCACCGGCACCCAGACGATGCCCGCCCCCACCGCCGGCAACAGCGACAGGAATGCCATCAACACCGCCCAGAGCAGCACGCTCGGGATATCCAGAAACCAGAAAATCAACCCGCCCAACGCCCCTTGCGTGATCGACACCAGCAAACTGCCCTTCACCGTGGCCCGCACCACCCGATTGAATTTGAGTTGCAAGCGACGCTTCTGGTTATCTTCCAGCGGTATTGCCGCGCGCACTTTGCGCGCCAGTTCAGACCCGTCCCGCAGAAAGAAAAACAGCAGATACAGCATGATGAAAAAACCCACCACGAAATCGAACGTCCCCTGGCCAAAACTGAACGCCTGAGACGCCAGAAACTGACTGCCTTGCATCATGCTCTTGATGATTTTCTCGCGAAGCCCGCTCAGCTCACCCATGCCGAAACGATCGAGCAAGTGCTGAAAGTACAGCGGCAGGCTGTGCTTGAACTGCGACACATGCCCGGCAATGTCCAGTTCGCCGCTTTCGATTCGACCATAAAGCGCCGCGCCCTCCTGAACCAGCAAGGTACTGATGATGATTACCGGCAGGATCGCAATCAGCACACATAGACTCAAGGTGCACAGGGCGGTCAGGTTGCGTGACCAACCGAATCTCAGCTGCAACTGATGCTGCAAGGGCGCAAAAAGAATGCCGAGGATGGCCGCCCAGAACACCGCACCGTAGAACGGCAGCAGAATCCAGACGAAGGCAACGGTCACCACAGCCAGCAAGACCATCAGCGAAGTGTTCTGGAGCTTCGTTTCGTTCATGTCCGGTCCATGCCAATGCGCAGAGGCGAAAATTCGCGTCCTTATGTTTAGTCCGCCATGGTTGTCGCGAGTGCCATCTGTTTGTTGGTCAAGCATAGATCCAGATCAATAAACCCCTCATGCAGGTCGCTTACCCTTGCCGGCTTTTGCGATCGACACTGCCATGACTTGCGCCATGCCTCTCATCCCCCCGGAACTGCTCGCCCCTGCCGGTACCCTGAAAAACATGCGTTATGCCTTCGCCTACGGCGCCGATGCGGTATACGCCGGCCAACCGCGCTACAGCCTGCGGGTGCGTAACAACGAATTCGATCACGCCAACCTCGCGCTCGGCATCAGCGAGGCCCAGGCTCAGGGCAAGCGCTTTTATGTGGTGGTGAACATCGCCCCGCACAACGCCAAGCTGAAAACGTTCCTCAAGGATCTGGAACCGGTGATCGGCATGGCGCCGGACGCGCTGATCATGTCCGATCCTGGCCTGATCATGCTGGTGCGCCGGCACTTCCCGCAGATGCCGATCCACCTGTCGGTGCAAGCCAACACGGTGAACTGGGCCAGCGTCGAGTTCTGGCAGCAACAGGGCTTGAGCCGGATCATCCTGTCCCGCGAACTGTCGCTGGAAGAAATCGCCGAAATCCGCCAGCACGTCCCGGCGATGGAGCTGGAAGTGTTCGTACACGGCGCGTTGTGCATGGCCTATTCCGGGCGCTGCCTGTTGTCGGGCTACATGAACAAGCGTGACGCCAATCAGGGCAGCTGCACCAATGCCTGCCGCTGGAAATACTCGGCGACAGCGGCCAGCGAAAATCTGCTCGGTGACATCGTCCAGCACTACTCACCCGAACCTACCCTGGGCCTCGGTACGCCGACCGATCAGGTGTTCCTGTTGCAAGAGGCCAATCGCCCCGGCGAACTGATGCCGGCATTCGAGGATGAACACGGCACCTACATCATGAACGCCAAGGACCTGCGTGCCGTCCAGCACGTCGAGCGCCTGACACAGATGGGCGTGCATTCACTGAAGATCGAAGGCCGGACCAAATCGCATTTCTATTGCGCGCGCACCACCCAGGTTTATCGCCGCGCGATCGACGATGCGGTGGCTGGCCGAGTGTTCGATCGCAGCTTGATGACTGATCTGGAGTCCCTCGCTCAGCGCGGCTACACCGAAGGTTTTCTGCGCCGGCACGTGCATGACGAATACCAGAACTACCAGAACGGCAGCTCGGTTTCAGAGCGCCAACAGTTCGTTGGGGAGTTGACCGGCGAACGCCGCGACCGGCTGGCCGAGGTACGGGTGAAGAATCGTTTTGGCCTGGGCGATCACATGGAACTGATGACGCCCAAGGGCAACTTCCACTTCGACCTGCATCAACTGCAGAACCTCAGGGGCGAGGCGATTGAAGTGGCGCCTGGGGATGGGCACACGGTGTATTTGCCGATTCCGGATGCGGTGGATTTGCGTTATGGATTGCTGATGCGCGATGTTGGTGTGAGCTGAAAATCATCGAGCCCGCCCCCACAGGTCACTGACGAATCAGCTGCCGCCCGCCGAAAAGCGGTCGCGGCTGTTGGTCAGGTGCAACCACATCGCCGCCCGCGCAGCATCCGGATCCTGGCGCTTGATGGCGTTGAGAATCGCCTCGTGTTCGAGGTTGGCGAGTTGCCCCAGCTTGCTCAAGTCCGCTGACCCGCGCTCGGCGGCATTGACGCGGGTGCGGGGAATCATCGCATTGCCCAAGTGCTGCATGATCTCTGTGAAGCATACATTGCCGGTGGCTTCGGCGATCAGCAGGTGGAAACGTTTGTCGGCCTCGACGCAGCTGTCATTGTTGGCCAGCAAACTCTGATAGTCATCCAGCGCTTCACGCATCTGCGCCAATTGCTGATCGGTACGACGCACCGCCGCCAGCGCGGCGGCCTGGGTTTCCAGGCCCATGCGCAACTCCAGAATGCTGCGCACCCCCAGCGCGGTATCGACATTCAGCCGCAACCCCTGCTCTGGCGCGCGCTCGATGACAAAGGTGCCGATGCCGTGACGGGTTTCCACCAGCCCTGAAGCCTGCAATTTCGAAATCGCCTCGCGCACCACCGTACGGCTGACCCCATGCTCCTGGACAATCGAGTTCTCCGACGGCAGCTTGTCCCCCGGCAGCATCTGGCCGAGCAGGATGCTCTGGGTCAGCTTGGCCACCAGATCATGAGCCAGGTTGTGAGCGCGCTTGCGGGCGGGTGCGTCGATGTCTTCTTGCATGGTGATTATCCGTAAAACAGGGCTATCCGGATCGTAGCACCGGAATCGATTGGAATCCCCAGAAAACAGCCTCAAGCTTGTATGACAACACTCAACAAATTGACCACTCGAACACCATCACAACCCCACACCCGACCCAAAAAAGCATAGAAATCACCCGACAAATAGCCATTTTATTGGACAACAGTGCTTGTCGAATCAAAAAAGCCAGTTGTATGATGTCTATCAACAACGCTACACCCAGCCACACCCCGCATAAAAATAACGAGTGGGAGAAAAACAAGTGAATACATCCATACCCGGGATGAACGATGGCGCCGATTCGGTCCTGAAGTCCGCCATCTCAAAAGTGAAACGCCACGTCCTGCCGCTGTTCGTGATCATGTTCATCGTCAACTACATCGACCGTGTGAACATCGGCTTCGTCCGCGCCCACATGGAACATGACTTAGGGATTGGCGCCGCCGCCTACGGCCTCGGTGCCGGCCTGTTCTTCATCGGTTACGCGCTGTTCGAAGTGCCCTCCAACATCCTCCTGCAAAAAGTCGGCGCGCGAATCTGGCTGACCCGCATCATGCTGACCTGGGGCCTGGTGGCCGCTTGCATGGCGTTCATCCAGAACGAAACCCACTTCTACATCCTGCGTTTTCTGCTCGGCGTGGCGGAAGCCGGGTTCTTTCCCGGGGTAATTTATTACTTCACCCGCTGGTTGCCTGGCGTGGAGCGTGGCAAGGCGATTGCGATCTTCCTCAGCGGTTCGGCGATTGCTTCGCTGATCTCCGGCCCGCTGTCGGGGCTACTGCTGCAAATCAACGGTTGGGGCATGCACGGCTGGCAGTGGATGTACTTCATCGAGGGCATGTTCTCGGTCGGGTTGTGCGTGTTCGTCTGGTGCTGGCTGGACTCCAAACCCCACGACGCCAAATGGCTGACCCTGGCCGAACAGAACGCACTGGTCAAAGCCATCGATGACGAACAACTGGCCCGCGAAGCCGCAACGCCGATCAAACCGTCGTTGGGCACACTGCTCAAGGACCGCCAGATCATCCTGTTCTGCCTGATCTACTTCTTCATTCAATTGACCATCTATGCCGCGACTTTCTGGCTGCCGAGCATCATCAAGAAAATGGGCGACCTGAGCGACATCCAGGTCGGCTTGTTCAACTCGATTCCGTGGTTGCTGTCGATCGTCGGCATGTACGCCTTTGCCTCGCTGTCGGGCAAATGGAAGCACCAGCAAGCCTGGGTCGCCACTGCCCTGCTGATCGCTGCGGCGGGGATGTTCATGTCCACCACCGGTGGGCCGATCTTCGCCTTCGTTGCAATCTGCTTCGCCGCATTGGGTTTCAAATCGGCTTCGTCGCTGTTCTGGCCGATTCCCCAGGCGTACCTGGATGCGCGGATCGCTGCCGGCGTGATTGCGCTGATCAACTCGGTGGGCAACCTCGGCGGCTTCGTGGCGCCGACCACCTTCGGTTTGCTGGAAGAACACACCGGTTCAATCCAGGGCGGGCTCTACGGCCTGGCCGCCACCTCGATCATCGCCGCGATCATCGTCTTCGCCGCTCGCAATAAACCGAAACCCGCACCGGCCGTTGCACTGGGCAAACCAGCGCCGAATCACGCTTGAACATTGGTTTAAAGGACAAAAAAATGAACCCACAAGAAGCCGCAAAAGCCCCGATCATCACCAGCATGCAGGTTGTGCCGGTGGCTGGCCACGATGGCATGCTGCTCAATCTGAGCGGCGCCCACGGCCCGTTCTTCACCCGCAATATCGTGATCCTCAAGGACAACGCCGGTCACACCGGCGTCGGCGAAGTACCCGGTGGCGAGCGCATTCGCCAGACTCTGGAAGACGCGCGTTCATTGGTGGTCGGCAGCCCGATCGGCACGTACCAGAAGATCCTCAATCAAGTGCGCCAGACCTTCGCCGATCGTGATGCCGGTGGTCGCGGTTTACAGACATTCGACCTGCGCATCACCATTCACGCGGTCACCGGCCTGGAAGCGGCCCTGCTGGACTTGCTTGGCCAGCACCTGGACGTGCCGGTCGCCGCTTTGCTCGGCGAAGGCCAGCAGCGTGATGAAGTGAAGATGCTCGGCTACCTGTTTTACGTCGGTGATCGCAACGAAACCGATCTGGCTTATCGCGATGAACCGGGCGCCGACAATGACTGGTTCCGCGTCCGTCACGAAAAAGCCATGAGCGCCGACGCCGTGGTGCGCCTGGCGGTCGCCGCTCACGCCCGCTATGGCTTCAAGGACTTCAAACTCAAGGGCGGCGTGTTGAGCGGCGACGAGGAAATCGAAGCGGTCACCGCCCTCGCCGAGCGCTTTCCAGATGCGCGCATTACCCTCGATCCGAATGGCGCCTGGTCGCTCAAGGAAGCGATCCGCCTGTGCCGGGATCAGCATCATGTTCTGGCTTATGCCGAAGACCCGTGCGGGGCGGAAAACGGTTACTCGGGCCGCGAAGTCATGGCTGAATTTCGTCGTGCCACGGGCCTGAAAACCGCGACCAACATGATCGCCACCGACTGGCGGGAAATGGGCCACGCGATTCAGCTGCAATCGGTAGACATTCCGTTGGCCGACCCGCACTTCTGGACCATGCAGGGCTCGGTGCGGGTGGCGCAGATGTGCCATGAATGGGGCCTGACCTGGGGCTCGCATTCCAACAACCACTTCGATATTTCCCTGGCCATGTTCACCCACGTCGCGGCCGCCGCGCCGGGCGAGATCACCGCCATCGACACCCACTGGATCTGGCAGGACGGCCAGCGCCTGACCAAAGCGCCGCTGCAAATCGTCGACGGCTGCGTACAGGTGCCGAAAAAACCTGGCCTGGGAGTTGAGCTGGACATGGATCAACTGGCCAAGGCCCATGAGCTGTACAAAGGCATGGGGCTCGGCGCGCGGGATGACAGCGTGGCGATGCAGTTTCTGATTCCGGGATGGAAGTTCGATAACAAGCGGCCGTGCCTGGTGCGCTAAACCTCTGGAAACACCGCTCCCACAAGGAGTGGTGTTCACACTATTTCATCTGGGCTGCTTGCAGCAGCCAGCCCCGGAACGCCGCCATCGCCGACGTTTCAGGACGCGACTGCAAGCGGGTCAGCCAGTAGCTGCCGGTGGTGATCCCGATGGCGAACGGTTGCTCGATTGCGCCCGCCGCCAGTTGCCGGGCAAACATCAGCGGTGGCGCCAATGCCACACCTGCACCTTGCAACGCAGCCTCCATCATCGCCAGCGAGGAATCGAAGACGATGCTCCGGGGCAGCACGGCATGGGCCGAAAGACCGGTCGCCTGAAACCACTCCGGCCACTCATCCGTGCGATAGGAGCGCAACAGCGTTTGCTGCAACAGATCCTCTGGCGCCTGCAATTGCCGGGCGATCTCCGGCACACAGAGCACCGACAGTGGTGCCTCGATCAACCGCACCGCTTCAATCCCATGCCACGCCCCCGCGCCAAAGCGGATGGCGTAATCCAGGCCTTCAGCGGCCACGTCCACCCGGTTGTTATTGGTCGACAGGCGCAAATCTATGTACGGATGTTTCTTCTGAAAATCCGCCAATCGCGGCAACAGCCAACCGACCGCGAACGTCCCCACGGCGCCCACCGTCAACACTTCACGAAAATGCCCACCCTCGAAACGCTCCAGGGTTTCGGCAATCCGGTCGAAGGATTCGCGCAATACCGGCAGCAGGGTTTCACCTTCGCTGGTCAGCATCAGGCCGCGGGGCAGGCGTTTGAACAAAGTCACGTTAAGCTGGGCTTCAAGACTTTTGACCTGATGGCTCACCGCCGCCTGCGTGACGCACAACTCCACGGCCGCCCGGGTGAAACTCAAATGGCGCGCCGAAGCCTCGAAAGCACGCAACGCATTCAGCGGCAAATGAGGTCGAATCATGCCAGCCCCCAAAATTTTCTAATGGCTCATCCGAAATATCGTCGTTTGCCGGTCTTCGCCAAACTGCCTAGATTTGGCTCACCCAACAGCGGACCGCCTTGAAAGACCGCTCGGAGTGTAGCGGTTAACACCACGAACAATCATGGACAGCGTCTCAATCATGCGTAAAAAAAATCAGAAGAAACTCATATCCTACAGTGCTTTCGCACTTTTCCTCGGTGCCAGCCACAGCTTTGCTGACGAGCGCATCGAAACCATCGTTAAAGCCGCCGTCGAACCGGTGATGCAGCAACAGAAGATCCCCGGCCTCGCGATCGCAATCACCGTCCATGGTCAGCCGCATTACTTTAACTACGGCGTGGCCTCGAAAGAAAACGGTAAAGCCGTCACCGAAAACACCCTGTTCGAGATCGGTTCGGTGAGCAAAACCTTCACCGCCACCCTCGCCGCCTATGCCCAGGCGAGCGGCAAACTGTCCTTGTCGGACAACGCCAGCCAGGTACTCCCGGCCTTGCGCGGCAGCGCGTTCGATAACATCAGCGTGCTGCAACTCGGCACCTACACCGCCGGCGGCCTGCCCCTGCAATTCCCTGGCGAGGCAGACCGTCAGGACAAGATGCTCGGCTATTTCAAACAGTGGAAACCGACCTACGCCGCCGGCACTCATCGCCAGTATTCAAACCCCAGCCTCGGGCTGTTCGGTTATCTGGCAGCCCAGAGCATGGGGGCGCCGTTCGATGAGCTGATGGAGAAAACCTTGCTGCCGAAACTCGGCCTCAAGCACAGCTACCTCAAGGTGCCGCAGGATCAGATGGCGCTTTACGCCCAGGGTTACAGCAAGGATGACAAGCCTGTGCGGGTCGAGCCGGGTGCGCTGGATTCCGAAGCGTACGGCGTGAAAACCAGCGCTGCGGACCTGCTTCGCTATGTCGAGGCGAACATGAATCCCGCGTCGCTGGAAAAGCCTTTGCAGCAAGCCATCGCCAGCACTCACACCGGTTATTACCGGGTTGGCGAGATGACTCAAGGGTTGGGATGGGAGCTCTACAACTACCCGGTGACGCTCGACACCCTACTGGCCGGTAACTCGTCGCAGATGGCGCTTGAGGCCCATGAAGTCCAGTGGCTGACCCCACCGCAACCTCAACGCGACACTTTGCTGATCAACAAAACCGGCTCAACCGGCGGCTTCGGCGCCTACGTCGCTTTTATCCCGGCGAAGGACATCGGCATCGTGATCCTGGCCAACAAAAACTACCCGAACCCGGAGCGGATCAAAATCGCTCACAAAATATTGAGTGCGCTGGCCGATTGATCCCAGTAACCCGGCAGCCACTCACTTGTGGCGAGGGGGCTTGCCCCCGTTGGGCTGTGCAGCGGCCCCGAACCAGTCACCGCGGTACATCAGATAGGCCTGGGATGCAGGGTTTACGACTGCTGCGCAGCCGAACGGGGGCAAGCCCCCTCGCCACAGGGTTACCTCACCACAATGGGTCACCAAGTTTCAGATTTCCGTTGGCAAACAAAATGGGCGACCTGTTGGGGTCGCCCATTGGGGTAAGCCTTCTCACGACTACTCAACTCAATTCAATCATCCGGCTGCTCAGCCGGCTTGGCAGGCTTCGCCGGTTTGCCTTTGGTGCCTTTAGCACCTTTGGCCGGTGCGACTTCAGCCACCGGTGCTGGCACCGGTACCGTTGCTTCCTTCTCGGCCGTCGGCAACTGGTCGACGGTGTTGAATATCTCTTTCAACTCGACCGCATCCGACTGCTCAAGCTTCTTTTCGCCATCCTTGCCGATCAGGATGATTTTGCTCTTCGCCCCAGCACCCAGCTTGAGCGAGCGGATCAGCGCCATCGTCGATTGCGGGTCGAGGTCTTTGCCGTCCCGTTGGCCCATCGTATTGATCACGGTGTACAGCACCATGTTTCGATCGGTGAAGCCCTTGCGGTTGGCAGAGTCGTCCAGTGATTTTTTCAGGTTGAGCCAAACCGGGTCCACTGAACTGGGCGCGATGACAATCAGGGGTCGAGCCCGGCCCACGTCTTTAACCAGAGGGGAATCGTCATCGGCGGCGAATGAAGGACCGACGAAAGCCAACAGGGTAGCCAGGGTCAAAGACCTGATGAGCATGCGCATCTCCTTTTGATATCCACGCTCTAATGATTGCGCATCGCGGTGATCGTTCCGGGCGATGCACCGCGATTGTGTTCCGCCTTGCCCAAGCTTAGGTCAGGGCGGTCATTGCGCAACAGCCTGAGCTAATCTCATAGCTGATTCATCGTGAGGGTTTATCCATGAGCGCTCAGCTGAACCACACCATCGTCTGGTGCCGTGACAAACAGGTTTCGGCACGCTACCTGACCGACCTCCTCGGCCTGCCCGATCCCGAGCCGTTCGGGCCGATGCTGGTGGTCAAGTTCGATAACGGGGTGTCGCTGGATTTCTACAACAACGACCCGCCCATCGCGTCCCAGCACTATGCGTTCCTGATTGGTGACGACGACTTCGATGCGGCCTTCGCTCGCCTGCAGGCGATCAAGCAGCCGTGGTGGGCCGACCCCGGTAAGCAGCGGCCCAACGAGATCAACGATTACGCCGGTGGCCGGCGGGTGTATTTCGATGACCCGGACGGGCATCTGCTGGAGATTTTTACTCGGGAAGCGGTATCGGATCAGAACGCCAGTTTATAGCCGATCAGCACCAGCATCGTCGCCAGGCACGGACGCAGCAGTTCGTCGGAGATGCGCCCGGTCAAATGGCTGCCCAGGTAAATCCCAGGCAACGAACCGACCAGCAAGAAGCCCAACACGTGCCAATCCATGTTGCCCATGCTCGCGTGGCCCAGGCCGGCGACCAGGGTCAGGGGCACCGCGTGGGCGATTTCGGTGCCGACCAGGCGACGAGTGGGCAGCAGCGGATACAGGATGAACAGCGCGACGGTGCCCAAGGCGCCGGCGCCGATGGAGGTCAGGGCCACCATGGTGCCTAGCACCAGACCGGTGATCACGGTCAGTGCATTCAACCGGGAACCGCTGGGGTTGTATTGACCGCCCGCCCGTTTGTGAGCGAAATCGAGCAAGCGTTTCTTGAAGAAAATCGCCAGCGCCGTGGCGAACAATACGAAGCCCAGCGCCTGTTTGATGACGGCGTTCATCGCCTCGGGCGAGGTTTGCAAAGTGCTCAGGAACCACAGCGTCAGGGCTACCGCCGGCACACTGCCGAGGGTCAACCAACCGGTGATCGCCCAGTCGATGTTCTTGTTCTTGCGATGAACCAGCACACCACTGGATTTGGTAATGGCCGCGTACAGCAAATCCGTGCCCACCGCCGTGGCCGGGTTAACGCCGAACCACAGCAGGATTGGCGTCATCAACGAACCGCCCCCAACACCGGTCATGCCGACAATAAAGCCGACCACCAGACCCGCCACGACCAACCCGAAATTACCGAAATCCATTAATACGCCCAGAAATTCGCAGGAAACAAACCGGTCAGCAGCATAGCGATTTTTCTTATAACCACATATATCGATGCGGTCTATCGTTATGCCAATTCACCGATTTGAAACAGCGACTCCCCACTCAATACCAACCCCACAAGAATTGCGCTTTATCCGACATCTCACTGCACCGGCAAAAAATTCAGGAACAGCAGACTCTGGGCGTAGTTCAGGCCGATCCGCCGGTACCGCTCATCGAGCATCTGGGTCAGCAGGTCCAGTCGCGCGACGATTTTGCCGAACTCCACGGCAAAACTCAGGTTGCTGCCCTCCTCCGAAATTTCGTTGGAGAACAGCAAAGGCTCGCCTTGCCTGTTTTGCCGCTGGCTCAAGATCCAAGTGGCTTTTTCGATGTTGCGCGCGGCATTGCTGACGAAGGTCGGGTTGAGCGCATCCGTCATGTAGAACTCCAGCCGATTGCCATGGGCCGTCACCAGCATGCTGCCAATCGCATAGATGAATGCGCCGACCCGGTCACCGAGGAATTCCGGGCTCATGGCGAAGCTCAGCGCCGCGAGGTCTTTTTTGCCGCCGAGGGTGGGCAGCGGCTCTTGCTGTTCGATGGCCATGCGCACCTGCTTTTCTGCGGTACCGACATCGAGGAAGCCGGATTTTTTCAGCTCCTGCGGGTTGCGCAGGTAGAGCTTGTTCATCAGCAGGTAGAGGCTTTCGAGGTTGTCGCGCATCGTCAGGGTCGCCATGCGGTCGACGCTGGTCTGGAGGAATTCCTGGGGTTTGCCATCGCGAAACTGGTTGATGACATCGTTGCCCGGCTGATGGCTGCAACCACTGGCGAGGAGCATCGACAGGCTTATCAGCAGCAAGCAATGACGGCGAATGTGTAGGGTAAAACGGGGTAAAACTCGAGCCATGGGTTCTTGAACTTGGGCATGGGCCGGCAGTGGGGATCGCTGCGGGCTGGCCAAGGATAGAACCGTGAAAGCTGAAAAAGTGCAGTGCCGGTGGTCCGTAAGCGCGAATCATCGCGAAAGAGCTCACAAATTAGTCATACTTTATAATTGCAATACTCGATGCATAAGCTATAAATCCTTCCTTGATCGCGTAAAACCACGATCATTAGTATGACTACTTCTTAAAAACAACAAAAAGGAAGGTCAACCATGCTTCAATCCCGACACCTGCTCTCCGGCCTCGGACTCTCCCTGATGATCGCCACCCTCTCCGCTCACGCCACTGGTTTGTCCAGCGAACAAAAAGCCTTCGGCAAAACCAATGACGGCACGCCCGTCGAGCAATACATTTTGCGCAACAGCCACGGCCTGCAGGCCACGGTCATTACTTACGGCGGGATTCTCCAGTCGCTGAAAGTGCCGGATAAAAACGGCAAGCTCGACGATGTGGTGCTCGGTTTCGACGACGTGCAGGGTTATCAAAGTGGCACGGCGTTTTTCGGCGCGACCATCGGCCGCTTCGGCAATCGCCTGGCCAACGGCGCCTTCGAGCTGGATGGCAAGCGCTTTCAAGTGCCGCTCAACGACGGCAGCAATTCGCTGCACGGCGGGGCTCAAGGTTTCGACAAGCGGGTGTGGAAAGCCGAACCGAGCAAGGGCAAGGATTCGGTGGGCGTGACGCTGACGTACCTGTCCTCGGATGGCGAAATGGGTTTCCCCGGCAACCTGAAAACCGAGGTCACCTACAGCCTCACCGAGAACAATGAGCTGCGCATCGACTACAAGGCCAGCACCGATAAGCCCACGGTGCTGAACCTGACCAACCACAGCTATTTCAACCTGGCCGGCGCGGGTAACGGCGATGTGTTGAAGCAGTTGGCGACCTTGCACGCCGCCCGTTACACGCCAGTCACCGGCAAACTGATCCCCACCGGTGAACTAGCCCCGGTCGCCGGCACGCCGATGGACTTCACTCAACCGACCGCCATCGGTCAACACATCAAGGCCGATCACCCGCAGTTGAAATTCGCCGAACCGAAACACGGCGGTTTTGACTTCAACTGGGTGCTGGACGCCAAGGGCGACCTGGGCAAACTCGCCGCCGATGTCAGCGATCCGCAATCCGGCCGTCGCTTGCAGCTCTACACCACCGAACCTGGCGTACAGTTCTACACCAGCAACTTCCTCGACGGCTCGGTCAAGGGCAAGGCCGGCAAGATTTACCCGCATTGGGGTGCCTTTACTCTGGAAACCCAGCATTATCCGGACTCGCCGAACCAGCCGAGCTTCCCGTCCACGCGGCTGGATCCGGGCAAGACCTATGCCCAGACCACCGTGTTCAGGTTCTCCGCCCGGTAGATCAAAAGATCGCAGCTTTCGGCAGCTCCAGGGAGCTGGATACCCCCGTGATATCGCGGGTGTGCCCCGCCCTCGCAGGAGCTGCCGCAGGCTGTGATCTTTCATGATGGCGACGGAACCACCCTGCTATTTTGCTGCCAACTGTAGTATCGATCGGACTTCGACAAGGAGGATTCATGCGGACTCTTGAGCTGGCCGGCCGCCCTGTGCCGGTCATCGGCCAAGGCACCTGGCACATGGGAGAGGAACGCTCCCGACACACCAAGGAAGTTGCAGCGCTGCGCCTGGGTATCGAGTTGGGCATGACCCTGATCGACACCGCGGAGATGTACGCTGAAGGGGGCGCCGAAGAGGTGGTGGGTGAAGCCATCACAGGCCTGCGCGACCAGGTTTTCCTGGTGAGCAAGGTCTACCCTCACAACGCCAGCCGCAGAGGCATCCCCCAGGCCTGCGAACGCAGCCTGCGGCGGTTGAATACCGATTACATCGATCTTTATCTGTTGCACTGGCGCGGCGAGTATCCCCTTGAGGAAACCGTCGAAGCCTTCGAACGCCTGCGCGAAGACGGCAAGATCGGCCGTTGGGGCGTGTCCAATTTTGACCTGGGCGACCTGGAAGAGCTGGCCTCACCGGCCTGCGCCACCAATCAGGTGCTGTATAACCTGGAAGAACGCGGCATCGAATTCGATCTGCTGCCCTGGAGCCAACAGCGACAAATGCCGGTGATGGCTTACTGTCCAATCGGCCAGGGCGGGCATATGCTGGCCAATCCGACGCTCAAGCAGGTTGCCGCCCGTCACGAGGCGACACCTGCGCAGGTAGCGCTGGCATGGATTCTGCGTCAGAACGGGGTGATCGCCATCCCCAAAGCGGTCCACCCCGAGCATGTGCGGCTCAACGCGCAAGCGGCACAATTGCAGCTTGAAGTCGGGGATCTGGAGGCGCTGGACCAAGCGTTTCGCGCGCCACAACGCAAGCAGCGGTTGGCCATGGTCTGAGCCATCGCGGTTCTATCAGAGGGCATCGGCATGAGAAGTACCGATCAGCTCGACGCTTTCAATTTGCCACGCTTCGTCCAGGCGCAGGATCCTGTGTTCGAGTGGGTTCAGGATGAACTGCGCGCCGGCCAGAAGCGCCGGCACTGGATGTGGTTCATCTTTCCGCAGTTTGCCGGGTTGGGTGACAGCGAAATGTCCCGCTACTTTGCCATTCACTCCAGCGAGGAAGCTGTGGCGTACCTGAAGCATCCGTTGCTGGGGCCGCGCTTGCGTACCTGCACGCAATTGGTGCTGGATGTTCCTCAACGTTCGATCACCAAGATTTTCGGGCACCCCGACAACCTCAAGTTTCATTCATCGATGACACTGTTCGCCCAGGTTTCGCCAAAAGGCAGCCTGTTCCATCAGGCGCTGGATCAGTACTTTCACGGCATACCGGATGACTGGACGCTGTCGCTGCTGGACTCAAAACAGGCCCAGCTGCCCCCCAATCAGCGTTGAGAAATCGTCATCCACGAACGGCAGGATGGCATCCGCCACCGGTTGCAGCTGCCGGGTGATGTAATGGTCGTAGTCGATCGGCGCGCTGCGCACTTCCAGCGGCTCGGGGCCGGCGACCGTGATCACGTAGCTGATCCAGCCGCCGTTGTGATATTGCCGTGGCCGCCCCTGTTGATCGTTGTAGTCATCGGCGATCCGCGCGGCCCGCACATGGGGCGGCACATTGCGTTGATAGTCATCCAGGGGCCGACGCAGGCGTTTGCGGTAGATCAGGCGCTCATCGAACTCACCGGCCAACGTCTTGCGCACATAGTCCCGCACGTAATCCTGATAGGGCTTGCGTTTGAAGATGCGCAGGTACAACTCCTGCTGGAATTGCCGGGCCAGCGGCGACCAGTCGGTGCGCACGGTTTCCAGGCCTTTGTAGACCATCTCGTCGGTGCCATCGGCACGGGTAACCAACCCGGCATAGCGCTTCTTGCTGCCCTCCTCGGCACCGCGAATGGTCGGCATCAGAAAGCGTTTGTAGTGAGTTTCGAACTGCAACTCCAGGGCACTTTCCAACCCATACTCCTGCTTCACATGCTCGCGCCACCATTGGTTGACGTGGTCCACCAGCGCGTGGCCGATCTGCGCCGCTTCAGCCTGACCATGGGGGCGACGCAGCCAGACGAAGGTCGAGTCGGTGTCGCCATAGATCACCGCATGGCCCTGAGCTTCGATCAGTTGGCGGGTACGCAACATGATCTCGTGCCCGCGCAAGGTGATGGATGAGGCCAGTCGCGTATCGAAGAAGCGGCAACCGCTGGAGCCGAGGACGCCATAGAAGGCATTCATGATGATCTTCAGGGCCTGGGACAGCGGCGCGTTGTGTTCGCGCTTGGCGGTTTCGCGGCCCTCGGCGACCCGGGCGACAATGGCCGGCAGGCAATGCCGGGTCCGTGAGAAACGGGCACCGCGAAAACCTGGCACCGATTCGCTGTCGTCGGGATGCTTGAGCCCTTCGATCAAGCCCACCGGGTCGATCAGGAAGGTGCGGATGATCGACGGATAGAGGCTTTTGTAGTCGAGCACCAGCACCGATTCGTATAACCCCGGCTGCGAGTCCATGACAAAACCGCCGGGGCTGGCCTGGGGTGGTTTATTGCCAAGGTTCGGCGCGACGAAGCCCTGGCGGTGCATCAGCGGCATATACAGGTGAGTGAAGGCCGCCACCGAACCACCGCTGCGATCCGCCGGCAAACCGGTGACGCTGGCGCGCTCCAGCAGGAAGGTCAGCAACTCGGTCTTGGCGAAGATCCGCGTCACCAGTTCGCAGTCCTTGAGGTTGTACTTGGCCAGGGCCGGCTTGTCCTCGGCGAACATGCGGTTGATTTCGTCCATGCGCTGGTACGGGTTGTCGATCGACTTGCCCTCGCCCAACAGGGTTTGCGCGACGTTTTCCAGGCTGAACGAGGGGAAGCTCCAGGTCGCCGAACGCAGCGACTCGATGCCGTCGATGATCAACCGGCCGGCAGCCGAGGCAAAATAATGATTGCCGCTGCCGTGCTCGCGCCACTGCATTTCTTCGCCGCCACGCCCCAGCTTCAGCGGCACCGCCAGGCGGCGGGCATGTTCGTGCAGGACGCGCAGGTCGAACTGCACGACGTTCCAGCCGATGATGGCGTCGGGGTCGTGCCGGGCGAACCACTCATTGAGTTTTTTCAGCAGCAGGGTTCGCGAATCGCAGTATTCGAGCTGGAAATCCACCCCGCTGTCATCGCCATTGGGCGGCCCGAGCATGTACACCTGACGCTCGCCGCAGCCTTCCAGGGCGATGGAATACAGCTCGCCCTGCGCGGTGGTTTCGATGTCCAGCGAGACCAGCCGCAGATTCGGCCGATAGCCGGGGGCGGGTTTCATTTGCGCGTCGAGCAGCAGGCCGTCGGCGCCAGCCGTGCCACCGAACAAAACCGGCGCGGTGATGAACCGCTCCATCATGTAGCGTTCCGGCGGGCGGATGTCGGCTTCGAATACCTCGACGCCTGATTTGCGCAGTGCGGTTTCCAGGCGCATCAACTGGCCGTGCTGCTGGCAATACAGGCCCAGCACCGGGCGGTGCTCGAAGTCCAGCAGCGCCAACGGCCGCAGTTCGACGTTCTTTTCGCCGCGCAACACCGCTTCGGCTTGCTCGCGCATGGCCTGTGGAATGAACGCGACCGACGGTTGATGCGGCAGACGGATGCGCCGGGGACCGGCATCGGTCGCCAGCCAGAATTCGACTTCGGTTCCGGCCGGGGTATCGCGCCAATGCCGGGTCAGGACGAAGCCCTGCTGTAAATCCACCACTGCAACCTCAACGATCTGATTCAAGTGGTGATTCTACGCGTGATTGCCGGTGTGGCGAGGGGGCTTGTCGGAACGCCGCACCGCCCCGTTGGCCTGCGAAGCGGGCCTCAAACCTGCCAACACGGTCTCTCAGGCACACCGCGTTTATCGGATTGCGACTGCCACGCAGCCGAACGGGAGCAAGCTCCCTCGCCACAATTGCGCAGGGTGCCCGGGAGGGCTGCGGGCGTTTACAAAGAAAAATCACTGAATGACGCTATTTGCGTGTTATCTGCCGTTTTGCACCTTGCTCTGTGAGCCTGTCTCTACGATTCTTCAAGGACAACGACAACACCCGAGAAGCCGTCATGAAAACCGTCGCCCAGTTGCTCAAGTTAAAGGCCCAACAGAATCAGGCAGTCCACACCATTGCGCCTCATCAAATGGTGCTGGAAGCGCTGATGGTGATGGCCGCCAAAAACGTCGGCGCGTTGCCGGTCCTGAAAGATGGCAAGGTCGTCGGCATCATCAGTGAGCGGGACTATGCGCGCAAACTGGTGCTCAAGGGGCGCTCCTCCGTCGGCACACCGGTCAGCGACATCATGGTGTCGCCGGTGATCACCGTGGACACCCATCAAACCGTCGAAACCTGCATGGGCATCATGTCCGACAAACGCCTGCGGCACTTGCCGGTGGTGGAGGACGGTGAGCTGATGGGTTTGCTGTCGATCGGCGACCTGGTCAAGGAAGCCATTGCCGAACAGGCTGAACTGATTCGGCAGCTGGAGCAGTACATTCGCGGCGAGTGATTGCACACTGTGCGAGGGGGCTTTTGTGGCGAGGGGGCTTGCCCCCGTTCGGCTGCGAAGCAGTCGCAAAGCTTTTGGGGCCGCTTCGCGACCCAACGGGGGCAAGCCCCCTCGCCACAAGAGCTCCCTCGCCACAGATAAGCCCGCCCCCCACAACATGTGTTTGGTGGTGTTCCTATGGCCAATGCCGCGAGAAGACCGGTGCCAATGCAGGGTGGCGGTCGAAGCGTTCGAGCCAGGCGAAGAACCCCGGCCGCGCAATGCGCAAGTGTTCCCGGGTACCGGCCCACCGCGTTACCACCGCTGCCAGAATATCCAGCGCGCCCGGTTTTCCGTCGTCCAGGTACAACTTGCCGGCGAACTGATCGGCAAACACCTCCCAATGCCAATGCAGGCGTTGGCGGGCACCGGCCATGAGGTTTTGCCGGGACGACTCGTCCGCCTCGCCCAGCCAGCGCTCGGGGTAATCGATGATACCGATGGCGCTGTAGCAATTGCTGACGATGTACACCAGGCCATGAATCACCTGATCGCGCTTAATCGGATTTTCCGGCAACAGGTTCGACTCCGGGAACGTGAGGCCCAGGTGAATCAGGATGGCCGCACTCTCGGCAAGAACGCCGCCATCGGGCAGTTGCAGAGTGGGAACCTGCTTGAGCGGGTTGAGCTTCTCCAGCGCATGCACCGCCTCCGGGGACGATGATACGTCGATGAAGCGATAAGGAACCTCGCACAGTTCCAGCGCGGCTTCGATGGCGGCCGCACCCGAATTCTGATACCCATAGAGCTGGTACATGACTAAATCTCCTCTGCGACTCTCTCTTTGTAGCAGATGCCAAAGACTGCGCGCGAACCCTGTGGGAGCGAGCTTGCCCGGTTACCCTCCCGCACGCCTCATACAGCTCTGATAACGCTCATCGACTCGCTTGGCAAACCACGCTGTGGTGAGTTTGCGGGTGATCTTCGGGCTTTGCAGCACGATCCCCGGCAACACCGCCCGGGGTAATGGCCGGCCTTCGGCCTGTTCGGCCAAAGCGAAGACGCGCTGATAGAGCCTGGTGTCCTCAAACTGAAGACTTTTACCCTCCTCCAGTTGATCCCGAATGGTCGGGTTGCGCATGTCCAATTGCTTGCCGAGGGTGCGCACCGCCAGTTCCGTGGTGCCGGGCATGATCGAGTCGTAGCGCACCAGGTCGCCATCCAGCGCCAGCGGGATACCCGTCGCACGACTGACCGCGTTCTGAAACGCCGCATTGCGGCTGGCGTACCAACCGGCGTTGAAATCGGCGAAGCGATACAGCGGCTGCTTATAGCTCACCGGATAACCGAGCAAGTGGGCAATACCGAAATACAGGCCACCGCGACGGGTGAACACTTCGTGACGAATCGAGCCGTTCACCGGGTAGGGATAATCCCGCGCCTGCTGCTCGGCAAAGTCGATGCTGACCTGCATCGGCCCGCCGGTGTGTACCGGGTTGAAGCCGCCGAACAAGGTCCGGCCCATGGGCACCATGCCGATGAAGTCATCGAAAATCGCGCTGAGCTCTTTTTCGCTGCGCGCGGCATTCAGTCGGTCGCTGTAGCTTTTGCCGTTGGGTGAACGCACCTGCAAGGCACCGCTGACCAGCAAGCTGGGAATGTGGGCCTTATCGGCGCGGCGGTCGATTTCATCCCGGGCGATCTTGCCCAGGCCCGGCACCGGCGGATCAGCCTGAAACGTCGACTCTTGCTCAGCGACCGCGAGCACCGAACACAGGTTTTGCGTGGTCGGCGAAATCTTTTGCGCGGCAAACGCCGCGTAGATGTCGGTGGCCCAGCCCTGGCGGTCGACCGTCTTGGCCGGCAGCAGGCTGACGATCTCGGCCTTGACCTCGGCAGGCTTGCGGGCCGGCGGTTCCTGAGGGCGCTGAGTGCCGCAACCGGCCAGTACCAACAGCGCGGCCACGCTCATGATCAATCGATTGGCTTGCATGGTGCTCCATCAAATCCGTTGAGCCGGGTTAACCATACGATCAATGGCATGGCGCAGGCTATGACTATCCCGCCCTCTCCCTGTTCCGTAGCCGCTGTCGAGCCTGCGAGTGCCCCCCGGTTGAACCATACTTGATCCACACACCGAGGAGGACAGGCTCATGAACCGTAGCGACGTGCTGATCATCGGCGCCGGCCCGACCGGGCTGGTCCTGGCACTGTGGCTGAGCAAGCTGGGGATTGGGGTGCGGATTATCGACAAGACCTCGACCCCCGGTACTACCTCACGCGCGTTGGCAGTACAGGCCCGAACGCTGGAGCTGTATCGCCAGCTCGACCTCAGCGACGGCGTGGTGCAGAACGGCCATAAAGTGTGCGCCGCGAATTTCTGGGTCAAGGGCGAACCGGTCGCGCACCTGCCGCTGAGCGCCATCGGCGAGGGTTTGACGCCCTATGCGTTCCTGGAAATCTATCCGCAAGACGAGCACGAGCAACTGCTGATTGAACGCCTGGAGACCTTTGGCATTACGGTGGAGCGCAACACCGAATTGCAAAGTTTCGAGGAAACCGGCGATGGCATCACCGCGACACTGCGCTTACCTGATGGACAGCAGCAAACCTGTCAGGCCTGTTACCTCGCAGGCTGTGACGGCGCCCGCTCGATCGTGCGCAAATCCCTGGACACCGATTTTCCGGGGGGCACCTATCAGCAGATTTTTTACGTGGCGGATGTGCAGGCCCGCGGCCCGACGTTCAACGGTGAATTGCATGTGGACCTCGACGAAGCCGACTTTCTCGCCATTTTTCCTTTGTCCAGCGAAGGTCGCGCCCGACTGATCGGCACGGTTCGCGACGAACGCGCCGAGCGCGCCGAAACCCTCCAGTTTGCAGACGTCAGCAGACGGGCCATCGAGAATTTAAAGGTGCAGATCGATCAGGTGAACTGGTTCTCGACCTACCGCGTGCATCACCGGGTAGCGGATCACTTTCGTACCGGACGCGCGTTTCTGTTGGGTGACGCCGCCCATGTCCACAGCCCGGCGGGTGGCCAGGGCATGAACACCGGGATTGGCGACGCGATCAATCTGGCCTGGAAGCTCGCGGCGGTGTTAAGTGGCAGCGCCACGGCCAAACTGCTCGACAGTTATGAAACCGAACGCATCGCCTTTGCCCAGCGCCTGGTGGCTACCACTGATCGGGTGTTCAATTTCGTCACGGCCGATGGGCCAATTGCCGACGTAATGCGCATGCGCGTGGCGCCCTTTTTGATCCCGAAAATGATCTCGTTCGAGGCGGTCCGGGAGTTCCTGTTTCGCACGGTGTCACAGACCACCCTCAACTATCGTGGCATGCCATTGAGTGAGGGCGTTACCGGCCATATTCACGGCGGTGATCGCCTGCCCTGGGCCCACGACGATGAAGGGGACAACTTCGAATCGCTGAAATACCTGACCTGGCAGGTGCATGTGTATGGCGAAACCAGTGACGAGATGATCGCCTGGTGCAGCGCGCATCACCTGCCGTTGCAGGTGTTCGACTGGCGACCGGTGTTTGAAACCGTGGGACTGGCGCGCAACGGGTTTTACCTGCTGCGCCCCGATACCTATGTGGCGATCGCCGATTACAGCGCCGATCCGAAGGTGATCGAACGGTATTTCCGCGATCATGGGATACGGCCTTATATCACCTGAAGATCTTTTGATTTGTTAGATCCCGGCCAGGGCCAGGTCCATTGCGAAGTAGGTGAAGATCAAATCCGCCCCCGCCCTTTTGATCGCCCCCAGACTCTCACGCACGACGCGATCTTCATCGATCGCCCCAGCCTGGGCGGCGAATTTGATCATCGCGTATTCACCGCTCACCTGATACGCCGACAACGGCAGACGCGAGGCTTCGCGGATGTCGCGGATGATGTCCAGGTACGCGCCGGCCGGCTTGACCATCAGTGCGTCGGCGCCTTCCTGTTCGTCCAGCAATGACTCACGCACCGCTTCGCGGCGATTCATCGGGTTCATCTGATAGCTTTTGCGGTCGCCTTTCAGCGCACTGCCACCGGCCTCACGGAATGGACCATAGAGCGCCGAGGCGAATTTGGTCGAGTAGGCCATGATTGCGGTCTGGCTGAACCCCGCCGCATCGAGCGCCCGGCGAATCGCCTGGACCTGCCCGTCCATCGCCGCCGACGGCGCGATCACATCGGCACCGGCCCGGGCGGCGGCCACGGCTTGTTTGCCAAGGTTGATCAGGGTCTGGTCGTTGTCGACTTCGTGCTGATGCAACACGCCACAATGGCCGTGGTCGGTGTACTCGCAAAAACAGGTGTCGGACATCACGATCATTTCCGGCACAGCGTCCTTGGCGATGCGCGACATCCGCGACACCAGGCCGTTATCGTTCCAGGTGTCGCTGCCGTTGCTGTCCAGATGATGAGACACGCCGAACGTCATCACCGACTTGATCCCGGCCCGGGCGTAACGCTCGATCTCGCCGGCCAGTTTCGACTCGGGAATGCGCATCACCCCGGGCATGCTCTTGATCGGCACGAAATCGTCGATTTCTTCCTCGACGAAAATCGGCAGCACCAGGTCATTCAAGCTGAACTCGGTTTCCTGGAACAGGCTGCGCAGGCTCGCATTGCGGCGCAGACGGCGTGGACGTGCTTCTGGGAACTGACTGGACATGGACCTTCCTGAAAAACGGCGGATGAGACGAAATTCGTAGGGGGCGAAGCTTATGCCCTGCAAGGTGCGGGACACAAACCTCGTTCGCTCAAGACAACGTTACCGCGGCGGCAACAATCGCCCGCATCGAATACCGCCTGCTCTCACAGGTTAGATCGTCAGCGTTCCGGTAATACACGTCACTACAGAACCACCAATCCAGATCTCATCCCCCACCTGCTCCACCCGAATCCGCCCGGCGCGGCCCATGGTCAGGCCCTGACTGACGACATAAGACGCCGGAGCCAGCCCTTCGCTGAGCAACCATTGAGCGATCCCGGCGTTCAGGCTGCCGGTGGCCGGGTCTTCCGGCATGCCGTCGCCGGAAATGAATGCACGTACTTCGAACTGCGCGTCAGCACCATCATTCTCGGGGTGCCATGGCGCGATGACACCGACGGCGAGGCCGAGCATCTGTGCATGATCCGGCTGCAAGTCCAGAATCTGCTGGCGGTCCTCGACCATCACCGCCAGCCAACCGGCACCGTTGTCGACCCATTGCGTGCGCACAATCGCCTCCGGCGCCAACCCGAGCCCCTGCCGTACGCGCTCGACCAGCCCGGCGTCCACCGGGCCGGACCTGAGCAGCGGTGGCGCGAGAAACGCCAGCTCCGCCCCCTGCCGACGCACCCGCACCAGGCCGACACCACACTCCTGAATAATCTCCTCACCCTTGGGCACCCCACCGGCCTCGAGCCAGGCATGGCACGTGCCCAGCGTCGGATGACCGGCGAACGGCAACTCTTGCAGGGTGGTGAAGATACGCACTCGATAGTCGGCCCGGGGGTCTCGAGGTTCGAGCACGAACGTGGTTTCGCTGAGGTTGGTCCAGTTCGCGAACGCCGCCATGCGTTCATCGCTGAGCTTGTCTGCGCCGAACACAACCGCCAACGGGTTGCCCTTGAGCGCGACGGGGCTGAAAACATCTACTTGCTTGAAATCGAACGCGCTCATTGCCTGCCTTGGTGATGAGGGATTCAAAGGGATTGCTTAGGGATTTCCAGCCCGCGAATTACCGCCGGTCTTGCCAGGAAACGCTCCAGCACGCGGGTGACGTTGGGGAAATCCTGGATGCCGACCAGGTCGCCGGCCTCGTAGAAGCCGATCAGGTTACGCACCCACGGAAAAGTCGCGATGTCGGCAATGGTGTAGCGCTCGCCCATGATCCAGTCGCGCCCTTGCAAGCGGCCATCGAGGACCTTGAGCAAGCGCTTGCTTTCGTCGACGTAGCGATCACGCGGACGCTTGTCTTCGTAGTCCTTGCCGGCGAATTTGTTGAAAAAACCGAGCTGGCCGAACATCGGCCCGATACCGCCCATCTGAAACATCAGCCACTGAAGGGTCTCGTAACGCGCTGCCGACTCCTGGGCCAGCAGTTGCCCGCTCTTGTCGGCGAGGTAAATCAGAATCGCCCCGGACTCGAACAGCGCCAGCGGTTGGTCGCCCGGGCCGTGGGGGTCGAGGATCGCCGGGATCTTGTTGTTGGGGTTCAGCGACAGAAACTCAGGGGACAGCTGATCCTGGGTGTCGAAGCCCACGCGATGCGGCTCGTAGGGCAGCCCGATCTCTTCGAGCATGATCGAAACCTTGACGCCATTGGGCGTTGGCAAGGAATAGAGCTGAATCCACTCCGGGTACTGGGCTGGCCATTTTCGAGTGATGGGGAATGCAGACAAATCGGTCATCGGGAGCTTCCACGGGAAAATCGGAGTGAAGATCATAAGGGGGACGGGGCTAAGATGTGTACTGTGTCCATAAATCCGCAACATCCTGTCGATAACCTTTCCCACAATCCATTCAAGGTTGCCGCTAAAGTGCTGGGCACCTCGCTCGGATCGAAGCTCGAATCGAACCAAAAGGGCTTCAGCGGACTCTGAGCATTGCCCTGTTAGAAATAGACTGGGTCAACGACATGGAAAACACCCTATGCTCGGAGCTTGAGGTGTCAAGGTTTGTCAGCCTTAACCGAATGCGCTGAAGATCACCAATTCGATGATGAACCCTTTGAAACTCACCAACCGCTTCAAACATCGCGCCTTTATCTTCCTGCCCGCTCTGTTGGCGGCCAGCGCGTTGTTTTTGTCGCTGGAGTCCAGTGAAAGCCGCGCCCAACCGGTGGACGGTACACAGACACTGGTGTTTTTGCGTCACGCCGAAAAACCGGCCGGCGGCCTGGGTCAGCTCAATTGTCAGGGACTGAATCGCGCCATCGACCTGGCCACCTTGCTGCCGGAAAAATTCGGCAAGGCCAATTACGTGTTTGCCGCCAACCCGACGCGCAATGTCGAGGAAGGCGAACTGGATAATTCCTACAGTTACATCCGCCCCCTGATGACCATCAGCCCCAGCGCGATCAAGCTCGGCTTACCGGTGAACATCGAATTTTCGGCCAACGACACCAGCGACCTGGCCGATGAACTGCTTCGCGACAAGTATCACAACTCGATCATCTATACCGCCTGGTCCCATGGCTACCTGCCCGAGCTGATCAACAAGGTCGCGGGGGAAGCCGTCGGCTCAGAACAGCGCATTACCGATGACTGGGCATCCAGCGACTATGACTCGCTGTACGTGCTTACGCTGACCTGGCACAACGGCAAGGCCAGCCTGCAGAGCCACAGCTACAAGCAAGGGCTCAATAACGGTCAGGAGACTTGTCCGACGTAAGCGGTCGGGCACCTGCCAGCCCCCATCGTGAGCAAGCCCGCGATGAGGCCAGCAAAAACAACATTACCCCCGCCGTTTACCCCGCTCCCGCAGATATTCGAGAACGGCGCTCCGTTCCCCGACAAACTCGATCCGCGCGCCCTTTTTCTCCCGCTGAAACACATACATCGGGTCGTAATACTCGCGCAATAACCCTTCGATCCAGCCCCGGTGCAAGTCCACCGCGCCGCTATTGGCCTGTTCCGCCAGCGCGTCTTCCATCAAGGTCAGCATCCGCCGATGGCGTTCGCCGCCCAGGCGTTTCTGGACATTGTTCAGGCTCGCCAACATCCGCTCGGAAAACAGCGTGAAGCCTTCATCGCCGTACACCTCGGTGAACTCGGCGCATAAATCCACTACGTAATCGCGCAGGATCCGCTCGACGCGCCCTTCCAGGCTGTCTTCCAGCCAGACCATCGGAAACTGCTGCATGCCCTGATAAAGCGGCAACGGCAACGCGCAACTGCCGATCGCGCGGCTCTCGTCTTCGAGCACAAACTGCTCGATACCGCTGGCGCGTTTTTTCAGCACGTCCACGGCCAGGCGGTTTTCAAAGTCGATGTTGGAGGGTTGGCCGGTGGCGCGTTTGCCGAAGCTGGAGCCGCGATGATGGGCGTGACCTTCAAGGTCCAGCGCGTTGCTCAATTGTTCGAGCACCTCGGTCTTGCCGGTGCCGGTCATGCCGCCCAGCAAAACGAAATCGCACTGGGAAACGGCCTGGTCGAGCGTGTCGAGCAAGAAGGTGCGCATGGCCTTGTAGCCACCACCGACCCGCGGATAGTCAATGCCCGCTTCGTCCTTGAGCCACTGCTGGGTGATCTGTGAACGCAGCCCGCCGCGAAAACAATACAAATAACCATCCGGATGCGCCCGGGCAAAATCGGCCCAGGCCTGGATGCGCTCGGCCTTGATCGCGCCGGCCACCAACTGATGTCCCAGCGTGATGGCCGCTTGCTGACCGTGTTGTTTGTAGCAAGTGCCGACCCGTTGCCGCTCGTGGTCATTCATCAGCGGCAGGTTGACCACGCCGGGGAATGAGCCTTTGAGGAATTCGATCGGCGCGCGCACATCCATCATCGGCCGGTCGTTGAGGAAGATGTCGCGGTAATCGGTGAAGTCTCTGGACATCAAACCACCTCAACCGCGTGGGTCTGTCGCTCAACCAGTTCGCCGATGGGCTGAAGGACCAGCCCAAGTTCGGCCGCCACCGCCAGGAACGCTGCGTTGCCTTCGGGCGTGACTGCAATCAGCAAACCGCCGCTGGTCTGCGGGTCGCAGAGCACGCGTTTGTGCAACTCCTGGAGCCGGCCGACCTTGCTGGCGTAGCTGTCGAAATTGCGCAGCGTGCCGCCGGGCACGCAGCCCTGATCGAGGTAATACTCGACGCCCGGCAGGCGCGGCACACGGTCATAGGCGATGCGGGCGGTCACATTGCTGCCGTCGGCCATTTCCACCAAGTGCCCGAGCAGGCCGAAACCGGTGACGTCGGTCATTGCGGTCACGCCATCGAGCTTGCCGAAACGGCTGCCGGGTTTGTTCAAGGTGCACATCCAGTCGCGGGCCAGGCCGATGTCGGCATTGCGCAACTTGCCCTTCTTCTCGGCGGTGGTGAGGATGCCGATGCCCAAGGGCTTGGTGAGATAGAGCAGGCATCCGGCGGTGGCGGTGTCGTTGCGCTTCATGTGGCGCTTTTCCACCAGTCCGGTCACGGCCAGACCGAAGATCGGCTCAGGTGCATCGATGGAATGGCCGCCGGCCAGGGGGATTCCCGCTTCATCGCAGACCGACCGCCCGCCGCGAATCACTTCCCGGGCAATCTCCGGCGCCAGCACATTGACCGGCCAGCCGAGGATCGCAATCGCCATCAATGGGTCGCCGCCCATGGCGTAAATATCGCTGATGGCGTTGGTGGCGGCGATGCGGCCGAAATCGAACGGATCGTCGACAATCGGCATAAAGAAGTCGGTGGTCGATACCACGCCGCGCTCTTCGTCGATGGCATACACCGCCGCATCATCGCGCGAGGCGTTGCCGACCCAGAGTTTCGGGTCCAGGTTCTGCGCACCACTGCCGGCCAGAATCACCTCCAGTACCTGGGGCGAAATCTTGCAGCCGCAACCTGCGCCGTGGCTGTATTGGGTCAGACGAATCGGCTCGCTCATGGAATGCACCTTGTGAAGTCAATGCCCAGGATTCTACAGCAACCCCATTTGGCAGGAGCCGCGCAAGAACGATCTTTGTGCAGCGAAACTCACTTTGGTGCGTCCGACTCCCCTTCTTTTCCCCCGCCCCGCGAAATCCTTGACCGAAAGGACAGCAAAACCGCCAATTCCTCCGGTTTTTCAGCGTATTAAGAAAATTGGTATGGCTTGTGCAAACGTTTGCGAGTCGCCGATACCGGCCTGTTCGCCACTTAATCCGAACCAGCCCGCACCACCGGGCCTTCGATCCGCACGAAAAGGGACTTTTAATGCAGTGCACCTCCAGTCGCGTGACTTGCTCACGCACGTTTGCTGTTTCCTTGCTGTTGGCCAGCGTTACAGGACTACTCAGCAGCTCCGCGTTGGCCCAACCGGCCGCCACCGAAGAATCCGCCCAGGGCGAAGCTCTCAGCCCTGAAGCCAACCCACCAAAAAAAGGCGCGTACCTGTCGGACTGGTTCAATCAGGACCTGACCGTCATCGGCAGCAAGGACATCAGTTTCGGCCCGCAACCGGCCGACGACATCTACTTGGAATACGAGTACTTCGGCCGCAAGGGGCCGTTCGAGTTGTACGGCTACATCGACATTCCGAAGATCTTCGACATCGGCAACAGCCATGACAAAGGCGTATGGGACCACGGCTCGCCAGTGTTCATGGAGCACGAACCACGGATTTCCATCGACTACCTCGCCGGCCGCAGCCTGGCCGTCGGGCCGTTCAAGGAATGGTACGTGGCGTTCGACTGGATCTACGACCATGGCAGCAACAGTGCCAACCGCGCCAACACGCTGTACAGCGGCCTCGGCACCGACATCGACACCCATTCGCGGGTCAATCTGTCGGCCAACTTCTACGGTCGCTACCAGTGGGAAAACTACGGCGCCAGCAACGAGTATTCGTGGGACGGCTACCGCGCCCAGCTCAAATACATCGTGCCCATCAGCAGTTTCAGCAACGGCGCTTCGCTGACCTACATCGGTTTCACCAACTTCGACTTCGGCTCCGACCTGCACAAGGACAACCCGGCCCGCACCGCCAATGCCACCGTGGCCACCAACGTGTTGCTCTACGCCTTCACCCACTTGCGTTTCACCCTGGTCGGCCGTTACTTCCACAACGGCGGCAACTGGGAGGACGGCAGTGAGTTGAATTTCGGCGATGGCGACTTCCGCGCCCGTTCCAACGGCTGGGGTTACTACGCCGGTGTTGGCTATCAGTTTTAAGGCTCATTTGAATCAGGAGGTTTTATGAAAGCAATGACGCGTCTTTCCCTGTCTGTCGGTTTTGCGGTAAGCACCCTGCTCTCTTCCTCTGCCTGGGCGGTAGAAGCGCCGATCCAGCCGAAAGTGATGCTGATCACCATGTTCGCTCCCGAGGCGCAGAACTGGATTGATCGCCTGGAACTCAAGCAGGAAGTACGAGTACCGGGCCTGTCCGCCGAGTACCCGAACATTCGCTGCAACACCGAACAGGTGTGCCTGATGGTCACCGGCATGGGCCAGACCAATGCGGCGGCCTCGACCCTGGCCCTGGCGCTGTCGCCGAAATTCGACCTGCGCAAAAGTTACTTCCTGATCGCCGGGATTGCCGGCATCAGCCCGAAACACGGGACCATCGGCACCACCGCGTGGGCGCACTACCTGGTGGAGTTTGGCACCCAGTGGGAACTGGACTCCCGGGACGCGCCGAAAGACTGGCCGACCGGTTACCTGGGCATCAACACCAAAGGCCCGAACGAAAAACCGCCGCTGGATTACAAAACCGAAGTCTTCGAACTCAATCCGAAGTTGCAGGCCAAAGCCTTCGCCCTGAGCCACAAAGTCGAACTGAGCGAGAGCAAGGAGTCGGCGGCGTGGCGCTTGAAGTATCCGTCGGCCCCGGCCAATCAGCCGCCGGTGGTGACCCAGTGCGACACGCTGGCGGGCAATACCTGGTTTTCCGGGACGCGCTTGAGTGAGCGGGCGGAAGTCTGGACAAAATTGCTGACCAACAACGAAGGTGTCTACTGCACCACTCAGCAGGAAGACAACTCCACCTACGAGGCACTGCTGCGGGCCAATCGCGAAGGTCTGGTGGATGTCCGCCGTTTGGCGGTGGTACGCGCCGGTTCCGACTTCGACCGGCCGGCGCCGGGCCAGAGCGAGGTGGATAACCTGCTCAAATACGCCGATCAGGGCGGGTTTGTGCCGGCACTGGAGAACCTGTACCGCACGGGGAATCCGTTGGTGCAGGAGATTCTGAAGAATTGGTCGGTTTGGGAGAAAGGTGTGCCTGAAGCCTGATCTGATATGTGGGAGCGGGCTTGCCCGCTCCCACATTTGATCCGGGGGTGTATTTCTAATTGCATCCATTTCAAGGCAACAAAATCACCTTGTCACCGCTGCCCTGATTCACCTCGGCATACCGTTCCAGCCCCTCGGCCAACGGCGATTCAACTAGCCCTTCCGGCAACGGCAACAGGCCCTGATCGAAAAAGTTTCCGAACTGTTCGAGCATCGCCGCACACGCCTGAACCCCGTACAGTAACGAATTGATCCCCACCACCGAACCGCCCTTGCGATACAGCGCCAGGGCCGGCAATTGCACATGCCCATCCGCCGGCGCGGCGATGATTGCGATGCGGCCGAACGCGGCCAGCGCCGGGACCGAGGCCGGTAGCCAGAAACCGGTGGTGTCGAAGATCACGTCGGCACCGCCGGCATACACGGCGCTGACCTGTGCGCCCAGGTCCTCAGGCTTATCCAGTTGCAGCGTCTGATAACCCTGAGCCTGCAAATCCTTGACCTGCTCTGGCCGCCGCGCCGCCGCCAGCACCTGGGCGCCCCGGACTTTGGCCAGCGCCAATGCTGCGCTGCCCACCGCCCCGCCGCCGATCACCAACAACCGCGTTCCGGTCGTGACAAGACTGCGTTCCAGCGCATCCCACGCCGTGGTGTACGGCACACCGAGGCTGGCGGCCTGGGCAAAGCTCAGATGCGTCGGCTTCAGCGCCACGCCATTGGCCGGCAGTTTGACGAATTGCGCGTGGGAACCGTCGGCAAAGAAGCCCAGCTCCCGGCCGGTGCCCCAGACTTCCTGGCCGATCAGCGCCTGCGGGCCTTCGACGACGATGCCGGCGAAATCACGCCCGGGAATCCGCGGCAATGTGGTGTAGGGAAAGCGCCCCAGTACGTTTTTCACATCGCTGGGATTGAGGCCCGCCGCCTTGATCTGGACCAGCACTTCGTCAGCGCCGGGAACGGGGGTGGGCACCTCAACGTAGCGCAGGGCCGAGAGGTCGCCGGTTTTGTCGAATTGCAGTGCTTTCATGGGCATTTCCACCAAATGGATAAGAGGTTTCAGGAGATCCAGCCCGCCACCAGTTGCCGGCCCAAGGGCCACAACTGCTCACCGGCGAGCATGCCCAGCAGACCCACCAGCGCGATGGCCGGTGGTGCGGGGGAACGAAAATCCAGCGCGCCATAGAGCAGGCCGACGCCCAGACCGATACCCAACGAGATAAGGTAGTTCATGACAGACTCCGTGGCATAAGGGGGTATGCGCAGAGTCTAGAGAGAGGTCGCCACGGACGTCGGCCAAGTACTTCTGAATGTCGGCCAAAGCGCTTTTTACGCAGCGCCGCCCCGTTGCTGGCTCACGCAAAACTGCGAAGGCGCGACACCCAGTTCCCGGCGGAACATGTCGCTGAAGCTGCTCGGCGAATAACCCAGCTCCCGGGCAATCGCGCTGACCGGTACGCCCTGAATCAATTCGGCCGCCGCAGTCGCCAGTTGCACCTGCCGCCGCCATTCGGCGAAGCCCATGCCCAAACCGTCCTTGAACAAGCGCGCCAGGGTACGCACGCTGGCACCAGCATTTTCGGCGTGCTGCTCGAAGGGAATGTCCAGCGACGGTGAGGCCATGACCGCCTGACACAGGTTCATCAGTCGCCGGTCGGAATCGTCCGGCAGCGGTATTTTCAGCAATGAACGTCGGGCGCGCTTGAGCTCCAGCAAGGCCAGGCCTACCAGCGCGTCGTAGTAATCCGGGGCACCGTCGTCGCCCTGCTCCACCAGCCCGACGATCAGTTCGCGCAGCAAGCCGCCGACTTCAATCACTTGCACACTGTCGTCCAGTGTCGCCGCCAATGACGGCCGCAGGTAGATGTTGCGCATCTGCAAGTCAGAGACCACGCGAATCCCGTGCGGCACACCCGGCGGCAGCCAGACCGCCCGTTGCGGCGGCACCACCAGTGCTTCATGGGGTGTCTCGACCCACATCACGCCGCTCATCGCGTACAGCAACTGGCCCCACACATGTTCGTGAGGCTCGATATACAACCCACGCGGGTAAGTACGTGCCAGCGGTTGCACCGGCACATCGGTATCGCTTAAATCAGGGGGTGCGGCCTTGGCCATAGGCTAGGATCATTGAGGGGCGGAAAGGCTCCATGGTAGCGAGGCGTGCGACGTGTCGCCAGTCGCTGTAACCGACTGACAATCCGACTGAATTTTTCGCGCGCCTGGCGATCCTTCTATTACAACAGGGAGGAATACAGGTTTTATGAACAACGCAAAACTTTTCGTCATTGAATACACACTTCATGGCAAGCCCAAGTCTTTCATCATCCGCCAGGACAAAATGGACAACGCAGAAGCCTGGCACTGGGCAAGTTGCGACGCCGGCATAGGCCGGATCCCGCGTTTTGGCCGTGAGCGGGTGCAAAAGACCAGCAAACCAGTGGCGGAAAAATTCGGCGTCGAGAATGTGACCTGGCGGCCGACGAGTTGAGCTTTGAAAGGGAGGGTGAATATTCAAACTGAAAGTGGAGCCGCAGCGGCTCCACTTTTTTGGGTGAGCGGTCAGGGCTTAGCGCACTTGCAGCCTTTGGTGGAGCATTCTTCGCCGTGTTGGTGATGGTGGGCGCAGGCTTCACAGCAATAGTGCTTGCCGTGACGCACGATGGGGTGATCACCCAGTTTGCAGGAACATTTCGGGCAGTCGCAGGTACCGTCGTTCATAAGTCTGACTCCATGGTTAGGGTCGTCCGGGTGCCGCGGGTGCGCGGCACCTGAAGCAAATGACCGCCCGTTGCAGAAACCGGTTCAAACAGATGCCTGGACGGAGTTTGCTTACTATTGAGGGTAGTCGCGATGTGGCTCCCCCGTAGCAGCTGCCGAGCCCGCGAGGCTGCTACAGATCGCAAAACTCTCTCAGCGACATCACTCAAATACGGAATTGCCCAACCAATTGCCCCAGGCGCTGACCGAGATCGGCCAGGCTGCGCGAGGTTTGCGCGCCGCGCTGGGTCTCGTCGGCGACGCTGTCCACCGCCACGGCGATCTGGTGCACGCTGCGGTTGATCTCTTCGGCCACGGCGGTTTGCTCTTCGGCGGCGCTGGCAATCTGCGCGTTCATTGAGTTGATGGTGCCGATCAGTTGGGCCATGGCGTCCAGCGACGCGCCGGCCTCGTTGGCCTGGGCCGACGTGCCGTCGCCGGCCTCGCTGGAGCGGCGCATGGACTCGACCGCCGATTGGGTGCCGGCCTGCAAGCGGTCGATCATGCCCTGGATTTCCTGAGTGCTGATTTGCGTGCGACTGGCCAACGCCCGCACTTCATCGGCAACCACCGCAAAACCACGTCCGGCCTCACCGGCGCGGGCTGCTTCAATGGCGGCGTTGAGCGCCAGCAGGTTGGTCTGCTCGGCAATCGAACGGATCACCCCGAGCACGCTGACAATCGACGACACGTCTTTCTGCAGGCTGTCGAGGGACACGCCGCTGCTGCGAATGTCGTTCACCAGTGCATGAATCTTCACGATGCTACCGGCCACCACGCGCTTGGCGGCCTGGCCTTCTTCGTCGGTCTGCTGGGCAGCGACCGCGGCGTTTTGCGCGCTCTTGGCCACTTCCTGGGCCGCCGCCGACATTTGGTTGATCGCCGTGGCCACCTGATCGGTCTCGTGACGCTGGCGCTCCATGGCCTGATCCGAGCGTTGGGCCTGATCGGAAACCTGATTCACCAACCCGGTCAGTTGCGAGGTCATTTCAGTGATCTGTCGCACCAGGCTGTGGATCTTGTCGACGAAACGGTTGAACGAGCCGGCCAGTTCGCCGAGTTCATCCTGGCTGGTGATGGTCAGGCGCCGGGTCAGGTCGCCCTCGCCCGCCGCGATGTCGTCGAGGTTGGCTTTCATCAGGTTCAGCGGACGCAGAATGGTATTGGCCAGCAGCATCCCGGCCGCGGCGATCACCAGCAGCACCACCACGGCAATCCCGACAATGCTCAGCACCACGCCTTGCATGCGTTCCTGGACCTTGATCTCGACCAGCGCCACTTGCGCCTCGATGCCGTCGAGGTTGACTGAGGTGCCGACCGCCATGTCCCACTTCGGCAGGTATTCGGTGTAGCCGAGCTTGGGCACCAGCACTTGGCTGTTGCCGGGCAGCGGCGAGCTGTATTGCAGGTAGTGGGTCCCGTCCTTGGCGACTTTCACCAGGTCGCGGTTAACGTAGACGCCGTTCGGGTCGCGGTTGTCCTTGAAGCTCTGGCCCACGCCTTCGGGGCTGTTGGCCTTGAACAGGCGCACGGTGTTGGAGTCGTAGCCGAAGAAGTAGCCGTCCTTGCCGTAGGTGATGCTCGACAGCAACTTGATCACCTGCGCCCGCGCCGCGTCATCTCCGGGGGCGGCCGCGTCGTAGAGCGGCTTGATCGTGGTTATGGCCACGGTAACGTAGCTTTGCAGGGTCGCCTTGGCATCGCTGAGCAGGCGCTGACGGGTTTCCTCGACTTCCTTGCGGGCCTGTTCCTGCAGGATGAACAGCGTGGTCAGGCTGATGACCAGCGCAAAGAGCAACACCGGGAGGACGGCAAGGGACAGGACTTTGGCCTTCAGGCTCATGCGCATGACGTTCACTCTTTTGATTTTATTGGCGTGGTTAAAGGCTATAACGGCACGCCAGATCAAAAGTTGAACGCGGTCCTACAAGGTAAAGTGGTTACAGAACCATCGCCGCCACCCAACCGAACGCCAGCAACGGCAGGTTGTAGTGCAGGAAGGTCGGGACCACGGTGTCCCAGATGTGATGATGCTGGCCGTCGATGTTCAGACCGGAGGTCGGGCCCAGGGTCGAGTCCGACGCCGGTGAACCGGCATCGCCCAGCGCGCCGGCAGTGCCGACGATGCACACGATGGCGATCGGGCTGAAGCCCAGTTGCACGCACAACGGCACGAAAATCGCCGCCAGAATCGGTACGGTGGAAAACGACGAGCCGATGCCCATGGTCACCAACAGGCCCACCAGCAGCATCAACAGCGCCCCGATGCCTTTGCTGTGGTCGATCCACGAGGCCGAGGACTCCACCAGTGTCTGCACATGACCGGTGGCTTTCATCACTTCAGCAAAACCGGATGCGGCGATCATGATGAAGCCGATCATCGCCATCATCTTCATGCCTTCGGTGAACAGGTCGTCGGTTTCACGCCACTTGACGATGCCCGACGCCGAAAAGATCAGGAAGCCCACCAGCGCCCCGATAATCATCGAGTCCAGCAACAGCTGAATAATGAACGCCACGACAATCGCCAGACCGGCGACCATCAGGCTCAAGGGGTTGTACTGCACCGCGACCTGTTCGACTTGCTCGATCTTTTCCAGGTCGTAAACGCGCTTCTTGCGGTAGCTGATGAAGGCTGCCGCGAGGCCAAACACCATGCCCAGCGCCGGAATGCCCATGGCATGGGTGACGTTGATGCCGCTGATGTCCACCCCGCTACGGGCGACGTTGGCCAACAGGATTTCATTGAGGAAGATGTTGCCGAAGCCCACCGGCAGGAACATGTACGGCGTGATCAGCCCGAAGGTCATCACGCAGGCGATCAACCGCCGGTCCAGTTGCAGTTTGGTCAGCACATATAAAAGAGGCGGCACCAGCAACGGGATAAACGCGATATGAATCGGCAAAATGTTCTGCGAGGCGATGGCCACCACCCATAGCAGGCCGATCAGCAGCCATTTGACATTGCCGCCACCGTTGGCGTGCTGACGATCGACCATGGCCAGGGCTTTGTCCGCCAGGGCATGGGCCAAGCCGGACTTGGCAATGGCCACCGCAAATGCGCCGAGCAAGGCGTAGGACAACGCCACCGTCGCCCCGCCACCGAGGCCGCTGTTGAAGGCTTTGAGCGTCGCATCGATCCCCAGGCCACCGGTCAAACCACCGACCAGCGCGCCCACAATCAGCGCGATTACCACATGCACGCGGGACAGGCTGAGTATCAGCATGATGCCGACCGCGGCAATTACTGCATTAATCATCGTTACCTCAAGGCAAGCGGAAAGAGTCCGTCCGGCAGTGCGCACAAGCGCCGCCAGCGGATTGAAGAGAGGGTTTTATTAGAGGGCGCGCACTGTGCCGGACCGCTGCCGCCTTGTCAAAGGGGGCTCTGTGGCGAGGGGGCTTGCCCCCGTTGGGTCGCGAAGCGGCCCCCTATATTCCTACAGACACACTTGGTTGCCTGGATTCGCGACTGCTTCGCAGCCGAACGGGGGCAAGCCCCCTCGCCACAGGCCCCCTCGCCACTGAGGTTGCAGTGATCGGGATTGGTTATTCAGCCTGCGCCATAAAGAAAGCCGAATCACGGCCGCTACAGTGCAAAGTCTCAGATATTTATCGAATAAAAGGACGTTCCCATGTCGCTCAGACACCTTTCCATTCAATGGAAAATCACCCTGTTGGCCGGGCTCTGCCTGGCGGGCATCGTGACCCTGCTGGTAGGGCTTTCGCTGTATCGCATGGAGCACAGCTCGGCGCTGGTGAAGGCCTCGAGCATGGAAATGCTCACCGAGGCCGCCCAGGCGCGCATCGAATCCCAGGGTGAAGTGCAGGCGCTGGGAATTCGTCAGCAGTTCATGGACGCCTATCAATATAGCCATGGCTTTTCGCGGCAGGTGCTGTTTTTGCGCGATCAGGCCGAGAAGCGCTTTCTCGATGCCTTCGACCTGCGTGAAGACCTGACCCGGCAGGTCAAGTCGGCCCTGCAGGCCAACCCGGACCTGCTTGGCCTGTCGCTGGTGTTCGAGGCCAATGCGCTGGACGGCAAGGACAATCTGTTCGCCGGCCAGGCGGAGCTGGGCAGTAACGACAAGGGCCGTTTCGCCCTGTACTGGTCGCAACCGACGCCCGGCAAAGTGACCTCCATGGCCCTGCCGGAAAGCGACATGGCCGACACCAGCACCGGCCCCAGCGGCGAACCGGCCAACGCCTGGTTCACCTGCCCGCGCACCACGCTCAAGCCTTGCGTGATCGAACCCTACTTCTATGTGATCGACGGCCAGAACGTGCTGATGACCAGCATCGTGTTCCCGCTGATGGTCAACGGCAAAGTCATCGCCTCGCTGTCGGTGGACATCAATCTCAACAGCCTGCAAGCGATCAGCCAGAGCGCCAGCAAGAAACTCTATGACGGCCAGACCAGCGTCAGCATCGTCAGCCCGGTCGGTTTGCTGGCCGGCTACAGCCCGGACGCCAGCAAGCTCAGCCAGCGCCTCGACGCCGTGGACACCACTAACGGCGCCGAACTGCTGCGCCGGCTCACTGCCAGCAGCAAGACCGAGAGCCTGCACAGCAACCAGCAACTGAAAGTGCTCTCGCCGTTCCAGCCGATTCCCGGTGGCAAATCCTGGGGCGTGTTGCTTGACGTGCCGGAGAAGGTGCTGGTCGGCCCCGCCGAAGCGTTGAAAAAACAACTCGACGACAGCAACGCCGCCGGCACCCTGGTTGAACTGTGCCTGGGTGTACTGGCGGCGCTCGTCGGTTTGTTACTGGTGTGGCTGATGGCCCGCAGTGTGACCAAACCGATCCTCGGCGTGGCCCGCATGCTGGAAGACATTGCCAGCGGCGAAGGCGACCTGACCCGGCGTCTGGCTTACGACAAAAAGGACGAACTGGGCCAGTTGGCCGGTTGGTTCAACCGTTTCCTCGACAAGTTGCAGCCGATCATCGCCCAAGTGAAACGCTCGGTGCAGGACGCCCGTAGCACGGCGGACCAATCGTCCGCCATCGCCACCCAGACCAGCGCCGGCATGGAACAGCAATACCGCCAGGTCGACCAAGTGGCCACCGCCTCCCATGAAATGAGCGCCACCGCCCAGGACGTCGCCCGCAGCGCCGCGCAGGCGGCACAAGCAGCACGCGATGCCGATCAGGCCACCCGTCAGGGCTTGACCGTGATCGACCGCACCACCACCAGCATCGACCACCTCGCCGCCGACATGAGCGCAGCCATGGTGCAGGTCGAAGGCCTGGCGGCGAACAGCGAGAAAATCGGTTCGGTGCTGGAGGTGATTCGCGCCATTGCCGAGCAGACCAACCTCTTGGCGCTGAATGCCGCCATCGAAGCCGCCCGGGCCGGTGAAGCCGGACGCGGTTTCGCCGTGGTCGCCGATGAAGTGCGCAACCTGGCGCGACGCACTCAGGAATCGGTGGAGGAAACCCGCCAGGTGATCGAGCTGTTGCAGGGCGGTACTCAGGACGTGGTGAACTCGATGAACAACAGCCATCGCCAGGCTCAGGGCAGTGTCGAGCAGGTGGGTCAGGCGGTGACGGCGTTGCGGCAGATTGGTGATGCGGTGACGGTGATCAGCGACATGAACCTGCAGATTGCCAGTGCGGCGGAAGAGCAAAGCGCGGTGGCCGAGGAAATCAATAACAACGTGGCGACCATTCGGGACGTGACCGAATCGCTGTCGGGGCAAGCCAATGAATCGGCGCGGGTGAGTCAGTCGCTTAACAGCCTGGCGAATCAGCAGCAGAGCTTGATGGACCAGTTTCGCGTGTGACCTGACACCTGTGGCGAGGGAGCTTGCTCCCTAGCCACAGGTAACCTGCACCCTTCAGTGCGGGGTCAGCGTTTGGGCAGTTCGATCATCACTTTCAACCCGCCCCACTCGCTTTCCTCCAGCCTCAACACCCCGCCCCACGTGTCGACGATGTCGCGCACGATGCCCAATCCCAATCCATGCCCATCGGTCTGTTCATCAAGCCGTGTACCGCGGCTGAATACCTGGTCGCGCTGGTCTTCGGGAATCCCCGGTCCATCGTCTTCCACGCTCAACTGAAAACTTTCAGCCGTTTCAACCACGCTTAACCGAACCTCCGCATCCGCCCATTTGCAGGCGTTGTCCAGCAGGTTGCCCAGCAACTCCAGCAGATCTTCGCGATCCCACGGCAGTTGCAAACCGGCCGGTGCGCGGTAGCTCAGGTCGAGGTGTTCACCGTGAATCATGTTCAGCGTGGCCAGCAACCCCGGCAGCTCGGCATCGCAATCGAACAACGCACCCGGCAGTGCATCGCCGGACAACCGGGCGCGGTTGAGTTCGCGATTGAGTCGCTGCTGGACCTGCTCCAGTTGCGCTTGAATCACCTTGCGCAGCTGCGGGTGCGCATCGAGTTTCTCGCTGGAAGCCAGGCTCAACAACACCGCCAATGGGGTTTTCAACGCATGCCCCAAGTTGCCCAAGGCATTGCGCGAGCGCTTGAGGCTGTCTTCGGTGTGAGCCAGCAAATGGTTGATCTGCGCCACCAGCGGTTCCAGCTCCACCGGCACGGCTTCGTCGAGTTGCGAACGCTGGCCCTGCTGCAACTGGGCGATTTGCTCGCGGGTCTTTTCCAGCGGGCGCAAGGCGCGGCGCACGGTGATCCGTTGCAACAGCAAAATCAGCAACAGCCCCGCCAGCCCCAACCCGAGACCGACTTGTTGCATGCGACAGAAACTCTCGCGCACCGGCGTGTAGTCCTGGGCGACGCTGATGGAAATCGCCTGGCCCAGCCGTCGGTAGTCCGAACGCAGCACCAGCAACTGTTGCCCTTCCGGCCCCAGTTGCAGGTTGCTGTTCAGGCCCGGGTGTTCGAGCCGCGGCAGGTCCTGATCCCATAACGAACGGGAGCGCCAATGGCTGTCGGCAAAGTCGATACGAAAATAGTGCCCGGAAAACGGGCGCTGATAGGCCGGCGACAGATGTCGCTCATCCAGCTGCAACCCCTGTGGGCCGCGCACCAGCGCCACCAGCAGGTTTTCACTGTCGTTGCGCAACCCGGCTTCGAGGTAGCGCTGCAAACCCATTTCGAACAGCCACAGGCTGGTTTGCGCCAGCACCAGGCCGACGATCACCATCACGCTGATCAGGCCCAGGCTCAAGCGACGCTGGATCGACCTCACTGGGCTTGCCCGCCGAACAGGTAACCCTGACCGCGACGGGTTTCGATCACGCTGCGGCCGAGCTTGCGGCGCAGGTGGTTGACGTGGACTTCTAGCACGTTGGAGTCGCGCTCGGTTTCACCGTCGTAGAGGTGTTCGGCGAGGTGGCTTTTGGAAAGGATCTGTTCGGGGTGCAGCATGAAATAGCGCAGCAGGCGAAATTCCGCGGCAGTGAGCTGGATGTCGGCGCCGTCGCGGGTCACGCACTGACGACCTTCATCCAGGTGCAGGCCGGCAGCCTTGAGCGTCGGCTGATTGGCCTGGCCGTGGGAGCGGCGCAACAATGCCTGAATGCGCAGGTGCAGTTCTTCCGGGTGGAAGGGTTTGCTCAGGTAATCGTCGGCGCCGGCCTTGAGGCCTTCGATCCGCTCGGCCCAGGAACCACGCGCGGTGAGAATCAGCACCGGCGTGGCCAAGCCACCGGCCCGCCACTGCGCCAGCACCTCAAGCCCCGGCAAACCCGGCAGGCCGAGGTCGAGGATGATCAGGTCATAAGGCTCGCTGCTGCCCTGGTACACCGCATCGCGGCCGTCGGCCAGCCAGTCCACGGCGTAACCCTGCCGGTTGAGGCCAGCCATCAATTCGTCGGCCAGCGGCACATGGTCTTCCACCAGGAGCAAACGCATCGATCAATCTTCCTTGTCTTTCAGCACGTGGCCGGTGGTGGCATCGACGTCCAGCTCGCGCACCACGCCTTCGGCGGTCAGCAGCTCGACTTCATAAACATAGACGTCGTGTTTTTCTTCAAGCTCGGCTTCCAGCAACTTGGCCCCGGGATAGCGGTCCAGCGCTTGCTGCAAGAGCTGCTCCAGCGGCAGGATCACGCCCTGTTGGCGCAGGCGCAGGGCTTCGTCCTGATCCAGGTCGCGGGCCACGGCCACCGAGCAAAAAGCCAGAAGCACCAGCGCCATGCTTGAAAATGAAAGCACCTTCATTACGTATCCTGATGATCCTTGAGAACCTGCCCGCTGACAGCATCCAATTCCATATCCCACTCAATGCCTTGCGGGTCGCGCAGTTCCATCTGGTATTTGTACTTGCCGTACTCTTCTTCGAGCTCGGTGCCGGTGATGGTCGAGCCGGGGTGTTTGGCCAGAGCGGTGGCGTTGAGCTTCTCGAAAGACACAATGGTACCAGCGTCGCGCAGTCTCAGGGTTTCGTCGGGGCCCAGGTCGCGGGCATGAGCGAGGCTGGCGGTCAGGCAGATGAGGGACGCGGTGAACAGGGCAGTCAGGATTTTCATGGGGTGGCTCCGTATTTTCTTATGTGTTGCCTACGGAGCGACCTTAGCGATTCGAACTTAACTGAAACTGAATTGCCATCATTGGGAATAGCTTACGCATAACCCGTAGATACAAGGAGCTGCCGAAGGCTGCGATCTTTTGATTTGGATTTTTTGCGTGCATGACGCAGCCAAAGATCAAAGCATCGCAGCCTTCGGCAGCTCCTGCATTGATCGGGGACAATCGCAGCCCAAGAGGTGCTTATAATCCCTGCTTGCCAGACATCGAGACCGGTATGACCGCTATCCACATCAAGTTCCCTTCCCTGACCCTCAAGGCCGGCCCGCGTGCCCTGGCGCGCATCCGTGCCAACGGCTTGAGCGCTGCCGATGTGGGCACGTTGCCGGGCGCCGCCGGTGGCCCGAAAGCGCTGGGGATTCAGGGTCTGGACCTGGCGCTGTTTGGCGAATGGTTGCCGGCGGCGCCCCGGGAGCGTTCGCTGATCGGCGCCTCGGTGGGTTCCTGGCGGTTCGCCAGTGCCTGCCTGCCGGATGCCGCCGAGGGCATCCGCCGCCTCGGCCATCTGTACACCGAACAGAACTTCGCCAAGGGCGTGACCATGGCGCAGATCAGCCAGAGCTCCCGGCGCATGCTCGATGACCTGCTCGACGGCCGCGATGCCGCGATTCTGGATAACGCCCACTACCGCCTGAACATCATGGTGGTCAAAAGCCACGGCCTGTTGGCGGACGATCATCGCGGCCGGTTGGGGCTGGGCCTGTCGTCGGTGATCGCCGACAACCTGCGCGGTCGCGCACGGCTGTCGCGGCACTTCGAGCGGCTGATCATCCACGACCCGCGCCAGGCGCCACCAGTCAATGCGCTGAATGACTTCCCGTCGCGCTTCATCTCACTGAATGCCGGCAACCTGCGCCAGGCCCTGCTCGCCTCGGGTTCGATCCCGATGGTCATGCAAGGCGTGCGCGACTTGCCGGGTGCAGGTGCGGGGACATTCCGCGACGGCGGTCTGCTGGACTATCACCTCGACCTGCCCTACAGCGGCAACGACATCGTGTTGTATCCGCATTTCACCGACCGGGTGATCCCCGGCTGGTTCGACAAGACGCTGCCATGGCGCCGCGCCTGCCCCGAGCGCCTGCAGGATGTTCTGCTGCTGGCGCCGTCGAAGGAATACCTGGCACGCCTGCCCTACGGCAAACTGCCGGACCGCAACGACTTCAAGCGCTTCATGGGCGATGCCCCGAGCCGGCAGAAGTATTGGCGCGCGACGATGGATGAAAGCCGTCGCCTGGGTGATGAGTTCCTAGAACTGACCGCCAACGGTCGCCTCGGCGAGCGCTTGCTGACCCTTTAGTCAGTGTTTTGCCCGGAGCTCTGGTAAACTCGCCACCTGCCCACATCGCCGCGGCGATCGCCACCTGAAAGAGCTGAACATCACTGTGGAAATATTCAAAGAATTTACCTTCGAATCCGCCCATCGCCTGCCCCACGTACCGGACGGCCACAAGTGCGGCCGCCTGCACGGTCATTCGTTCAAAGTGGCGATTCACCTGAGCGGCGACCTCGATCCGCACACCGGCTGGATCCGCGATTTCTCGGAAATCAAAGAAATCTTCAAGCCGCTCTACGAGCGCCTCGACCACAACTACCTGAACGACATTCCCGGCCTGGAAAACCCGACCAGCGAAGTGCTGGCCAAGTGGATCTGGAATGAGTTGAAGCCATTGTTGCCGGAACTCAGCGCGATCCGCATCCACGAGACCTGCACCAGCGGTTGCATCTATCGCGGTGAGTAAACAGCCTAAAGCAACGCAATTCCCTGTGGCGAGGGGGATTGCCCCCTCGCCACAGGGCTCCCACCAGGAAAATGCGTTTCGTCAGTGAATAGAGAAACAGCCTTCAATGGCTGTTTTTTTATGCCTATGCTTTTGGGCTCGCACACGCCAAGAGGACGCACCCATGACTGACTGGCCGCTGGCTCAGACCTATCGTTTCAACGGGCACTCCGTTCGCTACGCCGTACGTGGTGACGGTCCGCCGTTGGTGTTCGTGCACGGCACGCCCTTCTCTTCTCATGTGTGGCACCGGATCGCGCCGCACTTCATCACCACGCACCGGGTGCATTACTTCGATTTGCTGGGTTACGGGCAGTCCGCACAGCCGGACGGCGATGTGTCCCTGGGCGTGCAAAACCAACTGTTGGCGCAATTGCTGGAACACTGGGGCCTGGAACGGCCAGACGTGGTGGCTCACGATTTCGGCGGCGCCACTGCGTTGCGCGCGCATCTGCTCAATGGCAAGGATTACCGCAGCCTGACGCTGATTGACCCGGTGGCGCTGTCGCCCTGGGGTTCGCCGTTCGTGCAACATGTGCGTCAGCATGAAGCGGCGTTCAGCGGGCTGCCTGATTACATTCAACGGGCGATTGTGCCGACCTATATTCGTGGTGCGATCAAGCGCGAGATTTCCGATCAGGAGCTGGCGCCTTACGTGCAGCCCTGGCTGGGTGATTCGGGGCAAGCGGCGTTCTATCGGCAGATCGCGCAGATGGATGAGCGTTATACCCGCGAGGTCGAAGCGCTGTACCCGACGATTCGCTGCCCGGTGCAGATTCTCTGGGGGGAAGACGATCAGTGGATTCCGATTGAGCGCGGGCGGGCGTTGCATCAGATGATTTCGGGGTCGCAGTTTCATCCCGTTGCGAATGCCGGGCATCTGGTGCAGGAGGATGCACCGGAGGCGATCATGGCGGCGATATTGCGGTTTCTGCCGTTGGCACAGAACGCCTGATCGACGGAGACCCTGTGGCGAGGGGGCTTTGTGACTACCTGATTGCTGCGTCCCAATTTGAACCACAGCCGCACTGCTTTCGTGCCCCTCTTCAGGCCAAATCCGCCTGCTCGTCTATAAATAACAACACCCTCGCGCCATTGGCACGAGCACTGCAACACCCTCGCGTCCCCATCCAGCAAGGAACGCCACATGACGCAGAACGATCCGGGCAACGACTATCCCCTCAGCGAAGTCCCGATGCATGCCCGCAAGGGGCTCGCCTCCACGGCCATGGTGCTGCTGGGTTTTACTTTCTTCACAGCGACTATGTTTGCCGGCGGCAAGCTGGGGGTGGCGTTCAGTTTCGGCGAGATGCTGACGGTGATCATCGTCGGCAACCTGCTGTTGGGAATCTACGCAGCCGGGCTTGGCTACATCGCCTTCAAAAGCGGCCTCAATTCGGTGTTGATGGGCCGTTTCTGCTTCGGCGAAGTGGGCAGCAAGCTCAGCGACCTGATCCTCGGCTTCACCCAGATCGGCTGGTACGCCTGGGGCACCGCGACCGCCGCCGTGGTACTCGGCAAATATTTCGAACTGGGCGAAAGCACCGTTCTGGGGCTGATGGTCCTGTTCGGCCTGGGCTTCTGCGCCACGGCGTACATCGGTTATCGCGGGCTGGAGATTCTGTCGTACATCGCCGTGCCAGCCATGATGTTGCTGCTGATGCTGTCGATGTGGGTCGCGACGGTGAAGGTCGGCGGGCTCGAGGGTTTGCTCGCGGTGGTGCCGACAGCAACACTGGACTGGTCGACCGCGATTACCCTGGTGTTCGGCACCTTCGTCAGTGGCGCGACCCAGGCGACCAACTGGACACGTTTCTCCCGTTCGGCGCGAGTCGCGGTGCTGGCGAGCCTTATCGGCTTTTTCATCGGCAACGGCCTGATGGTGTTGATCGGTGCCTACGGCGCGATCGTCTATCAGCAACCGGACGTGGTCGAAGTGCTGTTGCTGCAAGGTTTCGCCATGGCCGCGATGGCGATGTTGCTGCTCAACATCTGGAGCACCCAGGACAACACGATCTACAACTTCGCCGTCGCCGGCTGCAATCTGTTGCGCACCGGCCGGCGCAAAACCGTGACCCTGGCCGGCGCGGTGATCGGCACGCTGCTGGCGCTGCTGGGCATGTACGACATGCTGGTGCCTTTCCTGATTCTGCTGGGCACGGTGATTCCGCCGATTGGCGGGGTGATCATGGCGGACTTTTTCTTCCGTTACCGTGGGCAATATCCACGCCTGGCCGATGCCCGGTTGCCGGCGTTCAACTGGCCTGGCCTGAGCGCTTATGCGGTCGGCACCGTCGCGGCATTCAGCTCGCCGTGGATCGCGCCGCTGGTAGGGATTGCCACTGCCGCGCTAACGTATGTGTTATTGACCGGCGTACTGGGTGCCCGTACCGCCGAAGCACCACTACAAGATCTCTAAAAGGACTCGCCTGATGCACATCATCAACGCCCGCCTGCGCAACCAAGAAGGCCTGCATGAGTTGCACCTGGAAAACGGCCTGATTCACAGCATCGCCCGGCAAACCGAAGCCCCGTCACTGGGACCTGACGATCTGGATGCCGGCGGTAATCTGGTGGTGCCGCCCTTCGTCGAACCGCACATTCACCTCGACGCCACCCTGACGGCCGGCGAACCGCGCTGGAACATGAGCGGTACGCTGTTCGAAGGCATCGAGTGCTGGGGCGAGCGCAAGGCCACCATCACTCAGGAAGACACCAAGACCCGCGCCAAAAAAACCATCCAGACCCTCGCCGCCCACGGCATTCAGCACGTGCGCACCCACGTCGATGTCACCGACCCGGAACTGATCGCGCTCAAGGCGATGCTCGAAGTCCGCGAGGAAAGCCGCCACCTGATCGACCTGCAAATCGTCGCGTTCCCCCAGGAAGGCATCGAGTCGTACCGCAATGGTCGGGAGTTGATGGAAGAAGCGATCCGCCTGGGCGCCGATGTGGTCGGGGGCATTCCGCATTTCGAATACACCCGGGACCAGGGCGTGAGCTCGGTGAAGTTCCTGATGGACCTGGCCGAACGCACGGGCTGTCTGGTGGACGTGCATTGCGACGAAACCGACGACCCGCACTCACGCTTCCTTGAAGTGCTGGCCGAAGAGGCCCGCAGCCGCGACATGGGTTCGCGCGTCACCGCCAGCCACACCACGGCGATGGGCTCCTACGACAACGCTTACTGCGCGAAACTGTTTCGCTTGCTCGGGCACTCGGGGATCAGTTTTGTTTCTTGCCCCACCGAAAGCATTCACCTGCAAGGCCGCTTCGACAGCTTCCCGAAACGCCGTGGCGTGACTCGTGTGAATGAGTTGCTCGAAGCGGGGATGAACGTGTGTTTCGGTCAGGACTCGATCGTCGACCCATGGTATCCGCTGGGCAATGGCAACATCCTGCGGGTGCTCGAGGCCGGTTTGCACATCTGCCACATGCTCGGTTATCGCAATTTGCAGAGTGCGCTGGACCTGGTCACGGACAACAGTGCCAAGGCGATGAACCTGGGCGATCGCTATGGGTTGGAACGGGGCCGGCCGGCGAATCTGCTGATTCTGTCGGCGGACAGCGATTACGAAGTGATCCGCAGCCAGGGCCTGCCGCTGTATTCGATTCGCGGGGGCAAGGTGTTGATGAAGCGGCAGATGCCGGTGGTTGAGTGGGCGGATCGGCTCTGAATCTTCGCTGACCATTCGGGCGTCATCGCGAGCAGGCTCGCGATGACGGTCTCAAAATCACCCCATCAACCGCGCCGTCCCAAACAACCTGACCCGACTCAATTCGCCCTCCCGTTCTTCCAGCAGAATCGGCGCCGTGCCGCCGGGCATGACCACTTGCACTGCCCCGGCCGCCACCCACCCCACTCGCCACGCCGCGCACGCCACCGCACTGGCGCTGGTGCCCGACGACTCGGTCGGCCCTTCGCCACGCTCGAACACCCGCGCAACGATTCGCCCTTCGGACTCAAGCATCGCCCATTGCAGGTTCACGCCTGCCGCACACGGCTGCCCTGCCCCGGTCGGCGTGGCGTAAGCGATGCGGGTCAACCCTCCAGACAACTCCGGCTCACGCATTTGCTCGTTGCTCGGCAACGCATCGGCGCCTGTCACTAACGTCACACAATGGGGATTACCGATGCGCACGAACTGGCTGCGGTTCCAGCCAGGGTCGAGCGTCGACAATGGCCGCACATGACTGACATCACGCCCGTTCAACACCACGGCTTCGACCCCTTGCGCACCCACCGCTTCAGGCCCGAACGAAGGCTGCCCCAAGTCCAGCCAGAACCCTTGCACGCCATCGATTTCGGCGGGTTTCACCGAAGTCGCCACTGGCGAGAGCGCATCGCGCTTGTCGTGATGAACCCTGAGCAAGCAAGCCTCCTCCCTCGGCATCAGCCCTTGTTCACTCAGGGCCTGGGAAAAAATCGTCAGGCCATTGCCACTGCGCTCGGCCAGGCTGCCGTCGGTGTTGACGATCAGCAGGTCAAACGGCGGCGAAGATTGAAACGGCCCCACCAGCAAGCCATCGCAACGATGCGCCTTGCTGCCGGGCGGTTGTGTCCCGGGAGCCCAGCCGCAGAATGCCTCGATGGCAGACAACGCCCAGGCCTCGCGGGTTTGCGCCGCCTGGCTGGCCTGTTCAGGCAGGTCGATACCGCTACCGCGCAGGGCGTCAGGCGCTACCACCGCGTAGATATTGCCTCGAGCATCGTACATCCGCGTCATGGTGCCCCCAATGAACAATTGATGCGTCGACAATATCGCGAAACAACGGCTGGCTGTGCAAGGATGTCACTCTGCGTGACTGCTGCCCCACCTGAACGTGGTGATCGACCCCTTTGCGGTTGTTCACTGTCCTTTGGGGACGCGACGTTTTTTGCCAAGGATCGATATGACCAGCCTCAACACCCGAGCCGCCTTCGTCCCCGGACGCCTGGAACAGATGTCCACGCGCATCGCCTTCTTCATCGCCGGTTTCGGCATCGCGGCCTGGGCGCCGCTGGTGCCTTATGCCAAGGCGCGGGCCGGGCTGGATGAAGGCACCCTCGGGCTGTTGCTGTTGTGCCTGGGCGTGGGTTCGATTCTGGCGATGCCCATGGCCGGGATTCTGGCGACGCGTTTCGGCTGCCGTCGGGTGTTGAGCGGCGGCACCTTGTTGATCTGCGCGGCGCTGCCGCTGTTGGCGACGGTGTCTTCGATTCCGGCGTTGATCGCGGCGTTGTTCATGTTCGGCGCGGGCCTGGGTACGGTGGATTCGACGGTGAACCTGCAAGCGGTGATCGTCGAGCGGGCCAGCGGCAAGACCATGATGTCGGGGTTTCATGGGCTGTTCAGCCTCGGCGGCATCGTCGGCGCGGCGGGTGTCAGCGCCCTGCTCGGTTTGGGCTTTTCGCCGCTGGGGGCGATGCTGGTGGTGATCGTGATTCTGGTGCTGGCATTGCTTAAAGCCGCGCCGCACCTGTTGCCTTACGGCAGTGAAAGCTCCGGCCCGGCGTTTGCCGTGCCCCATGGCATCGTGCTGTTTATTGGCGGGATGTGCTTCATCGTATTCCTGGCCGAAGGCGCGGCACTCGACTGGAGCGCGGTGTTCCTGACGCAGGAGCGCGGGATCGACACCGCATATGCCGGTCTGGGTTATGCAGCATTTGCGCTGACCATGACGCTCGGGCGTTTGACCGGAGACAAGATTGTCCGGCGTCTTGGTTATACGCGAGTGATTGTGTTCGGTGGGCTGACGGCCGCGACGGGCCTGGCGCTGGCGACGTTCGCACCGGCGTGGGAAGCGGCGCTGGTGGGTTATGCGTTGCTGGGGGCTGGCTGCTCGAACATTGTGCCGGTGCTCTATACCGCAGTCGGCAAACAGACCGTCATGCCCGAAAGCATTGCCGTGCCGGCCATTACCACATTGGGCTATGCGGGGATTCTCGCCGGGCCGGCGGTGATCGGCTTTATCGCCCATGGCAGCAGTTTGAGTTTTGCCTTTGGGTTGATGGCGATGTTGCTAGTGGCGGTGGCGATTGGCGGCAGGGTATTGAAGGTTTAAAAGCATCGCGGGCAAGCCCGCGATGAAGTTAACTCAGTCGATCAGAACCCGACGCTGGCCTGCACAAAGAACGTGCGTGGCGCGCCGACGTACATCCCCGAGTTGTTGTCGCTGGAACGGGTGAAATACTGCTTGTCGAAGATGTTTTTCACCCCGGCGCCGACTTTCAGGTTCGACAACTGCGAGCCGAAGTCATAACCACCGCGCACGTTCCAGGTCACATAACCCGGAATGTCGCCGTACTGGCCGTCTGCGGAACCTTCGGTGATGTAGTTGCCGCTGAAGCTGCCATCGGCATTTACACCGGTCCCCGGTGAACGCTGCCTGGACTGGGCAAAGGCATCGAGGTTGTAGGTCCAGCGGTTGATGTCGTAACGCAGCCCGGCGGTGGCCACCTGACGCGAGTAGAACGGCAGATCACGGCCCTTGAAGCCCGGGATCTCTCCTTCATATGTGGCGCGGGTGTAGGTGAAACCGGCGTTGGCGGTCAGGCCGTCGAGCATCGGGTTGAGCGCCGACAGGTCGTAATGCACCGACGCTTCAAGGCCCTGGTGCTTGGTCGCGCCGAGGTTGGTCCAACCCACGTCGTTACTGATGTATTGCAGTTCGTCATCGAAGTCGATGTAGAACAGCGTCACTTCCCCACCCCACACGTCATCGTTGTAGCGCGTACCGATCTCGTAGGTCTTGGCCTTTTCCGGGCTCAAGCCATTGGCGGTGTTGTCGCCCGAACCACCCTGGCCGAGCTGGAAATATTGCAGGCTGCCGAACGAGGTTTCGTAGTTGGCGAACAGCTTCCAGGCCTCGGACAGGTGATACATCACGCTCAGGGCCGGCAGCGGTTCGTTGCTGTCGATGCTGCGGCGCTTTTCCTGCACAGGTTTGCCGGCGGTGTCGAGCACCGGTCTGTCGTGCCATTCGGTGCTGATGCTTTCAAAACGGATGCCGGGGGTCACGGTCCAGTTGCCGACGTCGATCTTGTCATCGATGTAAACGGCGTGGGCTTCGGTGCCGCCAGTGCGGTCCTGGAACACATGGCCATCGGAAATTTTGCTGACCACCGGCTGATTGTTCACCAGCGCCAGACGGCTCGACTCTTCGTGCATGCCTTCTTTCAGGTAGCGATAACCGACGCTGGCTTCCTGCGTGGTCGGGCCCAGGTCGAACACATGGGACACCCGCGGCTCGATGCCGAAGGTGTAGTAAGTGCGTGGATAAGAGCTGAGGGTTTTCTGGTCACGCGCGGCGATGGTGCTGCCACGGAAGCTGTCGGAATAGTAGGTCAGCACTTCGGCCTGGGTCCGGTCGTCGATCTGCCGCGCCCACTTGAACGACACGTCCTTGCGGCGGCCGCTGAAGTTGTCATGGTCGCGGTCGGACTGGAACGGATCGGCGTCGTACTGCTTCTGCGTCAGGCCGCCGGGCATGTCGGCGCTGGCATCGTAGTAATGGAAGTTGAGGCTGAAATCGTCCTGATCGGTGGGCGCCCAGTGAGTCTTGAGGATCACGTCGTCGATGTCATTGCCGTTGTTGCTTTTGCGATAACCGTTGCCGTTCACCCCGGAATACAACAGAGCCACGCCCATGCCGTTATCGGCGGTGCCGCCGAGAAACGCGGTGTCGATGTGTTTCCAGCCACCGCGCTGGGTGGTTTCCAGAGTGGTGCCGATTTCACCGGTGGCTTTCTCCGGGATCGCGCGGGTGACGAAGTTGATCACGCCACCGACGTTCTGCGGCCCGTAACGCACGGAACCGGCGCCGCGCACCACATCAATGCTGTCGAGGTTGCCGGAGGAAATCGGCGCCATGGACAGTTGCGGTTGGCCATAAGGTGCGAAGGCGGCCGGCACGCCGTCGATCAGCACGGTGGAGCGTGGCGACAGGCGCGAGGTCAGGCCGCGCACGCCGACGTTCAGGGAAATGTCGCTGCCGCCGGTGCCGTTGGCGTCCTGCACTTGCACGCCGGGCACGCGCTTCAATACGTCGCCGACGTTCATCGCACCCTGCTCGACCATCGCTTCACGGCGAATCACCGTACGCGCGCCGGGATGGTTTTGCACCACGGCGGCATCGGCGTCACCGAGCCAGTCACCCACCACCTTGATGTCGGTCACGCCCAGTTCCAGCGGGCCATTTGAGGCGGAAGTCGGTGCCGGCATCAGCGTTACCGAACCTTCATCGATCTGGTATTGCAGACCGCTGCCTTGCAGCAATTGGCGCAAGGCCTGTTCCGGCGAGAGGTTGCCGTCCACTGCCGGAGCCTGTTTGCCGGCCACCAGTTCCGGGCTGAAAAAAACCTGCAGCGAGGTTTGCTGGCCCAACTGACTCAAGGCCTGGCCCAATGGCTGCGCCTGAATATGAATGGCATCGGCGGCGAATGCCTGAGGCAGCGCCGAGCTGACCGACAGGGCGAGCGCGAGGGGCAGCCAGGATGACTTGTTATTTTTAGCGGTGGTTTTCTTCACGTCGAACGTTGTCCTGTGGATCGCAAGAGTGTGCGTCTGTTAATGCAAACCAGTTGCAGTTGGACAAGAAGACGAAGAACTCGAAAAAAACCTGAATCTATCGGGAAATTATTTCCTGGCTGCCGTCATCAAGGGTGCGGATGGCCACCGGCAGAATGCTCGGCAAGGCCTTGAGCAGCGCATCGGTGTTGTCGGATTTGAACACGCTGGTCAGGCGCAGGTTGCCCACGTTGGTGCTGCCGACTGTCAGCGGTTTCTCCCGATAACGCGACACTTCTTCGGCCACTTCGCTGAGGCTGGCGTTGTTGAACACCAGTTTGCCGCTGCGCCATGCGGTCAGTTCCGCAGGGTTGACCGCATAGGCGGCTGCCACCTTGCCCTGGGCATTGATGCGAGTGCCGAAGCCGGCGGTGAGGCTGACGAAATCATCGCCGCCCCCTTGAACCCTGACCGTGCCCTGCTCCACCGCGACCCTTGTTTCGGCGCTGTCGCGGCGCACATCGAACCGGGTGCCGGTGACCGTGACCTTGCCGCGGCCCGCCTCGACCACAAACGGTCGACTGCTGTCGTGCTCGACGCTGAACATCGCCTCGCCTTGCGTCAACTCGATGCCGCGACGGTCCTTTTCATAGCGCACCTGTACCCGGCTGCGGCTGTTCAGATCAATCACCGAACCGTCCGGCAACGCCACATGACGACGTTCGCCAAGGGCTGTGGAATATTCAGCCGTGTAGGTCGCCGGAGAGTTCAAGCCACTGAATAGCCCCAGGCCGAGCGCCACCGCCAACACACTGGCGGCCACTGCGTAACGCACAAGCGGACGACGTTTACTGCGCGCCACCGGAGTTTCACACAGTGCGTGCAGACGCTTGGCCGGCAATCGATCGACCGCCACCCACAGGTTCTGGAGTATCTGATATTCGTTGCGATGCTGAGGGTGTTCGTCCAGCCAGATCTCGAAGCGGCTCTGCTCTTCGGCACTGACGGCAGGTTCCTGCAAACGCACAAACCACCGCGCCGCGTCGTCGCGAACCGTTGTTTGCCCGCACGCACAATCACGAGTATCCATCATGGAAAATCCTGCTTGGCTGGGGATGAGAAGCCGGCGATCTGTTCGGGACGACGCAACATCATGGTTGTGACCCGTCCAGACGATCACGCAGATGCCGCAGGGTGCGGATCATATACTTTTCCACCATGTTCCTGGACAGCCCCAGGCGCTCGGCGATTTCGGCCTGGGTCAGGCCTTCGATCTTCTGCCAGACGAACACCTTGCGGCAGTTGAGCGGCAACTCGGTGAGCGCCCGTTCAATGGAGTCGGCCAACTGGATCGCGTGCATGAAATGCTCCGGGTCGCCCGACGACGACACACTGTGATCGATCGCCTCCGACTCCATGGCGCCCCGCCGATCCTCACGCCGATAACCGTCCACCGCGATGTTGCGCGCGGTCTGGTGCAAATACGCCCGAGGTTGTTGCACCGCCGCCGAATCGGATTCGAGCACCCGCACGAAAGTGTCATGGGCCAGGTCCTCGGCCTGCTGACGATTTCTCAGGCGACGGGTCCAGGTGCCGATCAACTCTTCGTAATGCTCGAAAAAGCCGGGTCTGCGGGGCAGCTTGGGGGTCATTGCGGTGTGCTGTGGGGAGGAAGCGCGAATAGTAATGCTTCCTATTAACTGGAAGCAATGGATTCCACTTGGGAGCACCAGACGACCGGTAGCAAAAACCCATTGTCACGAAATATTACCTACGTCATATTACACACATAATAAAGCCTCGTTTCCCACAGGTATTTCTCCATGACCAGCATGCCCAGCCTCGAACCCGACCTTGCCGTCGCAGCGACCCCACCCAAGCCTCCCCTGCTGAAACGGATGGTGCTGCTGACGGCAGCCATCGCTGCCCTGGTGTTTATCGGGCTGTACGCGAACCATTGGTGGACTGCCGGGCGCTTCATTGAAGAAACCGACGATGCCTACATTGGTGGCGACGTCACGGTGATCGGCCCGAAGGTTGCCGGCTATATCGAAGAAGTGCTGGTGACCGACAACCAGAGGGTCAAGGCCGGCGATGTGCTGATCCGGATCGACGCCCGTGACTATCGCGCCAACCTGGCCAAGGCTGAAGGCGCGGTGGCCGCTGAAGAAGCGCTGCTCGCCAACCTCGACGCCACCGAACAACTGCAACACGCGGTGATCGGCCAGGCCCGCGCCGGTATCGATGCCGCGGGCGCCGAAACCGCGCGCTCGCGGGACGACAATGCCCGCTACAAACGCCTGGTGGGCAGCAATGCCGTCTCGGTGGAAAGCGCACAACGGGCCGATGCCACCTTCAAGACGGCCCAGGCGCAGAGTGCCCGGGCCCAGGCCGAATTGCTGGCCGCGCAACGCCAGTTGAACGTGATCGAAACCCAGAAACAACAAGCACGTGCCGCATTGGTACAGGCGCGGGCCGAGCGTGATCTGGCGCAGTTGAACGTCGGCTACACCGAGTTGAAAGCCCCCGTCGATGGCGTGATCGGCAATCGCCGGGCGCGGGTCGGCGCTTATGCCCAGGCCGGTTCGCAACTGTTGTCGGTGGTGCCGGCCAGCGGGCTGTGGGTCGATGCCAATTTCAAGGAAGATCAGCTAGCGCGGATGACGCCGGGCCAACGTGTGATCGTGCATGCCGACGTGCTCAAGGGGCGTGAATTCCACGGGCATCTGGACAGCCTGGCGCCGGCCAGCGGTTCGCAGTTCAGCGTGCTGCCACCGGAAAACGCCACCGGTAACTTCACCAAAATCGTCCAGCGGGTGCCGGTGCGGATCCTGCTCGACCCGGCGGATGGCGTACTCGGTCATCTGCGTCCAGGCCTGTCGGTGACGGCCGAAGTGGACACCCGCGCCGAGCCTGAAGCGCAAACCCCGACCGTGGCCAGCGCGCCATGAGCCGCGCCATGAGCCGCGCCCTCGCCGCCCCCGCGCAACCGTTCAACGCCGCCAACATGGCGACGGCGACCAAGGTGTTCGCCTTCGCCACGATGTGCATCGGCATGTTCATTGCGCTGCTGGATATCCAGATCGTCTCGGCGTCGCTGCGTGACATCGGCGGCGGGCTCTCGGCCGGCACCGACGAAACTGCCTGGGTGCAGACCAGTTACCTGATCGCCGAAATCATCGTGATTCCGCTGTCGGGCTGGTTGTCCCGGGTGTTCTCGACCCGTTGGTTGTTCTGCGCCTCGGCGATTGGCTTCACCCTGGCCAGCCTGCTCTGCGGCGTGGCCTGGAACATCCAGAGCATGATCGCCTTCCGCGCCCTGCAAGGGTTTCTCGGTGGCTCGATGATTCCGCTGGTGTTCACCACCGCCTTCTTTTTCTTCACCGGCAAGCAACGGGTGATCGCCGCCGCAACCATCGGCGCAGTGGCCTCGCTGGCGCCGACGCTGGGGCCGGTCATCGGTGGCTGGATCACTGACATTTCGTCCTGGCACTGGCTGTTCTACATCAACCTGGTGCCGGGGATTTTCGTCGCGGTGGCAGTGCCGATGCTGGTGAAAATCGACCAGCCGGAATTGTCGCTGCTCAAAGGCGCCGACTACCTGAGCATGCTGTTCATGGCGGTGTTTCTCGGTTGCCTGGAATACACCCTCGAAGAAGGCCCGCGCTGGAACTGGTTCAGCGACAGCACGATTCTGACCACTGCGTGGATCAGCGGCCTGGCCGGATTGGCCTTCATCGGTCGAACCTTGTACGTGGCCAATCCGATCGTCGATCTGCGCGCCTTGAAGGACCGCAACTTCGCCCTCGGCTGCTTCTTTTCGTTCGTCACCGGGATCGGCCTGTTCGCGACGATTTACCTGACGCCGCTGTTTCTCGGCCGGGTGCGTGGCTACAGCGCGCTGGACATTGGCCTGGCGGTGTTTTCCACCGGGGTGTTCCAGATTATGGCGATTCCGCTGTACGCCTTTCTGGCCAATCGCATCGACCTGCGCTGGATCATGATGACCGGCCTTGGGCTGTTCGCCCTGTCGATGTGGGATTTCAGCCCGATCACCCATGACTGGGGGGCTAGAGAATTGATGCTGCCGCAAGCCTTGCGCGGGATCGCGCAACAACTGGCGGTGCCGCCGGCGGTGACCCTGACCCTTGGCGGGTTGGCACCGGCGCGGCTCAAACATGCTTCGGGGTTATTTAACCTGATGCGCAACCTTGGCGGCGCGATGGGGATCGCCGCGTGCGCGACAATTCTCAATGACCGCACCAACCTGCACTTCACCCGGTTGGCGGAGAACCTCAACAGCACTAACGAAGCACTCAATCAGTGGCTGTCCCAGGTCGGCCATAACTTCGCCGCCCTCGGCCAGAGCGGTGACATCGGCCTCACCGCCAGCCTGCATCAACTGTGGCTGCTGACGTACCGCGAAGCGCAGACGCAAACCTACGGCGACGCGTTCCTGATGATCATGGTCTGCTTCATTCTCGCCACGGCGATGGTGCCCCTGATGCGCAAGGTGCAACCACCGGCCGCGCCGAGTGCCGATGCTCATTGAGCCCGGCGGCACTTCAAAAAGTCAGGCCTGAGGCATCTTGCGGAAGCCCACGGCCAGGCGGTTCCAGCTGTTGATGGTGGAAATCGCCACAGTCAGGTCGACCATTTCCTTGGGGCTGAACTCGGCGCTGAGCAGCGCATAGTCTTCGTCCGGCGCGTGGGTCAGGCTCACTTGGGTCATGGACTCAGTCCAGGCCAGTGCGGCGCGCTCGCGATTGGTGAAAAACGGAGCCTCGCGCCAGGCGGTCACGGCGAACAGCCGGCGTGGCGTTTCCCCATCCTTCATGGCATCGGCAGTGTGCATATCGATGCAGAAGGCGCAGCCGTTGATCTGCGACGCACGCAGCTTGACCAGTTCGATCAGCGACTTTTCCAGGGGCAGTTTCGAGACAGCGGTTTCCAGGGCCATCATGGCTTTGAAGGCGTCTGGGGAGGCAGTGTAGAAATCGATACGGGTTTGCATGGCGAGCTCCAATCACAATGGGTGTTGGCGCTACGTTAATGCGGACCTGAGGTTGAACAAATAGCCAATTATTGGGAAGTTGAGGATGCCAATAGACCAGAAGAATTTCAGAGAGGGTGCCGACGCCTGCTCGCGAAGGCGCCGGAACAGGCAACCAACCTATGAGTGACTACGATTGCGCAACCACTGCAAAAACCCTTTTTTCTCCACCACCTTGGGTGTTTCCTGACTCAGCGCCTGAGCCTTGTTCAAGCGGAAATCCAGCAACGTCTTCATCGCTTCACCGATGTCATGCCGCGCATCCAGGCACGGTTGGAGGTATTCCCTTTCGATCCGGTACAAGCTGCAGTTCGTCTTGGCTTTAAAATCCGCCGGCATCGCCATATCGGACAAAATCCCGCCCTCGCCGATCACCTCTCCCGGCCCCATGCGCCCGCTTTCGATCTTGACCCCGCCGCGGCTCAGCTCCACCGACACGACGCCGGATTCAATGATGAACAAATGATCGCTGACCTCCCCCGCTGGCAGGATCATTTCTCCGGCGCGGAAGGTTTGCAGCTTCATGTTCTGGCTGAAGGTTTCTTTCTCTTCCTGACGCAGGGTCGAGAAGATGTTCGAGCTGTCCAGCAACGCCCGCTGCCGTGACAAGGCCGCAGGAGCGTTGGGCTCGACGTTCGACAACAGGATGACGCCGGATGCCTGCAAGTGCCGGAACGCCAGGTCGAACAGCAGATTGCGCACCATGCGTTTCTGATCCATGGAGACCACGAAGCCGCTGATTTCATATTCCACGCCGGTGCTGCCGGAGCTTTTCAACGCCACGCACGGTGCCGGTTTGTCCAACAGAAAGCGGCACCCCTGCATGGCCCGCTCCAGGGCATCGATCACCGTTTGCGGACGCGCGTGGGGGCTCACTTGCAAACTGATCGAGACGCCGAAAATATCGCTGGGCCGGCTGAAATTGATGATCTTGGCCTTGGCCGCCAGGGAGTTGGGGATCACCGCCATGCTGCCTTGGGAGGTTTGCAGGCGTGTGGCGCGCCAATCGATGTCGGTGACCCGACCTTCGGTGCCATCGATGGAGATCCAGTCCCCCAGTTGATAGGGTTTGGTGGTGTTCAGGACGATCCCGGAAAACACGTCGCTGAGGGTACTTTGCAAGGCCAGGCCGACGACGATCGCCAACGCGCCGGATGTCGCCAGCACGCCCTTGACCGGCAATTCGAGCACGTACGCCAGGGCAGCAATGACCGCGATCAGGAAAATCACCGCGCCGAGCAAGTCCTGCAACAAGCGCCCGGTGTGCCCGACCCGTTGCATCATCACCGCGCCGAGCAATACCGTCAGGGTGCGCGCTGCGTATAGCCACCAGCCAATCTGCAAACCGGTTGCCGCCAGGTGCAACGGCACATTGTCGGCCCAGGGCGCCGGCGCCATGGGGTTCAAGCCTTCGTTGAACAGCAGCACGCTGAACAACGCGAAAATCACCACTCGCGCGGCCAGTTTCCAGTTGCTGCTACTGGCCGTGATCAAACGCCACAACACCAGATCGATCAGGATCAGGATCAGCGCGCTAAGCAACGGGTGATTGGTGAGCAGTGACAGCATCAAGCAACTCCAACAAAGGCCAATGGCATGAAGATCTCACAGATTGTAGGAGCTGGCGAAGCCTGCGATCTGCAAAACGCCACAAAACCAATGTGGGAGATACCAGGTTGCAGAGCAACCCACTACTGCGTTGTATTCAACCGCTCATCCGGCCGAACCGGCCCGACTGGAAGTCGCTGAAGGCCTGATGGATTTCCTGCTCGGTGTTCATTACAAACGGGCCGTGGCCGACGATGGGCTCGTCGATCGGCTCGCCGCTGAGCAGCAGCACGACTGCATCGTTGTCGGCTTCGAGGCTGAGCTGATCACCGTCGCGTTCGAACAACGCCAACTGCCCGTCACGCACCAGTTCCTGACCATTGACCTGAACCGTACCGCGCAGCACCACCAGTGCGGTGTTGCGTCCTTCATGCAGATCCAGGGTCAGCAACTTGCCGGCGTTCAAGCGCACATCCCACACGTCGATCGGCGTGAAGGTCCGCGCCGGGCCTTTGTGGCCGTCGAACTCACCGGCGATCAAGCGCAGGCTGCCGGCATTGTCTTTCAGCGGGATACGCGCAATGTCGCCGTCGAGAATCGTCTGGTAACCGGGCTCGGCCATCTTGTCCCTGGCCGGCAAGTTGACCCACAGCTGCACCATTTCCAGGGTGCCGCCGGTTTTGGCGAAACCTTCGGAGTGAAACTCCTCATGAATGATCCCCGAGGCCGCGGTCATCCATTGCACATCGCCGGGGCCGATCTTGCCGCCGCTGCCGGTGGAGTCACGGTGCTCCAGTTCGCCCTTGTAAACGATCGTCACGGTCTCGAACCCGCGGTGCGGATGCTGACCCACGCCACGACGCTCGGTGGTCGGAGTGAATTCGGCGGGACCTGCGTGATCCAGCAGCAGGAACGGGCTGATGTGTTTGCCCAGGTTGTCGTAGGAAAACAACGTGCGAACCGGAAAACCGTCGCCGACCCAATGAGGTCGTGGACTGGTGTAGATACCGATGATGTTTTTCATCTTTGCCTCTGAATCTGTTGTGTGACGCGATGGATAAAGCTTAAAACCATGACCTTTGGCGCACTAGACTGCAAAAATCAGCCTCATCGTTCTATCTGGGGAACGATGGAGGAAGATTTTTTGATCTTCCAACAGCCCATTCATGACTTGCGGTAAACAGTGCTTTGCCAAACCAGCGGTTTTTCTCAAAGGTGCAGCCGGGGATACTCCCGCCCATTCCCACTGCAACCCCTGGAGTCATTGATGTCTATTCCCGCATTCGGTCTTGGTACGTTTCGCCTGCAAGGCCAAGTGGTCATCGATTCGGTAAGCACCGGTCTTGAGCTGGGTTACCGGGTCATCGACACCGCGCAAATCTACGAAAACGAAGCCGAGGTCGGCCAGGCTATCGCTGCCAGCGGCATTGCCCGTGAAGAGCTGTTTATCACCAGCAAAATCTGGGTCGCCAATTTTGCCAAAGACCGGTTGATCGACAGCCTCAAAGAGAGCCTGGATAAGCTGCAAACCGACTATCTGGACCTGACCCTGATCCACTGGCCGTCGCCGGAAGATCAGGTGCCGGTCGAAGAGTTCATGGGGGCGCTGCTCGAGGCCAAACGACTGGGCCTGACCCGTCGGATCGGCGTGTCCAACTTCACGGTCGACCTGATGAAGCAAGCCATTGCTGCGGTCGGCGCCGAGAACATCGCCACCAACCAGATCGAGCTGCACCCGTACCTGCAAAACCGCAAGGTCGTCGAATTTGCGCAAAGCCAGGGCATCCAGATCACCTCTTACATGACCCTGGCCTACGGCGAAGTGCTGAAAAATCCGCTCATCCAGCAGATCGCCGATCGCCTGCAGGCGACGCCGGCCCAAGTCACCCTGGCCTGGGCCATGCAACTGGGGTACGCGGTGATCCCCTCTTCCACCAAACGCACCAACCTGCAAAGCAATCTGCACGCCTGCACCCTGACCCTGAGCGACGCCGACATGGCGCTGATCGCGGGCCTGGATCGCGGCCAGCGACTGACCAGCCCCAAAGGCATTGCGCCGCAGTGGGATTGAGTTTCAGCCCTGACTTAAATCTTGGCTCAAGCGTTCATCCAGCGATGACATCGCGTGCTGCAATTGATCGACGGCATCGTCGAGCAGCGCCGAATCCCCCACATCGATGACACGCTCCAGTTGCTCGCAATGCTCGATCAAACGCACCGCCCGGACCATGCGCGCACCGCCCTTGATGCGGTGCGCCAGGTCGCGCAGCACACGGTGATTGCCATTGGCGTGCGCCTGGAGCAGATCATCCCGATCCACCCGGTTGGTCACCGTCAGCTCGCGCACCAGACTATCAATCAACGTGCGGTCCGCACCGACGTATTGTTCCAGGCCACTGAGGTCCATCTCCGGCGTTGAGGGTTCTGCGTCAGGTTCTGGCGCCTGGTTCAAAAACCTGGACGCCAGCCAAGCGTGCAAATCCGCCAGCAGGATCGGTTTGAACAGGCAGTCGTCCATGCCTGCCTCCAGGCAGCGGGCCTTCTCCTCGGGCTGCGCATTGGCGGTAAACCCCAGAATCAGCGTCGGCGGCAATCCCTTGGCGCGCTCTTCATCGCGTATGGCTCCCGCCAGTTCATAACCACTGAGCATTGGCATATTGCAGTCGGTAACGACCAAATCGAAGTCATGCTCACGCCACAGCTCAAACCCCCGCGCGCCATCCTCGACCTCCAGAACCTGATGCCCCAGGTGGCTCAGTTGTCGCGAAAGCAACAAGCGGTTGGCCGGGTGATCATCGACCACCAGAATAGTCAGTGGCCGTGTCGGCGCCTGCAACCCGCTATCCACCCCGCCACTGGAAGGCAACGGTGACAAGGCGGTCAGCTCAAGGTCAATGTCCACTCGCGTGCCCTGTCCGAGGACGCTGTCGAGTTGCAACCGCCCGCCCATCATTTCGCACAGCGTGCGGCTGATCACCAAACCCAGGCCAGAGCCGCTTCGGGCTGACTGTCGGCCGTTATCGGCCTGGATGAACGGGCTGAACAACCGTTGTCGGTCGACGGTGCTGATGCCTATGCCGGTGTCTTCAATTTGCACGCTGACCGCCAGATGCCCCGACATGACGGGCGCCACTCGTAGCGTCAGGCTCACTTCACCCTCACGGGTGAACTTGATGGCGTTGCTCAGCAGATTGGACAGCACCTGCTTGAAACGGATGGGGTCGATCAACACATCGCAGTCGCTGTGTTCGTCCAGATCGATTCGCCACACGAGCGATTTCTGCCGTGCAAGGCCCTCGAAAACCCGACACACCGATGCCACCAGCCCCCGCAGATTGGCGCGCTCAGGGGTCAGGGATAAATGCCCTGACTCGATCCGCGCGATATCCAGAATGTCGCCAATCAGCGCCAGCAATTGTTGGCCGGCACTGGACGCCACCTCAATCGCAGAACGGTCGATGACGCCTTCATCTGCGCGCATCAGGGCCAGTTCGAGCATGCCGATCAGCGCGTTCATCGGCGTGCGGATCTCATGACTCATGGTCGCCAGAAAGGTGGTTTTGGCGCGATTGGCGTCGTCCGCCACGTCCTTGGCGTCCTGCAATTGCTGCAACCATTGCTGGCGCTGGCGGATCTGCCGGCGCTGCCAGGCAATCCAGACCAGGGCGAGCAACAGCAAGGCGCCAGCCACGGTAAACGCTTGAACAATGCCTTGGCGATGACGCAGCCAATAGCTGTCATCCACCACCACATCATGGCTCCAGCGCGCCACCAGATCGTCCATCTCCTGGGGCGAGATGCTCAGCAATGCCTTGTTCAGAATCGAGTGCAACTCCAGCGCGCCACGGGCAGTGGCCAGGGCGATGCGGGCGGGCTGATCGCCCACGGTGCTGCTGACACGCAGCTGCTCGTGATACTGCCGGGCGATCAGGTAACGGGCGACGATCAATGAACTGAGCGTCGCGTCAGCCCGCCCCCCGATCACCCATTCCATTCCCTCCGCCGGACTTTGCACCTCGACCAGGCGCACCTGCGGCGCCCGGGCCTGGATGAAGCCGAACAACGGATGACCGCGATAAATGGCCAGGCGCTTACCGGCCAGATCGTCCAGCGTCCTGGGGCTGTCCACTTTCGTTTTACTGACCAGCACGAAAGGGTTACTAAGGTAAGCGCGGGTAAAGAGCAACGCGTCTTCACGCTCGGTACTGGGCGTGACTACCGGCAGCAGGTCGATCTCACCGTCCCGAAGTTGCTCGATTTGCCGGTCCAGCGAGTGGCCGCGTTGCACCTCAAAGGTCAAACCGCTGCGCTGGCTGATCAGCGTCAGCAACTGTGCCGTCAACCCGCTCAGCCGACCTTGGGCATCATAGAATGTCAGCGGGGCAAAGTTGTCGATCGCACCGACGGTGACCGTCGGATGCCGATCCAGCCAGCGTTGCTCGCTGACGCTCAAACGCACCTGCTGTTGACCCGCCGTACTGGCCCTGCCGGCACTCCAGCGCACCTCAATGGCCAAGCGCTGCTCCATGGGAATCGCTGCCAGCGCCTTGTCGACGATACCTTTGAGACGCGGGTTGTCCGCCGCCAAAGCGAAGCCGAACGGATTGGCATCCAGACCGGAAGGCCCCGCCAGCTGAACGTTATTGAGGTAATTGTTGTTGATCAGGTAATTGGCGCTGATGAAGTCGCCCAGGTACACATCGCACTGTCCGAACGCCACCGCCCCGAGCGCGTCGAGGGTCGAGGGGTAACGCTGCAAACGTGCGTCGGGATAAAAATCTTCAACAGCCTGCGCCTGCAAATAGTCTTCAACCATGGCAATACATTTGCCGGCAAGATCGACAGGCATCCGCTCGTCCAGCCGAGTGGCCAGCATCGGCTGATCTTCGGCATAGGCCCGGGATCTGGTCAGCGACGGATCGGCCGCCTCGAAGTTGTTCGATGTCCCGAGCAGATCCAGTTCATGGTGCTTGAGGGCATCCATGGCGGCTTCACGGGTGGCATACCGCAGCACCTCGATCCTGACGTGCAGCAGTTGCCCCAACAGTTCGGCGTAATCGGCCGTGATGCCCTCCAACTCATCGCTGTGACGTGTCACCTCGAATGGCGGGTAGTCGGGGCCCGTCACCCCCAGGCGCAGGGTCCGTTTATCGCGTAGCCATTGCCAGTCCGTTTCGTCCAGTTTTACCTGATAGCCCTGCACCGTGGAGCGCCCCAGCAAATGCAACGGCTGCGGTTCGTCGGCCAGCGCTGTTTGAATGTGTTGCACAAGGCACAGTGCACACGCTAACAGTAAGGTGCGCACGGTCGGGTTCACTCAGAACAGACCATTGCGCGTGACGAATTCCGGCAGGAACACCTTCGACTTCACTCCGAGTTTTTCGACCAGTCGGCTGGTGTAGGTGCTGGTGGTCTTTACACTCAAATTCATACGCTCGGCGATTGCCTTGTTGGTCATGCCTTGGGCCAAATACCGCAGGACCGCCAGTTCGCGGGTGGAGAGCTCGTCGATCCTCTGTTTTTCGCTGCGTTGCCCAAGGTCCTGCGGACCCGAAGACAGCTGCTTGAAAAAGGTGTAACCGGCCTTGACCGCATGCACGGCTTTTTGCAGCTGACTCAAGTCGGTGGTCTTGGCGACATATGCCATGGCCCCGGCGTGCATGCAACGCTGTTGAAATAACGATGGATCCGAGGCGGTGAAAACCACTACCCGACATGACCGATCACTGGCTGCGATTCGCTCCATCAGGGTCAAGCCATCGCCATCGGACAGACTCAGATCCAGTACCATCAGATCGATTTCATGCTCACGAAGTATCGACAATGCCTCGCGAACACTGGACGCCTCAAAGATGAGTTTGAAACCTTCCCCCTCAAGTACAAGTCTGACTGCGGCGCGTATCACCGGATGATCGTCCACAATCAGCACTTTTTTCATGGTAATTCCTTATGCACAAACTCAACGTTTGTCCCCGGAAAACCCCGGAGCAGACGCAGCGGCTGTGCGAAAACTTTTGCATAGGTAGAAGGAAGAAACTACCTGTCAGAAATGATAGTTTCGACGAGCGGTAGCCCAGCATCAACGAATGGCTGGTGATCCAGGGATTGTTCAGCTTCACACCCATGCAGATCGATCAGCGCCATCAGCCGTTGAACGGACGCAAGATCCGGCAGCTGCGCGTGGCCGTCGTAGATCAAGGCATGATGAACCTGGCCGTTATCGAGGAAGAACCCAGGCAGGTCCAACGCCCCATCCGCCAATGAGGCATTGATGACCACCAGATCAAACGGCTCGCAACCGTACTCGACCAGGTTCAGCATCTCGGCAAGGCTTTGCACCGGTGCCACTCGGTAATAACCGAGCTGGTTGAACAACCGCTCGGTTTTCAGCCGGTGAAAATGCTGCTCGTCGGCGATCAGGATGCGCAAGGCTTTATTTGGCAAAACAGGTCCCTTGAAGGTGACAGATTCGTGGGGGAGCAAGGCTACGGAAGACCTGTCGTGCTTTCTGTAGGATTTTTCCTAAAGATACGTGCTTAAAGATCAAAAGATCGCAGCCTTCGCCAGCTCCTGCATCTGGCAGCATTACTGCCAGCCAAACCGCCGAATATAGAAACCTTTCACCGCCTGGGTCAGTGCCATGTACGCCAGCAGAATCACCGGCAGGAACACGAAATACAGCGACGGCAGCGCCTGCAGTTTGAAGTAATGCGCCAGCGGCCCCATCGGCAGGAAAATCCCCACGGCCATGATGATGCCGGTCATCACCAGCAGTGGCATGGCGGCGCGGCTTTGCAGGAACGGCACCTTCGGCGTGCGGATCATGTGCACGATCAGCGTCTGGGTCAGCAGCCCGACCACGAACCAGCCAGACTGGAACAGGGTCTGGTGGTCCGGGGTGTTGGCATCGAACACGTACCACATCAAGGCAAAGGTGCTGATGTCGAAAATCGAACTGATCGGGCCGAAGAACAGCATGAAGCGTCCGACGTCCGCTGGCTGCCAGCGTTGGGGCTGTTTCAGCATGTCTTCATCGACGTTATCGAACGGGATGGCGATCTGCGAAATGTCATAGAGCAGGTTCTGCACCAGCAGGTGCATCGGCAGCATGGGCAGGAACGGAATGAACGCACTGGCCACCAACACCGAGAACACGTTGCCGAAGTTCGAGCTGGCGGTCATTTTGATGTACTTGAGCATGTTGGCGAAGGTCCGCCGCCCTTCCAGCACGCCCTCCTCCAGCACCATCAGGCTTTTTTCCAGAAGAATGATGTCCGCCGCTTCCTTGGCGATGTCCACCGCGCTGTCCACCGAAATGCCGATGTCGGCAGTGCGCAGGGCTGGCGCATCGTTGATGCCGTCGCCCATGAAGCCGACCACATGGCCGTTGCTCTTGAGCAGGCGGACGATGCGTTCCTTGTGCGACGGCGTAAGTTTGGCGAAGACGTTGGTGGTCTCCACCGCCACCGCCAGCTCGGCGTCACTCATGCGTTCGATGTCGTTGCCCATCAGCAGGCCTTGCTGCTCCAGCCCGACTTCACGGCAGATTTTCGCGGTCACCAGTTCGTTGTCGCCGGTCAGCACTTTCACCGCCACACCGTGCGCGGCCAGGGCCTTGAGTGCCGGCGCGGTGCTTTCTTTCGGTGGATCGAGGAAAGCCACGTAACCGATCAGCGTCAGCGCCTGTTCATCGGCCAGGCTGTAAGTGTCGCGGCCCTCGATCATCGGCCGCGCCGCCACCGCCACCACCCGCAGGCCTTCGGCATTGAAGGTGGCGGTGACCTGGCGAATGCGCGCCAGCAATTCATCGCTCAGCGCCTCGTCGGCATCGCCGTGGCGCACCCGGGTGCACACCGCCAGCACTTCTTCCACCGCGCCTTTGCAGATCAGCAGATGCGGCTGATCACGCTCGGCCACCACCACCGACATGCGCCGCCGGGTGAAGTCGAATGGAATCTCGTCGACCTTGCGAAACGCCGTGCCGACTTTCAGTTCACGATGGATTTCCACGTGCTCCAGCACGGCCACGTCCAGCAGGTTTTTCAAGCCGGTCTGGTAGTAGCTGTTGAGGTAGGCCATTTCCAGCACGTCATCGGAATCGTTACCCCAGACATCGACGTTGCGCGCGAGGAAGATTTTGTCCTGGGTCAGCGTGCCGGTCTTGTCGGTGCAGAGCACGTCCATGGCGCCGAAGTTCTGGATCGCGTCGAGGCGTTTGACGATGACTTTTTTGCGCGACAGGAACACCGCGCCCTTTGCCAGGGTCGAGGTAACAATCATCGGCAACATTTCCGGGGTCAGACCCACGGCGATCGACAGCGCGAACAGCAACGCTTCGGTCCAGTCACCCTTGGTGAAACCGTTGATGAACAACACCAGCGGCGCCATGACGAACATGAAGCGGATCAGCAACCAGCTGACTTTGTTGACCCCGGTCTGAAACGAAGTCGGCGCACGATCGGTGGCACCGACCCGCTGCGCCAGTGCGCCGAAATAGGTGTTGTTGCCAGTGGTGAGAATCAGCGCCATGGCCGTGCCGGACACCACGTTGGTGCCCATGAACAGGATGTTGTCGAGGTCCAGCGGGTTGTGGGTGTGGTTGTCCTGCTGACGAGGGAATTTTTCCACCGGCATCGATTCACCGGTCATCGCGGCCTGGCTGACGAACAGGTCCTTGGCGTTGAGCACCCGGCAATCGGCAGGAATCATGTCACCGGCCGAGAGCACGATCAGGTCACCCGGCACCAGTTGCTTGATCGGCAATTCGAGGCGTTGCGCACCGTTGTTCGCCACCTCCCGACGCATCACCGTGGCGGTGTTGCTGACCATCGCCTTGAGCGCGTCGGCGGCCTGGTTGGATTTGGTTTCCTGCCAGAAACGCAGCAAGGTCGAGAGCACCACCATCGAGAAAATCACGATGGCGGCTTTCATGTCTTCGGTCAGCCAGGAGATCACCGCCAGCAAGGTCAGCAGCAGGTTGAACGGGTTTTTGTAGCAGTGCCACAGGTGCGTCCACCACGGCAGCGGTTGCTCGTGCTCGACTTCATTGAGGCCGTATTGTTCGCGCAGCGCATCGGCCTCGGGTTCAGTCAGGCCGTCAGGGTGGCTGCCGAGGTTATCCAGCAATTGGCCAGTGTCGCTGTTGGCGGCGGCGACCAGGGTTTGCGCGAGCGTCGGCGGGACCTCACGGCTGACCGTGGTGTCGGTGAAGCTTTCCAGCAGCGCCAGTCGACGGAAGTGCCGGGCGATGTGACGGTTACGCAGGAATCCGGCGAAGAATTCTTTCAGCCAGGTCAGGTTCATGGCAGTGCCCCCCAGGGTCAGCCGGGAAACCGTCGAGCAGGCGTGTCGAGGCGCTGCGATGACGACACGGGGTCGAACATCACACGCTGTTCAGCGTCGATGAGAGGACGTCGGGAGTCGGGCCAAAACCGGCCACGATCGGGATGCCGCTGCTCGCTTTACGGCGAGACAACGGCACAAAAAGGCTGCGCGTTATCTTGCCGGGAAAATGCCGGTTACCGAGACCGGCCGACAACTGTCACTCGAACAAGTACCCACTGTGGGTCTCCGCTAATTGATGAAAACGCGCGAAGCTTACGCCGCGATATCTAGAGAGTAAACGCTGCGCAGGGGTGTTGCGGGGGGAATCGCGGGGTTCTTCAGGAAGGGTTCAGGTTGATCGCAAACCTGTGGCGAGGGGGCTTGTCGGAACGCCGCACCGCCCCGTTGGGGTGCGAAGCGCCCCCAAACCTGCAATCGCAATTTGTCAGACAGACCGCGATGCTGGATTTACGGCTGCTTCGCAGCCGAACGGGGGCAAGCCCCCTCGCCACAAAATCTCAGCTGGCAGTGGCCAACAACAAGTCCCTCACCGAGCGGCCATGCCCGCGGGATTTGCCATGGTCATACAACGAGCCGGCGATTTCATCGGCGCGGATCGGCAGGATCGACAGCAAGGTGTCGCTCAAACCGTGGCTGGCCTGGCAGAAGCCCTGCATGTAGATCCCGGCCTTGCAGCGCTCGTCGGTGATCAGCCTGTAGTTGCGATCGACCTCAAAATCGCCGAGGTATTGCTCCAGCGGCGCCAACAGTTTGCGGTGCATCTGACGCTCGTAACCCGTGGCCAGCACCACCGCGTCGTAACGACGAACCGAGACTTCTCCGGTGGCATTATTGCGCACAGTCAGTTCAATACCGCGTTCGGTGGCGATGGCTTTTTCGACGGTGGTCAGGGTACGGAACGCATGCCGCGCAATGCCCGAGACTTTCTGCCGGTAGAAGATTCCGTAGATGCGCTCGATCAGGTCGATGTCCACCACCGAATAGTTGGTGTTGTGGTACTCATTGACCAGACGCTCGCGTTCGCTGCTGGCCTGCTGGAACACCAGGTCGGTGAATTCCGGCGAGAACACTTCGTTGACGAAGGGGCTGTCATCGGCCGGTTTGAGGGCCGAACCGCGCAGGATCATGTCCACCTGCACCGACGGGAAGCTGTCGTTGAGGTCGATGAAGGCCTCCGCCGCGCTCTGCCCGCCGCCGATGATTGCGATGCTCATCGGTTGGTTGTTCACACACGGTTGTGTAGCCATGCGCTCCAGATACTGGGAATGGTGGAACACCCGACCGTCATCCTTCAATGCCTTGAACGCTTCGGGAATGCGCGGTGTACCGCCGGCGCTGACCACCACCGAACGGGTGGTGCGCACATGCTGCAAACCCTGAGTATCACGCGAGATCACTCGCAGCGCCTCGACCTGCTGGTTATGCAGCACCGGCTCGATGGTCAGCACTTCCTCGCCGTAGCGGCTCTGCCCGGTAAATTGCCCGGCGACCCAGCGCAGGTAGTCGTTGTACTCCATGCGGCACGGATAGAAGGTGCCGAGGTTGATGAAGTCCACCAGACGACCGTGGTGCTTGAGGTAGTTGACGAAGGAATACGGGCTGGTCGGGTTGCGCAGCGTCACCAGGTCCTTGAGAAACGATATCTGCAGTTCGCTCTGGGTGACCAGGGTGTTGCCGTGCCAGCGGTAGTCCGCCTGCTTGTCGAGAAACAGCACATCCAGCTCGCCCTGGCTCGGCCCGCGCTCTTGCAGGGCGATGGCCAGGGCCAGATTCGAAGGGCCGAAACCAACGCCGATCAGGTCGTGAACGATGGGCGATGCAATTGCCTGTGTCATTTCCAGTGTCCTCTGGATAAACCCCGCAGCTGCGGGGATAAAGCCTGGGTGACCTGACCGGCCTTTGGCGGCGGCAGATCGTCTGTTGAATAGGAACGAGGACAATGAAAAAAAATTTAACGAGGACTGATTTAAGCGACGTCCCACTGACGCATGCGCACCCGGCAATGCTTCATGGCATTGACGATGTGCTTTTCCACCAGCGCTTTGGAAATACCCAGGTGCTCGGCGATTTGCGGGTGTGACAGGCCTTCGATCTTGCGCAGCAGGAAGCTCTCGCGACACAGCCGTGGCAATTCCGCCAGTGCGCGCTGGAGCATGTCCAGGCGCTGACCGTGATCGAGGCTGTTGTGGGGCGAAGGGATGAAGTAGCGTTCTTCGCTGTCGAGCACGTCCAGCGACTCGACCTGACGCAGGGCATTGCGTCGGTGGTCGTCGATCACCAGGTTGAGCGCGGTGCGATAAAGGAACGCCCGGGGTTGTTCGATCGGCGTGTCGCTGGAACGCTCCAGTACCCGCAGATACGCGTCATGCACCACATCTTCGGCCACCTGGCGGTTGCCTAGCTTGGCGTTCAGGAAACACACCAGCTCGCGATAGTAGTTTTCCAACATGACTCCCGGCCGCACGGGGTGCGGTTTCTATCCTTGAACCAGATCCGCCACCGCCCAAATAGGCAATGGCACGATGATGGCGACTTCGAGTGCGTAATTTATAGTAATTCTCATATAGATTTAAAGTGCTGTTTCCATTTGCCTGCTAAATAGTGCTGTTCTATACCTGTCTGTCACTCAAAGCCTCAACGCTTAAATTCCCCGCCCCTTCCCTCGTTTACAGGACAGCTCCCCGTGGCTGTCGGTCCTCCGACAGCGTTCAGCTGCCGCCAGGTTTTGCGCGCAAGTTGAATGACGGGCCGAATCCTATTGGCCGGAACCCTGCATGAAACGTCCCCGTCACACCCGACGCGCCCTGCTTGTTGCCCTTTGTCTGATCCCCGTTATCGCCATCGCGGCCTGGCAGGTTTTGCCAGCGGGTCGTGACCGCTTCGCCACGGTCCAGGTCGCGCGCGGCGACATTGAAAGCAGCGTCACGGCATTGGGAACCCTGCAACCGAGGCGGTATGTCGATGTCGGCGCCCAGGCCTCCGGGCAGATCCACAAGATCCATGTGGAAGTCGGTGACGTGGTCAAGGAAGGCCAGTTGCTGGTGGAAATCGACCCTTCCACCCAACAGGCCAAACTCGACGCCGGGCGTTTTTCCATCGACAACCTCAAGGCGCAGCTGCAGGAGCAACGGGCACAACACGACCTGGCCCGGCAGAAATATCAGCGTCAACAGCACCTCGCCGCCGGCGGCGCGACACGGGACGAAGACGTGCAAACGGCCCAAGCCGAACTGCGCACCACCCAGGCGCGCATCGACATGTTCGAGGCGCAGATCCGCCAGGCCCAGGCCAACCTGCGCAGCGATCAGGCCGAACTCGGCTATACGCGCATTTACGCGCCGATGAGCGGAACGGTCGTGGCCCTCGATGCCCGCGAAGGCCAGACCCTCAACGCCCAGCAACAAACGCCGCTGATCCTGCGCATCGCCAAACTGTCGCCGATGACGGTCTGGGCCGAGGTCTCGGAGGCTGACATCGGCCACGTCAAACCCGGCATGACCGCCTGGTTCACCACGCTCAGCGGCGGTAACCGGCGCTGGAGCAGCACGGTGCGGCAGATTTTGCCGATACCGCCCAAACCGCTGGATCAGACCAGCCAGGGCGGCGGCAGTCCGGCCAGTTCCAGTAAAAGCGGGACGGCCCGCGTGGTGCTGTACACGGTGCTGCTGGACGTCGACAACGCCGACAACGCGCTGATGGCGGAAATGACCGCCCAAGTGTTCTTCGTTTCCAATCAGGCAAAAAACGTCCTTACCGCTCCGGTCGCCGCCTTGCAGGGCGGCCCGCAGACCGACAGTCAAACGGCTCGGGTGGTCGCTCAAAACGGTGAGATCGAACAACGGTCTGTGCGCACCGGCATCAGCGATCGTTTGAAGGTGCAGATCCTTGACGGACTGGCCGAAGGCGATCACCTGTTGATCGGCCCCGCCGACGGCAGCGGAGGTTGAATGCAAACGCCTCTGATCGACCTGCAGGACATTCGTAAATCCTACGGTGGCGGCGACGCGCCTGAAGTTCATGTGTTGCGCGGCATCGACCTGTCGATCCACGCCGGGGAGTTCGTAGCGATCGTCGGCGCTTCCGGGTCCGGCAAATCGACGCTGATGAACATCCTCGGCTGCCTCGACCGACCAACGTCCGGCGAGTATCTGTTCGCCGGCGAAAATGTCGCGGCACTCGACAGCGATGAACTGGCCTGGCTACGTCGCGAGGCCTTCGGTTTCGTGTTTCAGGGTTACCACCTGATTCCGTCCGGTTCGGCCCAGGAAAACGTCGAGATGCCGGCGATCTACGCCGGCACCCCAGCGGCCGAACGCCACGCCCGCGCCGCCGCCCTGCTCGACCGTCTGGGCTTGGCCGAGCGCACCGGCAACCGTCCGCACCAGCTCTCCGGCGGCCAGCAGCAACGGGTGTCCATCGCCCGCGCATTAATGAATGGCGGCCACATCATCCTCGCCGACGAACCCACCGGCGCCCTCGACAGCCACAGCGGCGCCGAGGTCATGGCGCTGCTCGACGAACTGGCAAGCCAGGGCCACGTGGTGATCCTCATCACCCACGACCGCGACGTGGCGGCCCGGGCCAAACGCGTGATCGAGATCCGTGACGGCCTGATCATCAGCGACAGCGCCCGCGACAACCCCGCCGCGCAGGCCTCGGCCAATCCCGGTGCGCTGCAAGCGGTGGATTTGCGCAAGCGGCTGAGCGAAGGCAGCGAGGCCACCGGTGCCTGGAAAGGTGAATTGGTGGATGCCGTACACGCAGCCTGGCGGGTGATGTGGATCAACCGCTTCCGCACCGCCCTGACGCTGTTGGGGATCATCATCGGCGTCGCCTCGGTGGTGGTGATGCTGGCGGTCGGCGAAGGCAGCAAGCGTCAGGTCATGGCGCAGATGGGCGCGTTCGGCTCGAACATCATTTACCTCAGTGGCTCCGCTCCCAACCCGCGCACGCCGCCCGGCATCGTGACCCTGGATGACGTCGCGGCGCTGGCCAGTTTGCCGCAAGTCATGCGAATCATGCCGGTCAACGGCGCCGAAGCCGGGGTGCGCTTCGGCAATCTCGATCACCTGAGCTACGTCGGCGGCAATGACACCAACTTTCCGGCGATCTTCAACTGGCCGGTGGTCGAGGGCAGTTACTTCACCGAGGCCGATGAGCGCAACGCCGCAGCGGTCGCGGTGATCGGCCACAAGGTGCGCAGCAAGTTGCTCAAGGATGTCGCCAACCCCATCGGCCAATATATCTTGATCGAAAACGTGCCCTTTCAGGTCGTCGGTGTGCTCGCAGAAAAAGGCGCCAGCTCCGGCGACTCCGACAGCGACAACCGGATTGCCGTGCCCTACTCGGCCGCCAGTGTCCGATTGTTCGGTACCCACAACCCCGAATACGTGGCCATTGCCGCGGCCGATGCGCGCAAGGTCAAAGAGACCGAAAAGGCCATCGAGCAGTTGATGCTGCGCCTGCACGATGGCAAACACGATTTCGAACTGACCAACAACGCCGCGATGATTCAAGCCGAGGCGCGCACGCAAAATACGCTGTCGCTGATGCTCGGTTCGATTGCGGCGATCTCGCTGCTGGTGGGCGGCATCGGCGTGATGAACATCATGCTCATGACCGTGCGCGAACGGACCCGCGAGATCGGAATCCGCATGGCCACCGGCGCCCGTCAGCGCGACATTTTGCGCCAGTTCCTCACCGAAGCGCTGATGCTCTCGGTGGTCGGCGGGATTGCCGGCATCGCCCTGGCGCTAATCGTCGGTGGCGTATTGGTGCTCAGCAAAGTGGCGGTGGCCTTCTCCCTGGCGGCGGTCATCGGCGCCTTCGCCTGCGCACTGATCACCGGCGTTGTCTTCGGCTTCATGCCGGCCCGCAAAGCTGCCCGGCTCGACCCGGTCACGGCCCTTACCAGTGAATAATCGATCTATGAAACCGCAACTGAGCCTGTTGACCCTTTGCCTGGTACTCGGCGCGTGCAGCCACCCGGCTGCGCGCCCGGACAGCGGCATTCAACCACCGCCAGCCTGGCAATCGCCACACGATGAAAGTGCCTCCCGGACGAGTCGACAATGGTGGACGCAGTTCGGCAGCCCGCAGCTTGATCGCTTGATCGAACAGGCGCGCGTCGGCAGTTATGACCTGGCCGCCGCCATCGCTCGGGTGCATCAGGCCCGGGCCGACACGGTGATTGCCGGCGGCTCGCAGCTGCCGGAGGTCAAGGCCGGCATGAACGCCAACCGCCAGAAACTGCTGCGCGGCAACGGCTACAGCCAACTCGATGCCGACAGCAGCAACAAGGCCGTGGACTACTTTGACGCCAACCTCAGCGCCAGTTACGAAATCGACTTCTGGGGCGGCAAACGCGCGTCCCGGGACAGTGCGCAATTCGGGCTGCGCGCCAGCGAGTTCGATCAGGCCACGGTTGAATTGACCTTGCTCAGCGGCGTGGCCAACAGCTACGCGCAAGCCTTGTCGCTGGATGAACAAAGTCGCATTGCCGAGCTGAACCTGGCCAACGCGCAAAACGTTTTGAAGCTGGTGCAGACCCGTTTCGACTCAGGTTCGACCACCGCACTGGAACTGGCGCAACAGAAAAGCCTGGTGGCGGCGCAACAACGGCAACTGCCGCTGATTCGCCAGCAAGCCGAGGACGCCCGGATCAGCCTCGCCGCCCTGCTTGGCCGGCCGGTTCAGCAACTGCCGCCCAGCCACGAATCCTTCGAACAACTGCAGTGGCCTGCCATCGACGCCGGGTTGCCCAGCGAACTGCTCAGCCGCCGCCCGGACATCGCCCGCGCCGAAGCGCAACTGGCCGCCGCCCAGGCCAACGTCACGGTCGCGCGCGCAGCCATGTTGCCCGCCGTGACCCTCAGCGCCGACATCGGCTCGGGCGCCAACACGGCCAGCGACATTCTGCGCAGCCCGTTCTACAACCTCACCGCCGGGCTGGTCGCACCGATCTTCAACAACGGCCGCCTCGGTGCCGAGCGCGACAAGGCCACGGCCCGCCAACAAGAACTGCTGGAAGCCTACCGAGGCGCGATCATCAATGCGTTTGCCGACGTCGAAAAAGCCCTCAACAGCATTCGCGGCCTGGATGAACAGCGGCAGTGGCAACGCGAAGAACTGAACCAGGCCCAGGCCGCGTTCAACATTGCGCAAAGCCGCTATCAGGCTGGCGCCGAGGATTGGCTGACGGTGCTGGAAACGCAGCGCACGCTGTATGCGGCGCAGGACTCGAATGTGCAACTGCGGTTGTCGCGGTTGCAGGCGAGCATTGCGTTGTACAAGGCGTTGGGTGGGGGGTGGCAGGTGCTTTGATCGAGGTTATCCGTCACCAAAAACTGTGTGGCGAGGGAGCTTGCTCCCTTGCCACAAGTGCCTGGCTTACGAACTCAGCGGCTTGACCTTCAGATTCCGCGCATACCACGGCCGTTGCGGCACTCGCCGGAACAAATCCGCGAGTTTCTTTTCATCCGTACCGAAGGTAATGCGCAGCGCCAGCTTCATGGTTTCCGGGTCCATTTCCACCGACTTGCCGACCTGCAATCCCGGCGTGGTGCTGCAACCGTGGGTGCTCGGGCCGAGCCACGGATCATCGACTTCAACCCAGCGCCCCGGAGCGAACCAGGGCACGCCATTGACCTCAAGCCGACTGAGTTCCCCCGGATGGAAACGCTCGTGGGCGCGGAACCAGTCTTCCAGGCGATCGTCGATCCAGCCGTGGAAATGCCAGAACACCGGGTTCACGTGGGATGAAAACGGGTCACCGAGGAAGTCGTTTTCCGGCGCATACCAGCGCGCGGCAAAGTCCGCCGGATCCCGGGCAAAAGGCACCGGCTGACCGTTGGAGGGATCCCGTGGCACCGAGGCCCAGCGCATGTGCAGCCAGTCGTGCAGCCCCAGCTCCACCTCCGAACCGAACTGCCCCAGGGTCAGCCTCGACAGATAACGCGGGTCGCGGTAACGGGATTCCCACACCTGAAAATTGCTGTGGTAGGTCTCGGCAGTCTTGATGTCGCTGACCCACTGGGTGTACTCGGTGTCTTCGGCGGCCAGCCAGGTAGGCGGCAGCGCCGTGCCATCGTGATTGTCGAAATAGCGGGCGAAGCCCTGACGGTCGCGCTCAAGCTCCGGCTGCGGCATCGGGAAGCTCGACCAGGACGGCAGGTCCTGCATCGAACGCGCCGTGCCGAGCATGTGCCGGTGCATGAAGAAAAAGTCGATCCCCGAGCCATTACGGTCTTTGCGCGGCCCCCGGGCATCGCGCTCATTGCCTCGCGGGCCCGGCTGCCAGCCGATGCCGCGCAAGGCGCCCTGTTGGTCCTTGGAGAGTTTGTGCCATTTGTCCCGCGAGGCGTGCCAGAGCTGGTGGAACAAACGGTGCTCGGGGGAAATCAGCCACGCCAGCAACGGCGGATTCAACCCCACACGCTCACGGGCTTCGGGAAACAGCCGTTTGCGCGCGACAAAACGATTGTCCAGTTCCGGCAAACCGAGCGGGCGATCCAGACGCAGAATCCGCCCGCTGAGCGTGCCACTGCCGGCATTGCCGAAATCGGCCCAGACCTCATCGAGCGTGACCGCCAGCTCATAAGTCGGTGCGCCGTTGGCCGATTGCCGATCGATCAGGCGCCAGTACAGCTGGCTGGCGTCAGGCGACACCAGGTCGCCGATCACCCGGTAACGCGGCTCGGCTTCACCGCGTAACTGCAGCGCGGTATCGAGGCAGCCACGCAGGCCACGGCCGCGCTGGGCGATGTCGAGAAACAGCTCCAGCCCGTGCTGCGGTAAACCGTCGAGGCCCGCTTGCGAACCTTCGAAGCGGATATCCCAGATGCCTCGCAGCGAGTTGGCCAACTGCTGACCCGCGGTGTCCGCGAGGTCGACCGTCGCCTCGCCGGGGGTAATCGTCGGGTCCGGCTTCGTCCATTCGCGATGCCCATAATAAGCCGCAGGCACGGCAGCGCCAGTCAGCGCCAAGCCTGCCATGAACCATCGTCGAGAAATCGTCATTGCCCTACCTGTGTCAGCCATGAAGCAGGCTTTATCCAAGCTAGAACGTTTGTTGTGGGGGGAAATTTAAGCGTGCCAAACACAATCCCTGTGGTGAGGGGGCTTGCCCCCGTTGGACTGCGAAGCAGTCCTGAAACCTGCAACCTCGTTCCGCCAGGCAAACCGCATGCACCGGATTTACGACTGCTTCGCAGCCGGACGGGGGCAAGCCCCCTCGCCACAGGGTATCTCGCTGTCTCCTAATTTTTTCTGCCAGCCACTCGTTCCTCCCAGATAGCAAAGGCCCCTGCGCCTGCACCGGGGCGGCGAACCTGACAGAGATGGCAATGACAAAACCACGTTCGAAAAAGGCTCTTTACATCGGCCTGCCGCTGGCCCTGGCGATCAGCGCCGGCGCGGGCTTCGCAGTCTGGTATTACGGGTTCAAGGACAACCCCGGTTACCCGATCAAGGTCATGCAACAGGCCGACGAGTTGCACGAGCGCATGCTCTCCTTCGATAGCCACATCAGCCTGATGCAGAACTTCGGCACCCAGGGCAATGAAGCCGACAAGGATGGCAAGGGCCAGTTCGACCTGGTCAAGGTCAACCGCGGACGCCTGTCCGGCGCGGCCCTGACGATTTTCGGCTGGCCGGAACTGTGGAATGGCGCCAACGCGCCGCACAAGCCCACTGCCGGTTTTGTCGAAGAGGCGCGCAACCAGCAGGAGATTCGCTACAAGATTATTTCCGGGATGGTCCGCGATTTTCCCAATCAGGTCGCCATTGCCTACACCCCCGACGATTTCCGTCGCTTGCACGGCGAAGGCAAGTTCGCGATTTTCATCAGCATGCTCAACGCCTACCCGCTGGGCCACGACCTGAACCTGCTGGACCTGTGGACGGCACGCGGCATGCGCATGTTCGGCTTCAGCTATATCGGCAATAACGACTGGGCCGACTCCTCGCGCCCCTTGCCGTTTTTCAACGATTCGCCGGATGCCCTCGACGGCCTCTCGGACCTGGGCAAGCAAGCGGTGCATCGCCTGAATGACCTGGGCGTGATCATCGACGTGTCGCAAATGTCGACCAAAGCCCTGGAGCAAGTCGCGCAATTGAGCCGCACACCGATGGTCGCTTCGCACTCGGCGCCACGGGCGATGGTCGATATCCCGCGCAATCTCAGCGACAAGGAAATGCAGCTGATCAAGAACAGCGGCGGCGTGGTGCAGGTGGTCGGTTTCTCCCAATACCTGCGCCCGCTGACCCAGACCACCCAGGACAAACTCAACGAACTGCGCAAAGAGTTCGACCTGCCGCCCCTGCCGAACCTCGCCATGGCATTGATGCCGGGCGATCCGGTCATCGCTGCCTGGCCCGAGAAAAAATTCGGCCAGTACGCCAGCCGTCTCTACGCGATTCTCGAAGAAGAACCCAAAGCCAGCCTCAAGGACCTCGGCGACGCCATCGATTACACGGTGCGAAAAATCGGCATTGACCATGTCGGCATCAGCTCCGACTTCAACGAAGGGGGCGGCGTCAAAGGCTGGGAAAACGTCGGTGACATTCGCAATGTCACGGCGGAACTGATCTCGCGCGGCTACTCCGAAGCAGACATTGCCAAGCTCTGGGGCGGCAACTTCCTGCGGGTCTGGGATCAGGTGCAGAAAGCCGCCAAGCCAGCGCTGATTTCACAACAAGGCACGAGCACACCATGAGCGATCGTCGCACCTTTCTGAAACAGGCCGGGATCCTCGCCGCCGGCCTGCCGTTGACTGCCGGCCTGAACAACGTCGCCAACGCCACGCCAGTGCCCTCGCCGCCTGGGGACAAATGGGCACAGCTGCGGCAGCTGTTCGACCAGGATCCGGATTACCTGCATTTCTCCAATTTCCTGATCACCTCGCACCCCAAGCCTGTGCGAGAAGCGATCGAGATGCACCGTGCCGCCCTCGATAAAAACCCCGGGCTGGCGATGGACTGGGACCTGGGCGTGATCGAGCAGCGTGAAGAAGAGGTGCGTGTCTGGGCCGGTCGTTACCTGCAAGCCAATGCCAGACAGATCGCCTTGACCGGCAGCACCACCGAAGGCCTGGCGATGATTTACGGCGGCGTTCATGTGCGCCCCGACCAGGAAATCCTCACCACCGCCCACGAGCATTACGCGACCCACACCATTCTCGATCTGCGCACCCAACGGGACGGCACCCGGGTGCGCAAGATCAGGTTGTTCAAGGATCCGCAGACGGTGTCCAAAGCGGAGATCCTGGCCTCGATCGAGCAGAACATCAAACCGCAAACCCGTGTACTCGGCATGACCTGGGTGCACTCCGGCAGCGGCGTGAAACTGCCGATCGCCGACATCGGCGCGCTGGTGGACAAGCACAACCGCAATCGCGCCGACCACGATCGCATTATTTACCTGGTCGACGGCGTGCACGGTTTTGGTGTCGAGGACTTGAGTTTTCCGGCCATGAACTGCGATTTCTTCATCGCCGGCACCCACAAATGGCTGTTCGGCCCCCGTGGTACTGGCATCGTTTGCAGCCGCAGTGAAGAGGTCAAATACGTCACGCCGATCATCCCGACCTTCTCCGAAGCCACGGCCTTCTCCACCACCATGACGCCGGGCGGCTACCACTCGTTCGAGCACCGCTGGGCGCTGAACGAAGCCTTCCAGCTGCATTTGCAATGGGGCAAGGCCGATGTTCAGGCACGTATCCATACGCTGAACAGCTATATGAAAAAACGCCTGCAAGCGCACCCGCAGATCGAACTGGTCACGCCCCTGAGCCCCGAGCTGTCGTCCGGCTTCAGCTTCTTCCGGGTCAAGGGCAAAAGCTGCGACAAGATCGCCGCCTGGCTGATGCAAAACCGCGTGATCGCCGATGCCGTGGAGCGCGACGTGGGCCCGGTGATCCGCGCCGCGCCGGGGCTGCTCAACAGCGAAGCTGAAGTTGACCGCTTCATCGCGTTGCTCGGCAAACAGCTCTGATCACCAGCCCCATGGTTAATGTCAGTCAGTTAAGAAAAGCCTGCGCCAAGTGCAGACCCGTGGCGAGGGGGCTTGCCCCCGTTCGGCTGCGAAGCAGTCGCAAATCCGGCATATGCGGTGTGCCTGGCAGAACGAGGTTGCAGGTTTCAGGACTGCTTCGCAGTCCAACGGGGGCAAGCCCCCTCGCCACAGGTCTGGCCTTCACTTGACTGACTGGCATCAGCCCCCCCTGATTCCTTTTAACTTTTTATCGAGAGCAATGATGAACAGTGAGCTGCGTAGCTTTTCCCTGAAGACGCTCCCCGCACTGGCCTTCGCCGCCGTGGTTGCAGGCCTGCTGCCGGGCGCCGCTCAGGCCGCCGCCCCCGCCCAGCCCGGCAAAGTGTTCAAGGACTGCAAGGACTGCCCTGAGATGGTCGTGCTGCCCACCGGGACTTTCACCATGGGCACCCCGGACAATGAGGTGGGCCGCGAGTCCGACGAAGGTCCGTTGCACCCGGTGACCTTCGCCAAACCGCTGGCCATCAGCCGCTTTCAGGTGCTGGCCGGCGAGTGGGACGCGTACCTGCGCGACAGCGGTTACGTCATGCCCGACGGTGACACCCGCCCGGGCCGCGAGTGCAAGGCTGGCGTGCCGCGCTATGAACGCACGGCCAGGCATCCGGCGGTGTGCATGAACTTCCCCGAGGTCAATGCCTATGTGGCCTGGCTCTCGAAGAAGACCGGCAAGCACTATCGACTGGTCAGCGAATCGCTGCGTGAGTATGCCGCCCGCGCGGGCAGCAGCGGCCCGTTCCCCTTCCCGTTCGATGAAGGCAAGGAATACAGCATCGCCAAACACGCCAACACCTACGGTGCCGCCGATGGCTACAACTTCACCTCACCGGCGGGCAGCTTCCCGGCCAACGCCTTCGGCGTGTACGACATGCACGGCAACGTCTATGAGTGGACCGCCGATTGCTACAACGACAACTACGTCGGCGCACCGAGCGATGGCAGCGCGTGGTTAACCGGCGAATGCACGGCCCGGCGCATTCGCGGCAATGACTGGGGCGAAGCTCCGGTGTTCTCGCGTTCGGGCAACCGCAATGCCACCTACCCCGACACCCGTGGCGACTGGCTCGGTTTTCGCGTCGCGCGGGATCTTTGAGGCTCCCACCTCCTGTCGCATGACCTGCAACAAACCCGTGCGCGGCTAAATCGCCGCCCACGGGTTTCGTCTTTTAAGCAGCCAAACTCTTGAACCTTTGCCCTTTAGCGGCACTTGAAGCGGAAACTTCCATGACCTCAAAATCCCGCGGAGCCTTCAGTGAAGTCCTCGGCCTGCTCAGGCCTTTCCGGGTCATCGTTGTGGTGTCGATCATGCTCGGCATGCTCGGTGGCCTCAGCATCACCGCGTTACTGGCGACCATCAATGACGCGCTGAACGCCGCCGGCACCCCGTCGACCCGGGTGTTGGCAACCTTTATCGGCCTGTGCGCGGTGGCGTTGCTGACGTCGATCTTGTCGGACATCGGCACCAACCATGTCGGGCAGCACATCATTGCCGGGCTGCGTAAATCCCTGGGGGAAAAAGTCCTGTTGGCACCGATCGAACAGATCGAGCGCTTTCGCAGTTATCGACTGATTCCGGTGCTGACTCATGACGTCGACACCGTCAGTGATTTCGCCTTTTCCTTCGCGCCGCTGGCCATTGCGTTCACCGTCACCCTCGGCTGCCTGAGCTACCTGGCCTACCTGTCGTTGCCGATGTTTGCCTTGCTGCTGGTGGCCCTGGTGATCGGCACCGCGCTGCAATACGTGGCCCGGGCCAAGGGCATCAAGGGTTTCCAGGCGGCTCGCGAAGCCGAGGACGAACTGCAAAAGCACTACAGCGCGATTGCCGCCGGCGCCAAGGAACTGCGCATCCATCGTCCGCGCCGCCAACGCATGTTCAGCCAACGCATCGAAGGCACCGCTGATTTCATCTGCAACACGCACATCCGCGCGGTCAACACCTTCGTGGTGGCCAAGACCCTTGGCTCGATGCTGTTTTTCGTGGTGATCGGCCTGGCGCTGGCCCTGCAATCGCTGTGGCTGGGCACCGATAAAGCGGTGCTCAGCGGGTTCGTGCTGGTGCTGCTGTACATGAAAGGCCCGATGGAATACCTGGTCACCACCCTGCCGGTGGTCAGCCGCGCCAACATTGCGTTCAAGCGCATCGCCGACCTGGCGGAGCAGTTTTCCTCGCCGGAACCGCACCTGCTGCTCAGTGACAAAGACGCGCCGAAATCGGTGGTCGAACACCTTGAAATGCGCGACGTGCATTTCGCCTTCCCGGCGGTGGACGGCAGCAAGCCCTTCGCCCTCGGGCCAGTCAACCTGTCCATCGCCCAGGGCGAGATCGTGTTTATCGTCGGCGAGAATGGCGGCGGCAAGACCACGCTGATCAAACTGTTGCTGGGGCTGTATGCGCCGCAGGGCGGGGAAATCATCCTTAACGGTAAGCCGGTCCTGGCGCATGACCGCGACGACTATCGCCAGTTGTTCACCACGATTTTCGCCGACTACTACCTGTTCGACGAATTGGTGCAAGGCGAGCAGAACGTTCCCGAAGACGCCAACCGTTACCTGGAACGCCTGGAAATCTCGCACAAGGTCAGCATCCGCGATGGCGCCTTCAGCACCACCGACCTCTCCACCGGCCAGCGCAAACGCCTGGCCCTGTTGAACGCCTGGCTGGAAGAACGCCCGGTGCTGGTGTTCGACGAGTGGGCGGCCGACCAGGACCCGGCCTTCCGGCGCATTTTCTACACCGAGCTGTTGCCGGAACTCAAATACCTGGGCAAGACCATCATCGTCATTTCCCACGACGACCGTTACTTCGATGTCGCCGACCAATTGGTGCGAATGGAAGGCGGCAAAGTCGTCGCGCAAAAAAAACCGTTGGCGACCGCCTGAACGATCCACCGCCGACTACGAGAGCCCCGATGAACGATTTGATCGATGATGATGTACTGGCGCTGTTGCTGGCCGATGCCGGTGATCAACCCCAGGGGATAACCGCCCGCGCCAATCAGCGCCCGGCGCCGCTGTCTTTCGCCCAGCAGCGGCTGTGGTTTCTCCAGCAACTGTCACCGGACAACGCCGCCTACAACCTGCCCCGTGTCATGCGCATCACCGGCCCCCTGGCGCCCCGGCGGCTGGAAACAGCCCTGAACAAGGTACTTGAGCGTCACGATATTTTGCGCAGTGCCTTCGTCGAAATCGATGGTTGCGCCATGCAGGTGGTCGATGCGCAGGCAACACTGGTGCTCGGCCATGAAGACCTGTCGGGTCTGTCGGACGAAGCCCGCGCCAACCGGATCGCGCTACGTATCGAGGCCCAGGCCGGCACGCCGTTCGACCTGCGCCAGGCGCCGCTGATGCGGGCGACACTGCTGCAGATTTCGGTCGACGAGCATCTGTTGCTGATGAACATGCACCACATCGTTTCCGATGCCTGGTCCAATGCGATCCTGATGCAGGACCTGAACCGTGCCTTCGCGCAGGCCAGCGACGCAGACGCCTCGCCGCTGCCACGTCCGGCGATTCAATACGCCGACTACGCCGCCTGGCAACGCGGTGACTACCTGCATAGCGCAACCTGCGCCAACAGCGCCGACTACTGGCAAAACTACCTCGGCACTCCGTTGCCGACCCTGGATATGCCGGTGGATTTCCCCCGCAGCGCGCAACACCGCCATCCGGCCGGCAAGCATGATTTCGAACTGCCGGGGTCACTTTCGGCTGCCCTGAACCGTTTCTGCCAGCAACAGGGCCTGACGCCGTTCGTGGTCGCGCTCGGGGCCTGGCAACTGTTGTTGAGCCGTTACAGCGGTCAGCAGGACTTTACCGTCGGCGTGCCGAATGCCACGCGCAATCGCAGCGAAACCCAAGCGCTGGTCGGCTTCTTTGTCAGCAGTCAGGTGTATCGCGTACGCCTTGATCCGTTGCTGTCCGCCAGCGATTTCCTGCAGCGCCTGCGCCGTGAATCCCTGGCGGCGCTGGACCACGCGGATTACCCGCTGGAGTTGAGTTTCGATGCCCTGCAATTGCAGGCCAGAGCGCAAGCCAATCCACTGTTCCAGGTGCTGTTCAACTGGCGTGCCGACAGCGCAGAGCCGGCGCACATCGATCTGGACGGACTGACGCTGGAGTTCCTTGACGCGGGGTCGAGCCAGGCCAAATTCGATGTGTCACTGGACGTCACGTACTCGCCTCACGGCGTGGCAGCGAGCCTGGAATACAGCCGCGATCTCTACACCCCTGTAACCATCGAGCGTCTGGCCCGGCACTGGCAGAATCTACTACAGGCACTGATCGATGATCCTGATCGCGCGCTCGGCGAATTGCCGTTGCTGGCAAGCGACGAACGCCAGGTTCAGTTGCAGCAGTGGAATCCGCCCGCGTCAGCCATGCCTGAGGACGGCGTGCATCAGTTGTTCGAACGCCAGGCGCTGGCAACCCCCGACTCGGTAGCCCTGATCTTCAACGACCTTGAGCTCAGCTATGCCCAGCTCAACGCCGCCGCCAATGGCCTGGCCCACTCGTTGATTGCACAGGGTGTCGGACCGGAAGTGCTGGTGGGCATTGCCGTGGAGCGTTCGGCGCACATGATCATCAGCCTGTTGGCGGTGCTCAAGGCCGGCGGCGCTTATGTGCCACTGGACCCCGATTATCCGCAGGAACGCTTGGCCTGGATGATTGAAGACAGTGGCCTGAGCGTGTTGCTGAGCCAGCGTTCGCTGCTGGATCGGCTGCCATCGATGCCCGGCGTCCAGCGACGCTGCGTCGACGACATCGATGTCCGGGGGACGCTGCCCGCACTTGACCCGCCCTGCCGCACCACCGGCCAAAACCTCGCGTATGTGATGTTCACGTCCGGTTCCACCGGTCGCCCCAAAGGGGTCGGCATCACCCAGGCGGCGTTAACCCGTCACGCCCAGGTGGCGCTGGAGTTTCTCGGCCTGACCGCACAGGACCGGTCCCTGCAGTTCGCCACGTTCAACTTCGATGCCTTTGTCGAGCAGCTTTACCCGGCGTTGATCTGCGGCGCCTCGGTGGTGCTGCGCGGGCCGGATATCTGGGACAGTGAAACCTGGTACCGCGAACTGCTCGACAAACAGTTCAGCGTCAGCGACCTGACCACCACCTACTGGAACATGCTGGCCAAGGACTTCGCCGCAGCCGGTCAGCGCGACTACGGTGCACTGCGGCAAGTGATCGTCGGTGGCGAAGCGATGCCACCGGAAGGCGTGGCGGCCTGGGGCAAGGCCGGCCTCGGGCACGTGAAGCTGCTGAACACCTACGGGCCGACGGAAACGACAGTCAGCGCCACGGTGCTGGATTGCAGCGACTACGTGACAGGGCATATCGCCCTGCCCAAAAGCATGCCGATCGGCCAGCCTCTGGCCGGACGGGCGATTTACCTGCTCGATGCCGGCGGCCAGCCAGTGCCAGTGGGTGTCGTCGGTGAACTGATGATTGCCGGCGACCTGCTCGCACGCGGCTACTTCAAGCGACCTGAGCTCACGGCCGAGCGCTTCATCCCCGACCCGTTCGATGTTCAGGGCGGCGGTCGTCTCTACCGCACCGGCGATCTGGCGCGCTATCGCTCCGACGGCGTGATCGAGTATGCAGGCCGGCTGGATCACCAGGTGAAGATTCGGGGCTTCCGCATCGAACTCGGGGAAATCGAGTCATGCCTGCTGCGATCGCCGCAGGTCCGCGAGGCGTTAGTGGTTGCCCGGGAAGGCGCAGTGGGTTTGCAGTTGGTCGGCTATGTCGTGGCCCAAAGCGACTCGCTGAGCGAGCAGCAACAATTCGACCTGCGCGAAACCCTCAAGGCTGAGCTCAAGGCCAATCTGCCAGACTACATGGTGCCCAGTCATCTGCTGGTACTGGCCGCCATGCCGTTGAGCCCCAACGGCAAGCTCGACCGCAAGGCCCTGCCGCAACCCGACCTCAGCCAGACGCAGCGGCACTTCATTGCTGCCGAAACGCCACTGGAAAAGGCGCTCGCCGAACTCTGGCAAGAAGCGTTGCAGGTCGAGCGTGTCAGCCTGGACGACAACTTTTTCGAACTCGGTGGCCACTCGATTCTGGCCATTCAATTCATCTCGACCCTTAACGCGCGCCTGGGCATCAAACTGGCGTTGCAACACATGCTGGCTCATCCCAATGTCCAGGCACTGGCCAGATTCATCGCACGGGAGCATCAGCAGCATGTGCAATGCGTGGTCGAACTCAACGCCTCGACAGCGTCGGCACCGCCACTGTTCTGCTTGCACCCCAGCGGCGGTATCGTGTTCTGTTATCAGCCGCTGGCGAAAAAACTCAGTGCCCATGCCCGGACCTTCGGCGTGATGCACAAGGGCTTTGCCGACAAAGACTCGAACGCTCAGACATGGGCCGAGATGATTGCCGACTACAGCGCACAGATCGTCGAGAAGCAGCCCCACGGCCCCTACCGATTGATGGGCTGGTCATTGGGCGGCGCCATTGCCATGGACGTCGCCGCCCACCTGGAGCGCCAGGGCAAGGAAGTGACCTTCCTCGGCCTCGTTGACACCACTCTGCCGGAACGTGACCTGCCTGCCGACCTGCCGCGCAAGCCTCTGGAAGAAGACAACCCGAACCACCTCAGTGCGGAAAACGAACTGCTGGCAGCACTCGAAGTCTTCAACCTGATGTTCGCGCATCTGGAACCGGCGGCGGCGAGCTTCATCGCCCGGAACCCGACGGCCGACCTCAAGGCCTTCTATCGCTGGGCCAGCGAACAGACAGCGACCGGGGAACAGGAAATGATCGCGACCCTGGAAGGCATCAAGCAAGAGATCATGAACGCGCAAGCCTATGCGATACATGAACGTCTGGTGGCGGCGTTCGAACAATTCTCGCTGCCGCTGCTCAAGGTCCAGGTCAGTTGCTGGTGGTCGCTGTCGCATAAAACCCTGGAGCAAGTGCGGTATTCGGAACAACTGCTCAGGGCCCACAATGTGACAGGCCAATTGCACACCTCGATCCACTCACCGCTGCCGCACCGCAGCATGATCTACGCCGAGTCGCTACTGGAGTCATTTACCGAAGTGTTCCTCGGCTGCCAGGGCGAGTCATGTAGCTGACCGAGCGACGGCAAACAAAAACGCAGAAGCCATGGCTTCTGCGTTTTTGTTTGTGCTTCAGGTAATACCGTAGCAGCTGCCGAGCAGCGCGAGGCTGCGTTCGGCTGCGCAGCAGTCGTAGACCCTAAATGCACGGTGTATCTGACAGACTGCAGTGCCTGATTTCACGACTGCTTCGCAGCCTCGCGCTGCTCGGCAGCTGCTACAAGATTAGCCCGCGCCCCTGGTAAAAGGGCGCGGGCCGGGACTTTGACGCTAGTGCAAAGGACTCAGAACTCCGGTGTGTATTTCACGCTGAACATCACGTTGCGTGGATCACCGTAGTTGTTGTTGCCGTTAATCTGGTTGTAGGCCGCTGCGAAGTAGGTCTTGTCAAACAGGTTGTTGGCATTCATCGCCAGCTCGATTTCCGGGGTGAGCTGATAACCGACGCGAGCATTCCACACGGTGTAACCCGGAACGTTGACGGAGTGGTCGAAACCTATCGTGTGGGTTTGTGCGGTAAAGCCCAGGCCGGTACTCACACGGCTCCAGTCGCCGGTCATCTGATAATTGCCCCACACACGCAGCATGTGTTTAGGCGTCCACCAGCTGAAGATTTTGCCTTCGTTGGTAGGGTCGTCGAGGTATTTGGTGGTGTTGTAGGTGTAGCCGGCAAACAGTTGCAGATTGTCGATCACTTCGCCGCTGATTTCGGCATCCAGACCCTGGCTGCGCACTTTGCCCGATGCCGTCGAGCAATACCAACCGTCGCAGGTTTGTGCACCCTGCGTATCGAGAACGGCACGGTTTTCCTGGTCGTAACGGAACAGGGCCACGGAGGTATTGATCCGGCCATCCATCAACTCGCCCTTGAGACCGATCTCGTAGTTAGTACCGACAATCGGTTTAAGTACCGAGCCGGCGGTATCGCGTTCGGTTTGCGGTGTATATACGTCGGTGTAACTGGCGTAGACCGCCCATTCGCGGCTCAGGTCATAGACGATACCGGCATAGGGCGTGACTTCTCCGGTTTCAGTGGCGGTGCTTTTTGGATCTTCTGTAATGCCGCTCGCGGTCTGGGTCGAAGACTTGTAATTGTAGTCGTACCAACTGACCCGCGAGCCGAGCACCAGGGTCAGGTCTTCAACAGGCTTGACCCGCCAGCTGCCGTACAGGCCTTTCTGGCGGATGTCGTATTGGCTGGGAGTCCCACGGCCACCGGGGCTATTGATCAAGCCTTCGTAGCTGATCTCCGGACGGTTGTGATCAATGTCGAAGATGTTGTCGGAGCTGTCATTGAAGGTTCGGGCGTATTTGTCGTCCGAGGTGTATTTGGAATAGTTGCCGCCCACCATGATTTCCTGCGGCATGGACAAGGCTTCGAACTTGCCGGTGAGGTTCATGTCCAGAGCGACTTTGGTGGAGTCCATGTCCGTCACGAAGTCAGCGTATTGCACGCCGCTGCCATCGGGATTGATGCCATCGCCGGTGGATTGCACCCGCTGGTTCTTCGCCTTGTTGGTTTCCGTCATGCGCACGGCGCCGATCTTGAAGGCCCAGTCGTCGTTGAAACGATGTTCCAGATCGGTGTAGAGCGTGGTGACGTCGATATCCGAATGGTTCCACTTCGCCCCGGTGTACGTGCTGCGCGGCAGGTCGATGGGTTTACTGTCGGAGTAACGCGGGAAGCCGCGGACATTCGCGCGCGATTCGCCGTCGGACTGGCTGACCGCCACGCCCACGGTGGTGGCTTCGCTCAGATCGAAGTCCAGCGCGCCGTACAGCGAGGTGGTCTTGTACCATTCGGAATCAACGAACGTGTGGGTGTCGTCCTGGTCGGCAAGGAAACGTCCACGGATGGTGCCGTTCTGGTTCAACGGCCCACCGGCGTCCAGTTGCAGACCGTAGTGATCCCAGGAGCCGGCCTTGCCGGTCAGGGTCACGGTCGGTACGGCCTGACCGCGCTTGCGCACCAGGTTGACCGCGCCACCCGGGCTGCCGGTGCCTTGCAGCAAGCCCGACGCACCGCGCAGCACTTCCATGCGGTCGAAGAAAATCAAGTCCTGCGTGGCCCAGTTGCCCAGCGCGTAAGTGTTGCGCGGGATCGGCACACCGTCGTACTGCCAGTCATCGATCTGGAAACCGCGCGAAGAGAGGATCAAACCTCTGCCGACGCCTTGGGCACCGACCAGTCCGGTGGTCTTGTTGGCGGCGTCCTTGAGATCGACGATATCCTGATCATCCATTTGCTTGCGGGTCATCACCGTGACCGACTGCGGAATTTCCTTGAGGGTGTGGGTGCCCTTGCCGATGGTCACGGCATTCGAGGTGTAGGAATTCGAGCCTTCGGTGGTCGCGCCCACCTGTTGCGCGTTGATGGTGGTGGCGCCCAGTTCCAGACCCTCGGTCGAACTGCCGCGTACCAGCATCAGCGTGTTGCCTTCAAAGCTGTAGTGCACGCCCGTGCCCTTGAGCAGTTGGGCAATCGCCGCTTCGCTGCTCAACTTGCCGCTGACGCGTGTGCTGCGCAGGCCGGTCATATCATCGGCGCTGTAGATCACCTGCTGATTGGTCTGCGTGCCAAACGCCTGCAACGCCTGGGGCAAAGGCTGGGCAGGAATGTCGAGGGTGAAGTCTTCGGCGTGGACCTGCGCGCTGAGCGGCAGCAGGCAAGCCATGCCCAGACTGGCCAACGAGCGACGCGAGCGCAGGGTTCGGGCAATGACCAAGGCCTTGAACAGAGGTTTCAACTCATGAATTGCTGACATCGTGCTCTCTATTTTTAATTGAAATGGATAGGATCCATGGGCAACCGAGTGCCCTGCCGCTGCCTGGACCTGTGAACCGCCTGGATCGGCTGCCATCTCGGGCAACACGTCGCAAGTCGATGACCGGCCCCTCCCCGGGCTCGATCGTTTGTCCGGGCAGCGGTAAAAATGTGTACGGCTGGGAAAACTGAACCCTGTGGCTACCCTGCCCGGCTCGATTTATCTGCTTACGTAAGTAAGACGCAGCACCGTGCAAAAACCGGAATGAGTTTATTTATCATTTACGCAAAAATTCAAAAAAAAGGCCGACGCATTGGGCGTCGGCCTTTTTTTCTGCTACTTCAACCGTTTTGTGCAGCCTTGGCGTTTTGCAGTTGCCGGGCTTTTTCGGTGAGTAACGCTTTTTCTTCGGGGCTCATATTGTCCAGACGCAACCGCGCCTGGGCGATTTTCTCCAACTGACCCGGACTGCTTTCCCGGGAGCGCAACACCGCCGCCAGACCCGCCACGGTCGGATGGTCAAACACCACGCCCGGCTGGATTTCGCACTGCAACAACTTGCGAATGCCGGCCACCAGTTTGATCACCAGCAAGGAATGGCCCCCAGCGGCGAAAAAGTCCCGGTCGATACCCAGACGCTCAACCCCCAGCAACTGCGCCATGCGCGTCACCAGCAGTTGCTCAAGAGCATCGCGGGGCTGCATGCCTTCATCGTCAGCCGAGGTAGACGCGAGTTGTTGCAAGGCCTTGCGGTCAACCTTGCCGTTGGCCAGTCGCGGGAAGCTGTCGATCAACTGCAAGTGCTGCGGCAGCATCACACTGGGCAGACGCCGCGCCAGTTCGTCGCGAACGGCATCGAGTAAAGTCGCCGAAGGCGCCTGATGCGGCACGATGAACGCGAGCATCCCGTCTTGCGCGGACGGCCCCGGCAACACCAGTGCTTGCGCGACCTGCGGCACACGCAGTAACTCGGTTTCGATCTCTGCCAGTTCGATACGGAAACCCCGCACCTTGATTTGCTGATCGCGCCGACCGTGCAACGCAATCGCCAGATCCGGGCGATAGCGGGCCAGGTCGCCGGTGCGGTACAGGCGCTCCTGCGGATTGAACGGGCTCTGGATGAACACTTGCGAATCGGCCTCGACATTCACGTAGCCGCGACACAACTGCGCGCCGCCGAGGTACAACTCGCCCAGCACACCGACCGGGGCCAGTTGCAGGTTATCGTCGAGTACAAACACCTGATTGTTGCCCAACACCCGGGACAGAACGCCGGCGTCAGGCACCGCCGCCTCCAGATGCAGCGGATGAACCAGCACGCCGACCGTGGCCTCGGTCGGGCCGTAGTGATTGAACACCCGGCAATCACTGCGCAAACCGGCGATCCGTTGCACCAATCCCTGGGCAATCGGCTCGCCGCCCAGCACCAGCGTGCGCGGCAGTTGCGCGCGTTCGCTGTCGAGCAGCGCGGCCAGGTGCGACGGAACGATCTTCAGGCAATCGATGGCCTGCCGTTGCAGGAAATCGGCAAACAAATTGCCGTCCTGCATTTGCTCATCGCTGGCCACATGCAGCGCGGCGCCGTTGAACAAGGCGCCGAACAGCGCCGTGTTGCCCAGGTCCGCCGCCACCGTGGAGGTAAAGCCGAACTGCTGGCATTGATCCAGCCCCAGGGCCTGGCTGACGTGAGCGGTGTAATTAAGTAATTGCCGATGCTCGATGACCACGCCTTTCGGCATACCGGTGGAGCCGGAGGTGAACAGCACGTACGCCGCCTGATCGCCCTGTGTGTCTAGGATGATGGCCGACGTGCTCGCCGGGGTCGATTGCAGCACACGATCCACGGTCGCCAGAGGCAACGGATAATCGTGCCATTGCGCGATGTGCCCGGCGTCCACCAGCAGCAACGCAGCGCCGGCCTGTTCCAGCATCAAGGCTTGACGGGCTTGCGGCCATTGCGGGTCCAGCGGCAGGTACGCCGCGCCGATACGCCACGCCGCGAGCATGGCGATCACCAGCTCCGCCGAGCGTGGCAAGGCCAGCGCGACGATAGCCCCCGGCGCCATGCCCTGGGCTTTTAATGCCTGGGCCAACACCTCGACCTTCGCCTGCAACTGCCCGTAACTCAGGCGTTGATCGCCGTCAGTCAGGGCGATAGCTTGCGGCGTGGTCCGAGCCCAGTCGGCAATGCGCTGCGGCAAGAACCGGCTATCGACCCGTGCTCGCGCTGGCGGGTTGATCGACAGCAAGCGCTGTTGTTCGGCGGCTCCCAACACCTTCAGTTGACCGAGTTCGGCGTGAAGATTGGCAACGATGTTTTCCAGCAATACGCGCAACTGCGCCAGCAACCCTTCCATCGCCTGGACCGAGTAACGGGACGCGTTGTAATGCAGGTGGAACGCGTGGGCGTTGCCCGCCTCGTCCGTTTCCAGTTCAAGCATTAATTCAAACAGTGCTTCGCGCACTGCCGAACGCGGAGTCCATTGCAGATCAGCGGACGTCGGGGCTTGCATGGCCCGGCACACGGCAAAACCATACGCCGGGCGAGCCGCCGTCGGCGCCAGTTCAGGCGCCCAGTATTCCTGCCACGTACGGTGCTCATCCAGACGCGCCGCCAACGCCGCCACCCAGGTGCTGAACCCTGCGTTCGCCGTCAGTGACAGGTTCAGCGGCAGGGTTTTCTCGAACACGCCCACGGCATCGCTGAAGTATTGGTAATCTTCGCGACTGTCATGCCGCACACCGACCAGCACCTGTTGATGCCCACTGAGCCGACCCAGCAACAGCCACCAGGCCGCTTGCAGCACCACACTCGGCGATTGCTCCAACGTCCCGGCCACTTGCTGCAAACCGCTGCGCAGTGCCGGATCGAGCGTGAGCGCCAGCGATTCAGTGACCGACGACAATCCAGGATTCCCGTCGCGATAGGCCAGCCACGGGGTACTCAAATCGGGATCGGCGCCTTGCAGGTGTTCCTGCCAGTAGATACGTGCGCCGGCCGCGTCTTCGTCGAGCACCACTTCACTGCGCCATTCCAGGTATTGGGTGAATTCACCGGTCTTTTCATCATCGTCCGCCGCCGTTGATTGCCCATAGGCCCGTACCAATTGCTGATACAGCAACCGCGCGCCGCTTTGATCGAGGCTGTGCCGGGCCAGGCCCAAGACCAATTTCCATTGATCATCGGCCAGGCGATAGAGCACCGCTTGCGCGCCCTCGGATTCACCGACGACAAAAGCACGTTCCGCCCATTCGCTGAGCTGAGCCTGAATACCGGCCGGGGTATCGACCCTCGCCTGCACGCTCAGCGGGAAGCGCTCCGCCCCCCCGACGAACTGCCGGACACCATGGAAACCCGGCGCCTTGCCCAGCCGCGCAACCAGCATCGGCTGTTGCGCCAGCAAGCGATCCAGTGCGTTTTGCACCCGTTGCGGATCGAGGGCGCCGCTGATCTCGACCTCGAGGAAATGCAGCGCATCACCACAGGCCGGGGCCTTGGGCAACTGCTCCAGCAACCGTTGCTGTTCAGGCGTCAAGGCGTAACCCAGGTCCTGCTGGTCCATCGATACCTCGTTCATGCTCCGGTTTCCTCGGTGTTCATTACGCGTTCAAGGGCGCTGCGGTCGAACATGTCGCCCATGGCCACGACAATCTTGCGCGGGCCTTCGAACGGATCACGGGCGTGGGCCACCAGCATGTTGTCGAGCAGGATGGCGTCGCCTTTTTGCCAGTCGAAACGCACCGCGCATTCTTCGTACAAGTCACCGATGCGTTGCATCACTTCGTCTTCGATCGGCGTGCCATCGCCGTAGAACACATGGCGCGGTAAGCGGTCCAGGCCGAACATCGACAACAGGTCTTCCCGCACGTCCGGCTCCAGCCAATAGATGTGATGCAGTTGCACCTGGTTGAAGAACGATTTGGCGCCGGTCACCGGGTGACGAATGATGGCCGGGCCTGGGGTGCGGGTTTGCAATTCGTTGTTGTCGAGCCAGCGCCATTCGATGCCACCGGCCCGGCAACGGGCCTCCACCTCGGCACGGTCTTCAGTCTTGAAGAAATGCTGCCAGGACACGTCGAGGTTGTCGGTGAAGGTGCGCACGTAAAGCAGGCCTTTTTCCTCGAACTTGTCCCGCAGGTCCGCCGGCAGTTTTTCGTACATCAACCGGCAATCCACCACTGGAGTCGCACCGCCAATGGACGCGGCTTGCTCGCAATAGAACATCTGCTTGCGCGGCCAGCGATCCTGATGGGAGCTCTCGTTATGGAACAGGATCATCTTGCGTTCCGGGTACGGCGTGGAGCGGTAGGTGTTCTTGCCGCCCTCTTTCTTCGGCAGATCGCCGTACTGGCCGTAAAGCCCTGGCTGGATCGCTTCGGCAAACGCCTCGAAGCCTTGAATGCCATCCAGTTCGAAACCACGGAACAGAATCCCGGCATGCCTGGCGAGTTTTTCTTCGATCAGCGGCCGGTTGTTGTTGATCCACTCGATCAAGTCCAGGTGCGGCTCGTTCGGTTCCAGCAGCAGCGGGAACGGCTGTGGCGCGGCGATCAGCGATTCGCGGATCGGCGCCGGTCGGGCCTTGGCCGCCGGGGCGGCGCCGCGCTTGAGGAACTTGCCGAGTTTGTCGGCCTTGGGTCCGGGGACGGCAGGCTTGGCGGCCACCGCTAAATTGTCGACTGGCATGCTGATAGCTCCCAATAGAATGTCCTGATCAGCGACGATCTGTTCCAACAGGGCTATCCAGGCCTTCACCAGGTGCTGGATGCGCTCGTGTCCGAACAAGGTTGTGGCGAATTGCCAATTACCCAGCAATTGCCCTGCTTCATCGTCAACGAACAACGCCATGTCGAATTTAGAATGGGTCTCCAGCGCCGGCAGCGATTCCACGCTCAAACCGCCCATGGCCTGGGTGCGTCCCGGCAGGTTGTTCATCACGAACAACACTTGCACCAGCGGGTTCATGCCCTTGTGCCGCGGCACGTCCGAGGCGTCGACGATCATGTCGAACGGCAGGTCCTGATGCTCGAGGGCACTGAGCAGGGATTCCTGGGTCTGGCCCAGGAATCGGGCGAACGGTGTGGCGGCGTCGAACTGCGAACGCAACGGCAAGACGTTGACGAAGAAGCCGATCAACCGTTCAAGCTCCGGCTGTTCACGCCCGGCCACGTCGGCACCGACCAACACATCCGCAACGCCGCTGACCTGGTGCAACAACACCTGGAACGACGCCAGCAGCGTGCTGTACAGCGTGACGCCCGCGTCCATCGACAACTGGCGCAAGGCCGTGCTGAGTGGCGTGGTGAGCTGGAACTGCACCGAGTCACCCGCATAGGACGGTGTCAAGCCACGGGGGTTGTCCGATGGCAACTTCAGTTGCCCGTCATAGCCCGCGAGCCGCGCTTTCCAGTACTCGGCCTGACGCGCCAGCACGCCTTGCTGTTCCAGCTCCTGCTGCCACAGCGCGAAGTCGGAATACTGCACCTCCAGCGCCGGCAACGGGGTCAGGTCACCGGCCTTGGTGCGGTGGTAAATCTGCACCAGTTCGTTGACCAGCAAGCCCATCGACCAACCATCGGAAATGATGTGGTGCATCGCATAAAGCATCACATGCTCGGTCGGCCCCAGGTGCAGGATCCGCCCACGCAACAGCGGTGCGTGTTCCATATCAATCGGCGTGCGCGCGTTTTCCAGTGCCGCTTGTGCCACCCATTCTTCCTGGGCACTGCGGGACAGACCGGACAAATCGATCACCGGGAAATCCAGTTCAACCTGCTCGGCGATCACGGCAATCGGGTCACCTTCATCGTCCTGGGTATACGCGGTGCGCAGCACTTCATGGCGACGCACCACCTCGGCGAAACTGCTGATCAGTCGTTCCACCGACAACTCACCGCGCAAACGCAAGGCCATCGGCATGCCATAGGCCGCGGTGCCGCCGGACAATTGCTCGGCGATCCACAAGCGACGCTGCACCAGCGACAACGGTGCGCTGTGCCGGGTGCCATGGGCCTTGAGCACCACACCGTGGCCGTTCGGCTCAAGTGTGCCCTGCTGCGCGATCCACGCCGCCAGGTCCTTGAGTCGCGGATGGTTGAACAGGTCGCGCAGGCTCAACGTACAGGCCGTGAGTTTGCGCAGGCGCGAGACTGCTTGCGTCGCGAGCAGGGAGTGCCCGCCCAGTTCGAAAAAGTGATCGTCGCGGCCGACCTGTTGCAGTTCCAGCACGTCCTGCCAGACCGTAGCGATCTGCTGTTCCAATGCACCTTCAGGCGCGACAAAGTCCGACGCCAGCAGACTGGCATCGACGCCCGGCAAGGCCTTGCGATCGATCTTGCCATTCGGGCTCAGGGGCAGGTTTTCGAGGAACAGCACATGGGCCGGAACCATGTAATCCGGCAGGCTGGCCTTCAGGCGTGCCTTGATGTCATCGCGCAACGCCGCCAGCGTGGTCGAATCGGCGCTGGCTTGCGCCGGATCGTCGAACACCACGTACGCCACCAATTGCTGACCGATGGCGCCCGGTTGCGCCACCACCAGTGCCTGACGCACCGCAGGAACCCGCAGCAGATGGGTTTCTATTTCACCGAGCTCGATGCGCAATCCACGAATCTTCACTTGATGATCGACCCGCCCGACGTACTCAATCACGCCGTCGGCGCGATAACGCGCGAGGTCGCCGGTGCGGTACACGCGGCCACCGCCCAGTGGATCGAACGGGTCAGGAATGAAGCGTTCGGCGGTCAATTCCGGGCGCTGGAAGTAGCCCCGTGCGAGCAGCTCACCGCCAATCACCAGTTCACCGACCACACCGACCGGCGCCGGTTGGCCCTGGGTGTCGAGTACATGAATCGCCCGACCGCCCAACGCCCGGCCAATCGGCATGGTCACCGGCAACGGGTTGCGGCCGGACACGTAGTCGCTGCAATCGAGCAGCGTGGCGCTGACCGTGGCTTCGGTCGGGCCGTAGGTGTTCAGCAGGCGCACATGGCCCAGCCCGGCCTGGCCCCAGGCGGCAACACCTTCCGGCGGCATGGCTTCGCCACCGACGATCACCTGGCGCAACGCGCCATAGTCACGATGACCCGCCGCCGCGAGGTCCTTGGCCAACATATTCCAGTAGGCAGTGGTGAGGTCGCTGACGCTGAACTGCTTGTCGCGCAATTCGCGATACCAGGTCTCGCTGTCCCAGATGTCCGGCCCGCGCAGCACCACCGAGGCACCGCAAATCAGTGCCGGGTAAAGCTGCTCGACAAAGGCATCGAAGTTGAACGTGGCAAATTGCAGCGAGCGGTCCTGCGGCGTGAGGCCGAGGAAATCCAGGGCCACCCGGGCATGACGGGTCAGCGCCGATTGAGTGATGCCGACCCCTTTCGGGCGCCCGGTGGAGCCCGAGGTGAACATCACATACGCCAGGTTTTGCGGGCCGCTGCGCTGCGGCAGATTGTCGGTCTGGGTCGGATAATCCAGTTGATCCAGGCTCAGGACGGTCACGCCCGCAGCTTCTGGCAACTTCGGCGCGAGGTGGCTTTGGGTCAACAGCACACGCAGACCGCTGTCCTCGATCATCGCGCCCAGTCGCTCGGCCGGGTACTCCGGGTCCAACGGCACGTAGGCGCCACCGGCCTTGAGCACCGCCAGCAGGCTGATGATCATCTGCGTCGAACGCTCGACCGCAATGCCCACCAGCACTTCGGGGCCGACGCCGTGTTGCAGCAGCACGCGGGCCAATTGGTTGGCCTGGTCATTGAGCTGGGCATAACTCAGGCGTTGCTCGTCGAAAATCAACGCCAGCGCGTGCGGCGTGCGTTCGGCTTGCCGTTCAAACAAACGCTGCACGCACACCTCATCGACCGGCAGCGCCAGCGGCTCGCGCACAGCGGTCGAGACCAGGGCCAGATCGCCCACGGCACTGGCGGCAGGTGCCTCGACCATCTGCAACAGCAGGTGCGCGAGATGCCCGGCCAGTTGTTCAATCGCAGCGTCATCGAACTGCTGACGATCGAAACTCAGTTGAAACGACAACTCGGCGCCGAGGTTCGCCGACAAGGTCAACGGGTAATTGGTTTGCTCGAAGTTACCCACTTCACCGAAGCGCAGATCTTGCGGTGCGCCCTGTTGCAGGGCTTCGGAGATCGGGTAGTTCTCGAACACCAGAATGTTGTCGAACAGGGCTTCGCCGCCCTGCCCGGCCCAACGCTGGATGTCGAACAGCGCGGTGTGTTCTTGCTCACGCAAGGCCAGGTTCTGCGCCTGCACCTGTTGCAGCCACTGCGCCAACGGCTGTTCGGCCCGTGGGCTGGCGACCACCGGCAAAGTGTTGATGAACAGGCCGATCTGCTGTTCGACCCCGGCCAGTTGCGCCGGACGTCCGGACACCGTGGCGCCGAAGCTGACCGTGTCCAGCCCGGTATAGCGTTGCAACAACAGCAGCCAGGCTGCCTGCACCAGGGTGTTGAGGGTGACTTTCTGTTCCCGCGCAAAGCCATTGAGCCCGGCGGTCTGCGCCTGGTCCAGGGTCAGGAAGTGCTCGCCTTGAGCGGTGTTGGCCGCATCGCTGCCGGTCCACACCAGCGCTTTGGCCAACCGGGTCGGCTCATCGAACACGGCCAACTGGCCCTTCCAGAAACCTTCGGTGACCTGCGCGTCCTGTTGCGTCAGCCATTCGATGTAGTCGCGATAACGCCCCGCCGTGTTCGTCGGCACCTGGCCGCTGTAGCGTTGCAGCACTTCCCCGAGCAGCTGCGAATTGCTCCAGCCGTCCATCAAGATGTGATGGCTGGTGTAGATCAGGTGAAAACGCGCGTTGTCGAGACGCACCACCGTCAGGTTCAGCAACGGTGCGGCGGCAAGGTCAAAACCCTGCTGGCGCTGCGCGGCCGCCAGTTCGCTGAGCGCCAGGGCCACATCGCTGTGGTCGCGCCAGTCATGGAAGGTGAACGGCACGGCCAGTTGCTTGTGAACCACCTGCAACGGACGCTTGAACTCACCGTCCCAGACAAAACTGCTGCGCAGCACATCGTGCGCATCCATTGCCGCTTGCCAGGCCTCGCGGAAACGCTCGACGTTCAAGCCTTCGACATCCACGCACAGCTGATTGATGTAATCGCCGGCCTGCTGCTCGTAGAGGGTGTGGAACAGCATGCCTTGCTGCATCGGTGACAGCGGGTAAATGTCTTCGACCTGGCGTGGCGTCACGGGCAACGCATCGAGCTGGTGTTGCGTCAACCCGGCCAGCGGGAAGTCCGACGGCGTCAGGCCCTGATGCCGAGCCTCACAGCAGTGCTCGATCAACAGCCCCAGTTCCCGCGCATAAGCCTGCGCCAATCGCTCGATGGTCGACGGATCGAACATCTGCCCGCTGAACGTCCAGCCAATACTCAATTCGCCGCCATACACCCGGCCATTGAGGGTCAGCCAGTTGTCCAGCGGTGCCAGCGGACTTTGCTCCGCGCCCGCCGATTCGCTGGCCGGGGTGAACAGTGCGCCCGCCTCGTCGCCAAACCCGGCATCGAACTGGCCCAGGTAGTTGAAGGTAATGCGCGGCACGGGCAAGGCTTGCAGCACCTGGCGGGTGCGGTCGTTGCCCAGGTAGCGCAGCGCGCCAAAGCCCAGGCCTTTATCGGGGATCGCCCGCAGTTGTTCTTTGATCGTCTTGATCGAGTCCTGCGGCGTGCTCGCCGGGGTCAGCCGTACCGGGAACAGACTGGTGAACCAACCCACGCTGCGGCTCAAATCGAGCTCGTCGAACAGCGCTTCGCGACCATGGCCCTCAAGCTGGATCAGGGTCGAGGCTTCACCCGTCCAGTCCGCAATCACCCGCGCCAGCGCCGTCAGCAACAGGTCATTGACCTGCGTGCGATAGGCCGCCGGTGCCTCCTGCAGCAGCTGGCGGGTTTGCTGTTTGTCCAGTCGGGTGTGCGCATGCAAGGCGTGGCGGTTATGCAACTCGCCCTGGGGTCGATCGCAGGGCAAGTCATTGCGCGCATCCTGCAATTGCTCTTGCCAGAACCTCAGCTGAGCCTGCATCGCCGGGCTGTCAGCATGCTGTTGCAAGCGTCGCGCCCAGGCCTGGGTGGCGCTGGTCTTGGCCGGCAATGTGAGCGTTTGGCCGGCCTGCAACTGCTCATAGGTCTGTTGCAGGTCTTCAAGCAGAATGCGCCAGGACACGCCGTCGACCACCAGGTGATGGATCACCAGCAACAGTCGCTGGCTGCCATCGGCCATGTTCGCCAGCACCGCGCGCAGCAGATTACCGCTCGCCAGTTCGAGGCTACGCTGTGCCTGTTCGCCCAACTGTTCGAGTGCCGCCGCATCGGCAACCTCGGCGGTCCACAGCAGCGGCGACTGTTGCCAGAGCGCCTGTTGCTCGGCCAGGGAGCGATGCTGCGCGGTCCATTTATTACCCTGACGGGTGAAGGCCAGACGCAACGCGTCGTGATGGCTGACCAGTGCCTGCAACGCACGCTCCAGGTGTTCGGCGTGCAGAGGTTTGGCGGACTTGAGCAGCACCGACTGGTTCCAGTGGTGCGGCTCGGCCATCTCGCGTTCAAAGAACAACTGCTGGAATGGCAGCAACGGCGTATCGCCAGTGACCGGGCCCTGGTCGATGCGCAAGCCACTGTCGCCGACCTTCGCCACCGCCGCGAGGCTTTGCACGTTCTGGTGCAGGAACAGGTCTTTGGGGCTGAAATGAATCCCCGCCTGACGCGCCCGGCTGACCACCTGGATCGAGATGATCGAATCGCCGCCCAGCTCGAAGAAGTTGTCGCTGATCCCTACCTGCGGCCGCCCCAACACGCTTTGCCAGATCTCCACCAGCGCTTGTTCGATAGCGCTGGTCGGGGCGGTGTAAGCCTTGCCGCTGGCCGTGGTGTCGGCCTTGGGCAACGCTTTGCGTTCCAGTTTGCCGTTGGGGCTGACCGGCATTTTTTCCAGCCACAGCCAATGCTGCGGGACCATGTAGTCCGGCAATGTCTGGCTCAGGTGTTCCTTGAGACTGCGCTGCAAGGCGTTGCGAGTTTCATCGTCGGCATGCAGCAATGCGTCGCGGGCCGGCACCACATACGCCACCAGCAGCGTGCCGTCCTGGGCGATGACCACGGTTTCACGGACTTCGGCGTGTTCAGCCAGGCGCGCTTCGATCTCGCCCAATTCGATGCGCAGGCCACGGATTTTCACCTGATGGTCCATGCGCCCGGCGTATTCGATCACCCCGTCGGCGCGATAACGCGCCAGGTCGCCGGTGCGGTACAGACGCTGGCCGTCACCGAACGGGCTGGTCGCGAAGCGCTCTGCCGTGAGCGATGGGCGACGGTGATAACCCCGGGCCAGGCCTTCGCCGCCCAGGTACAACTCACCAATCACGCCCACCGGCACCGGCGACAACTCGTGATCGAGAATGTAAGTGCCCAGGTTGGCGATCGGCCGGCCGATCGGCACGCTGTCGCGCCCTTCCTCGATGCACGTCCAGTGCGTGACGTCGATGGCCGCTTCCGTCGGGCCGTAGAGGTTGTACAAACCGGCATTCGGCAGCTTGGCAAACACTTGCTGCTGCGCATCCACTTGCAGGGCTTCACCACTGCAGACGATCCGGGTCAGGCTGGCGCACTGGCCCACCGAAGGGTCTTGCAGGAACGCCTGCAACATCGACGGCACGAAGTGCAGCGTGGTGATGCGTTGCGCGGTGATCAGCTCGATCAACTGCGCCGGATCACGATGAATACCCGGCGCGGCCACCACCAGGGTCGAACCGGTCAGCAGCGGCCAGAAGAACTCCCAGACCGACACGTCAAAACTGAACGGCGTTTTTTGCAACACGCTGTCCGTGGCGTCGAGCCGATAGGCCTGTTGCATCCAGCACAGACGATTGACCAGTGCCGAATGACGGTTGCCCGCGCCTTTCGGTTTGCCGGTGGAGCCCGAGGTGTAGATCACATAGGCAAGGTTTTCCCCGTCGAGATCAACGCCAGGGTTGGCATCGCTGCGGCCTTCCAGCCAGTCGCCGTCCTGATCCAGCACCAGGCTGCGAATGCCGGCCGGAATCGGTAATTGCTCAAGCAAATGGCTCTGAGTCAGCAGCAATTGGATGCCGCTGTCTTCAAACATGTAGGCCAGGCGTTCCTGCGGGTATTCCGGGTCCAACGGCAAATAGGCACCGCCGGCCTTGAGAATCGCCAGCAGGCCCACGACCATTTCCACCGACCGCTCGACCGCGATGCCCACCAGTACATCCGGGCCGACGCCCTGCTCGATCAGCACGTGAGCCAGTTGATTGGCGCGGCCATTGAGCTCGGCGTAGCTCAAGCGTTGCTCGGCAAACACCAGCGCACACGCCTGCGGGGTTTTACCGACCTGCTCTTCGATCAGCGCCTGCACGCTGCGATGCAACGGGTAGTCGACGGCGGTGGCGTTCCAGTCGACGACCGTCAGTTGCCGCTCCCGCTCATCGAGCAATGCCAATTGCCCGACCGGGCGGTGGATGTTCTCGACCAGGCCCTGCAACAGATTCAGCCAGTGCCGGCCCATGCGCTCGATGGTCGATGGCTCGAACAAATCAGTGGCGTAGGTCAGCGACGCGTCCAGGCCTTGCGGGTTATCACTGGTGTCCAGGGTCAGGTCGAACTGCGCGGTGCGGTGTTCCCAACTGAGGTTTACCAGCTCGATGCCCGGCAAGGATTCGGCCAGCGTTGAGGCCGCTTCGCTGCGATGGTTGAACATCGCCTGGAACAACGGGCTGTGGCTCAGGTTGCGTTGCGGTTGCAGCGCATCGACCAGTTGCTCGAACGGCAGGTCCTGATGCATCTGCGCCGCCATGGCCGTCTGCTTCACCTGTTGCAGCAATTGAGCGCCCGTCAGCTGGCCGTCAAACTCGGCGCGCAGCACTTGAGTGTTGACGAAGAAGCCGATCAGACGCTCGGTTTCCAGCCTATTACGGTTGGCAATCGGCACGCCGACGCGGATATCGGCCTGGCCGCTGTAGCGATGCAGCAAGGTCTGGAACGAGCCGAGCAACAGCATGAACAGCGTGACGTTTTCGCGCCGGGCCAAGGCCTTCAGGGCATTGCTCAGGGATTCGTCGAGGGTGATCGGCAGACGCGCGCCACGGAAACTTTGCTGCGCCGGGCGCGGATGATCCAATGGCAGCTCCAGCAGCGGCTGTTCGCTGCCCAGTTTTTCGCGCCAGTAGGCCAACTGCCGATCCCGTTCGCCGGCGGCCATCCACTGACGCTGCCACACCGCGTAGTCGGCGTACTGCACCGGCAATGGCGGCAGTTCGGCCGGCCGGCCCTGGCTGATCGCCGCATACAGGGCCATCAAATCGTCGATCATCACCTGCAACGACCAGGCGTCGGAGACGATGTGGTGCAGGGTCAGAATCAGCACGTGATCCTGCTCGCCCACCTGCAGCAGAACGAAGCGCACCAACGAGCCGTCGAGTACATCGAACGGACGTTGCGTCTCCTGTTCAACGAAGGCCTTGATGCTCGCTTCATCGCTGGCAGCCAGACGTTGCTCGACAAAACTGATGCGGCCTTGCGGGCGGATCACCTGCCAGGTGCGGCCATCTTCCTCGACGAATGCCGTGCGCAAACTTTCGTGGCGCTCCACCAATGCCTGGAAGCTGCATTGCAGGGCGTTTTTGTCCAGCGCGCCGCGCATCCGCAGCGCGGTCGGGATGTTGTAGGCGGCGCTGTCGGGGTCCATTTTCCACAGGAACCATTGGCGCTCCTGGGCAAAGGACAGCGCCAGCGGTTGGTCACGGTCGACCCGGGTCATCGGCGGTGACTGTTCGCCCGGTTCGGCGCCCAATGCCTGGACGAAATCCTCCAGGGTGCTGTGCTCGAACAGGCTGCGCAACGGCACCTGGATGTCCAGCACCCGCCGCACCCGGGACACCACTTGGGTCACCAACAGGGAGTGCCCGCCCAGCTCGAAAAAGTTGTCGGTCAGGCCCACGCGATCCAGCTTCAGCACGTCTTGCCAGATGGCGGCGACTTGCTGTTGCCGTTTGCTCTGTGGGGCGACATAACGCGCCTGCAACTGGCTCGCGTCCACCGCTGGCAACGCCTTGCGATTGAGTTTGCCGTTAGGTGTCAGCGGCAGGCTGGCGAGGAACAGCAGGTGCGCCGGGACCATGAATTCCGGCAGGCACTCCTTGAGCCGCGCCTTGAGTTCATCGCGCAGACGCAGTTGATCGTCGGCGGCATCGAGGTCCAGTTGCGGTGCGACCACATAGGCCACCAGTTGCTGGCTGCCCAAGGCGTCCTGCGCCAGTACCGCGACTTCGCGGACTGCTGGCTGCTCCAGCAAACGCGCTTCGATTTCACCCAGTTCGATGCGGAAACCGCGGATCTTCACTTGATGGTCGATGCGCCCCATGTATTCGAGCACGCCGTCGTGACGATGGCGCGCCAGGTCGCCGGTGCGGTACAGCCGCGCGCCGTTACCGAACGGGTCGGGCAGGAAGCGCTCGGCGGTCATCGCCGCTCGGTCGTGATACCCACGGGCCAGGCCGTCGCCGCCGATCAGCAGTTCGCCAATCGAGCCCGCCGGGTTCGGTGCCAGGTCATCGCCCAAAATGTACAGCGTGGTGTTGGCAATCGGTTTGCCCAGGTACGGCTGGCGCTGCTCGCGGGTCAGCTGCCAGGCCGCCGACCAGATGGTGGTTTCGGTCGGGCCATAAAGGTTCCAGACCTGCCCCGCCAGGCCGAGCATGCGGTGGGCCAGGTCATCGGCCAGCGCTTCGCCACCGCAGAGGAATTTACAACCCTGGAGGGTGGGCGCCTGTTCATGGTCGAGCAGCATGCGCCAGGTCGACGGCGTGGCTTGCACCACCGTGACTTGCTGCTGCCGGATCATCTCCAGCAGCGCTTGCGGATCCTGGGCTGTGTGCTTGTCCACCAGCACCACGCGGGCACCGCTGAGCAGCGGGCCGTAGATTTCCAGGCCGAAAATATCGAACGAGAACGTGGTCAGCGACAGCATGCGGTCCCGGGCTTCAATGCCCGGCGCCTTGACCATGCTCACCACGAAGTTCACCAGCGCCTGATGGCGCACCATCACCCCTTTGGGCTTGCCGGTGGAACCGGAGGTGTAAATCGCATACGCCAGGTGTTCACCGCTGAGCGCTACCTGCGGATCGGCTTCGCTGTAACAGCGAGCGTGTTCGCCTTGCGGGTCGAGCAACAGGGTCTGCACGCCGGCCGGAATCGGCAGTTGCCCGGTCAAATGCGCCTGGGTCAGCAGCAGTTGCAAACCGCTGTCCTCGATCATGTGCGCCAGACGGTCTTCAGGGTATTGCGGGTCCAGCGGCACATAGGCACCGCCCGCCTTGAGAATCGCCAACAGCCCGATCAGCATTTCCAGGCTGCGGTCGATGGCGATACCGACCAACTGATCCGGGCCGACGCCCCGTTCGATCAGCCGATGGGCCAACTGGTTGGCCTGGCGATTGAGTTGTGCATAACTCAGGGATTGCCCGTCGAACACCAGCGCCGTGGCCTCTGGCGTGCGCAGCGCTTGGGCTTCGATCAATTGATGAATGCAGCGGTCGGTCGGGTATTCGGCGGTGCTGCGGTTCCAGTCGACCAGCACCTGCTGCTGTTCGGTTTCGTCGAGCAACGCCAGTTCGCCCACCCGTTGCTGCGGATCGGCAACCAGGCTGCCCAACAGGTTTTGCCAATGCCGTGCCAGACGCTCGATGGTCGCGCCGTCAAACAGGTCGGTGGCATAGGTCAGCTGTGCGCCGAGGCCCTCGGGGCCGTCGAAGGTTTCCAGGGTCAGGTCGAATTGCGCGGTGCGCGAGGGCTGATGCAAGTGGCGGATCGTCAGCGCCGACTCGCCCGTGCCCTGGCGGCTTTGGCTGGCGCCGGTGCTCTGGTGGTTGTACATGACCTGGAACAGCGGGCTGTAGCTCAGGCTGCGTTCCGGCTGCAAGGCCTCGACCAATTGCTCGAAAGGCAGGTCCTGATGCGCCTGGGCGGCCATCGCGGTCTGCTTGACCCGGGCCAGCAGCGTGCTGAACGTGGCCTGAGCATCGAACTCGGTCTTGAGCACCTGGGTGTTGACGAAGAAGCCGATCAGCCGCTCGGTCTCGACCCGGTTGCGGTTAGCGGTGGGCACGCCGACGCGAATCTCGGCCTGGCCACTGTAGCGATGCAACAAGGTCTGGAACGACGCCAGCAACAGCATGAACAGGGTGACGTTTTCGCTTTTGGCCAAGGCCCTCAGGCGCTCGCCCAGTGCTGGCGGCAATGCCAGCTCATGACGGGCGCCACGCAGGCTCTGCACCGCCGGACGCGGGTAATCGGTGGGCAACTCCAGCACCGGATGTTCGCTGCCCAAGTGCGCCTGCCAGTAGTCCAGTTGCCGCTCGCGCTCCCCGGCTTCCATCCAGTGCCGTTGCCAGATGCCATAGTCGGCGTACTGGATCGACAGTGGCGGCAAATCGAGTTCATGGCCCTGGCGGTAGGCGCCGTACAGTTGCAGCAGTTCATCGACCATGACCCGCATCGACGCGCCATCCGAGGCGATGTGGTGCTGGGTCAGGGTCAGCACGTGCTCCTGCGCGCCAAGGCGCAGGAGGCTGACGCGCAACAGCGGCCCGTTGACCAAGTCGAACGGCTGCCCGGTCTGTTCGGCAACGAACGCTTGAATCTGTGCCTCTGGCGACAGGGCATCGGGGCGTTCATCCAGTTCATGCACGGCGACGGTCAGGTTCATGTGCGGATGAATCACCTGCACCGCTTGCTCATCCTGCTGCCGGAACGTGGTGCGCAGGCTTTGATGACGGGCAATCAGCGCATTGAAACCACGTTCGAGCGCCGCGATGTCAAGCTCGCCCTGCAAGTGCATGGCACTGGGGATGTTGTAGGCGGCGCTGTCGGGGTCCATCTGCCAGAGGAACCACTGGCGCTCCTGAGCAAAAGACAGCGGCACCGGATCGAACTGCGACTGGGTTTCGGGAATCGGCAGGTTCGCCGGTGAAACGCCCTCCTCGAGCATCTTCTGCAGATAGACCCTGCGCTTGTCGAGCGGCAAAGTAATGAAGCGCCGGGCGATCTTCAAAGCGACATTGGTATCCATCAAGCCTCCTCCATTTCGTCAAGCAGGGCGTCCAGCTTGCTCAGTTTCAACGTATCGACCTGCTCACCTGCGGTTGCCAGACTGCTGACGAAATCCGTGAGTACGGGGTGTTGAAAAATCAGTTGTGGGGTCAGTTTCAAGCCCAGTTCCAGTTGCAGGCGTGAAACCACATTGACGGCCAGCAACGAGTGGCCGCCCAGTTCGAAAAAGTGATCCAGCAGGCCGACACGTTCGACTTGCAGTACGTGCTGCCAGATCGCCGCAACCTGCCGCTCCCGCTCGCTCTGCGGGGCGACATACCGGCCCTGCAAATGGCTGGTTTCCAGCGTTGGCAACGCCTTGCGGTCGAGCTTGCCGTTGGGCGTCAGCGGCAATTGTTCGAGGAATAGCAGGTGCGCCGGGACCATGAATTCCGGCAAAGACTCCCTGAGCCGTGCCTTGAGTTCATCGCGTAGGGACTGCTGATCATCGAGCTCCAGTGGTGAAGCGACCACGTAGGCCACCAGTTGCTGATTGCCCAAGGCTTCCTGCGCCAACACCGCCACTTCGCGGACCGCTGGCTGCTCCAGCAGGCGCGCTTCGATTTCACCCAGCTCGATGCGGAAGCCGCGAATCTTCACTTGATGATCGATTCGGCCTCGGTACTCGAGCACGCCATCGGCCTGATAGCGGGTCAAATCGCCGGTGCGGTACAGGCGCTCGCCGTTGCTGGCGAACGGGTTCGGCACGTACTTCTCGGCGGTCATGCCCGGCCGGCCCAGGTAACCCCGGGTGATACCGGCACCGGCCAAGTACAGCTCGGCCGATACGCCCTGCGGCACCGGTTGCAGATCGGCATCCAGCAAATAGCTGGCGGTGTGTTTGAGCGGGCGACCAATGTTCGCCGTGCCACCCGCTTCGCGACGGGTCCAGGTGGAATAGGTGGTGTCTTCCGACGGGCCATAAAGGTCGTAGACATGCTCAACGGTCGGCTGCTGATACAGCGAGTCGACCAGCGATTGCTTCAACGGCTCACCGGCGAGGTTGATGACGCGCACGCTCGGCGGGATCTGCCCGGCACTGTGCAGCGCATTGATCGCCGACGGCACAGTGTTGATCAGGCGCACCTGATCGCGGGCCGGCAGTTGCGGCAGCTCCAGGGCATTGCGGGCGATGATCAGCGAGCCGCCGTTGGCCAGGGTGACAAACAGCTCCCACACCGACAGGTCGAAACACACCGAAGTCGAAGCCAGCACACCCTGAATGTCGTCGCGGCTGTAGACCGATTGCGACCAGTCGATCAGCGCCAGCACGTTGCGATGGGCGATGGCCACGCCTTTGGGCTTGCCGGTGGAGCCGGAGGTGTAGATCACGTAGGCCAGGTTATCCGGCATGACGCCGGTCACCGGTGCGCTGCTCGGGTAAGCAGCCAGCCATGGCTCGGCGTTGTCCATCAACAACACTTGTGTCTCGGCAGCGATGCTCAATGTTGCCGCAACAGCCTGCTCGGTCAGCAGCACCAACGCGCGGCTGTCGTCGAGCATGTAGGCCACGCGGTCGGCCGGATAATCCGGGTCCAACGGCACATAGGCGCCGCCGGCCTTGAGCACCGCCAGCAGCGCCACCAACAGACTGTCGGAACGTTGCATCGCCACGCCGACCCGCACTTCCGGGCCCACGCCCAACTCGATCAGCTTGTGGGCGAATTGGTTGGCGCGGCTGTCGAGTTCGGCGTAAGTCAATTGCTTGGTTGCGAAGGTCACCGCCAGCGCATCCGGCATGGCCGCGACCTGCCTGGCGATCAGCTCATGGATGCACAGATCATCGGAGAAACCTTCGTCAGCAGGGTTCCAATCCAGCAACACTTGTTGCTGCTCGGTTTCATCCAGCAGCAACAACTCGCCGAGACAGCGTTCACCGGCGTCGATCATCTGGCTCAACAGGTGCTGCAAATGAGCCGCCAGTCGCGTCACTGTCGCCTGCGCAAAACTGCCGCGCTGATAGCTGAAGTGCAGCGACAGTTGCGCGTCGAGGCTCACCAGCAGGGTCAGCGGATAGTTGGTCTGCTCGCGGCTGGCCACCGGACCAAAACGCAACCCTTGCGGGGCGCCCTGCTCCAGAGCCTGGGCAATCGGGTAGTTCTCGAACACCAGAATGTTGTCGAACAGCGCTTCACCGCCCTGCCCGGCCCAGCGCTGAATATCGAACAGCGCGGTGTGTTCGAACTCGCGCAACGCCAGGTTTTGCCCTTGCACCGCTTGCAGCCAGCTCGCTAGTGATTGCTCGGCCCGAGGGCTGGCGATCACCGGCAAGGTGTTGATGAACAGCCCGATCTGCTGCTCGACACCCGGCAAGTCTGCCGGACGACCAGCGACCGTCGCGCCGAAGGCCACGGTGGTTTTGCCGGTGTAGCGTTGCAGCAACAGCAACCAGGCCGCCTGTACCAGCGTGTTGACGGTGACTTTCGCGGCCCGGGCGAATTCGCCCAGACGCAGGGTTTGATCGGCCTCCAGCACCTGGAAGTGATCGCCGTAACCTTGGGTTTCGGTAGACGCTTGCGGCACTGCGACGGTCTGGGCCAGGCGCGTCGGCTCTTCCAGCGCCAGCAGCGCCGGGGTCCAGAACGCTTCGCTGGCCGCCGCGTCCTGGCGTTGCAGCCAGGCGATGTAATCGCGGTAACGTCCGCTGTGAGCTCCGTTGAACTGGCCGCTGTAACGCTGCAGCACTTCGCCGAGCAACTGCGAATTGCTCCAGCCGTCCATGAGGATGTGATGGTTGGTGTAGATCAGGTGATGACGGTGGTCGTCGATGCGCGCAATCACCAGTCGCAACAAGGTCGGTGCGCTCAAATTGAGGGCTTGGCGTTCCGCATCGGCAAGCGTCTGCAAGGTCTGATCGCGCTGCGGATGGGCGCGTAAATCGTGCAGGCTGTAAGGCATCTGCGCGTGTTTGCTGACCACCTGCACCGGGTTTTCCAGTTCGCCCTGCCAGACAAAGCGCGTGCGCAGAATGTCGTGGGACTCCACCGCCGCTTGCCAGGCCTGATGGAAACGCTCGGGGTCGAGCCCTTCCACGTCCAGGCGAATCTGGTTGATGTAATCGCCGGTGGTTTCCTGGTACACGGCATGGAACAACATGCCCTGCTGCATCGGCGACAGCGGATACAGGTCTTCGATCGATTGCGGTGCCAGCGGCAAGCCGTCCAGTTGGGCCTGACTCAAGCGCGCCAGCGGGAAGTCCGACGGGGTGACGCCGTGCTGCCCGGCCCGGCAGCAATGGGCGATCAGCGCTTGCAGTTCCTGGGCGTAATCGTCGGCCAGCGCCTGAATGGTCGCTTCATTGAACCGTTCGCGGCTGAAGGTCCAGCCCAGGTTCAGTTCACCGCCATACACCTGACCATTGAGGGCCAACTGGTTGGCCAATGGCGCACGAGCATCCAGTTCATCGCCGGCCGCGTCACTGCACGGTACGAACAAGGCGCCGTCGGCTTCGGTGAAGCTGCCGTCGAACTGGCCCAGGTAATTGAAGGTCAGGCACGGCACCGGCAATTGGCTGAGGATTTGACGTGCAGCGTCGTCACCCAGATGGGCCAGCGCGCCAAAACCGAGACCCTTGTTCGGGATCGTGCGCAGCTGTTCCTTGATCTGTTTCAGCGAGCCACCGAGGTCAGCGACCGGCGTCAGTTTCGCCGGGTACAGGCTGGTGAACCAGCCGACGGTGCGGGTCAGGTCAACGCCGTCGAACAGCTCTTCACGGCCATGGCCTTCGAGCTGGATCAACGCGCTGTCGGTCCCGGTCCAGCGCACCATCACGCGGGCCAGAGCGGTCAGCAGCAGGTCATTGACCTGCGTGCGATACGCCGCCGGGGCGTCTTGCAGCAGTTGCCGGGTCATTTCCTTGTTCAGTTGCGTGCGCACCGTCAGTGCATGCTTGTTCTGCTGCCCGCCCTCGGGATTATCCGCCGGCAACGCCACGTCGGCGCCGTGCAACTGCTGTTGCCACCAGACCAGTTCGCTGCGCAGTTCAGCACTGCGGGCGTAGGTTTGCAGGTGCTCGGCCCAGACCTTGGCCGCACTGGTTTTGGCCGGCAATTGCAGGGGCTCGCAGCTCAGCAGCTGACGGTAAGCGGTTTGCAGATCGTCAAACAGAATCCGCCACGACACGCCGTCCACCACCAGATGGTGGATCGCCAGCAACAGCCGCTGAGTGCCGTCATCGAAGTTCGCCAGCACCGCGCGCAGCAGCGGCCCGTGTTGCAGGTCCAGGCTGCGTTGCGCTTCGTTGGCCACCGCTTCCAGTGCCGTGGCGTCGGCGACGTCGACCGCCCATACCAGCGCCTCAGTCTGGCTGCCCAGCGCACGGTACTGTGCCTGCCAGCCGTCCGCCTGTTCGACGAAGCTCAAGCGCAAGCCATCGTGGTGAGTAACCAGTGCGCCCAACGCCTGCTCAAGTAGCGCAGCGTCGAGGGTTTGCGTCGGCTTGAGCATCACCGCCTGATTCCAGTGCTGACGCTCGGGGATGGCCTGTTCGAAAAACACCTGCTGCACCGGCAACAGCGGCAATTCGCCCGTTACCGGCCCTTGATCGATGACCTGAGCCTGCTCACCCAACCGCGCCACCGTGGCCAGTGCCTGGATGGTCTGGTGCTGGAACAGGTCTTTTGGCGTGAAGCGGATGCCGGCCTGACGGGCGCGGCTGACCACTTGAATCGAGATGATCGAATCGCCACCCAGTTCGAAAAAGTTGTCGCTCAAACCGACCTGATCGAGTTTCAGCACGTCCTGCCAGATCGTCGCCAGTTGCTGCTCCAGTACGCTTTGCGGCGCCACATAGGCTTGCTGCAATTGGCTGACATCCGGCTTGGGCAGGTTCTTGCGGTCGAGTTTGCCGTTCGGGGTCAGCGGCAGATGCTCAAGCAGCAGCAAATACGCCGGGACCATGTGCGCCGGCAGCGCGACTTTGAGTTGCTCGCGCAGGCTGTCGGCGAAATCAGCCCGTTCGGCATTAAGCGCATCGGCGACCACATAAGCCACCAGGCGCTTGCCGCTGCCGGCAGTGCCTTCCTGGGCAACCACCACGGCTTCGCGTACCCCATCGAGGGCTTGCAGGCGCGCTTCGATTTCCCCCAGTTCAATGCGGAAACCGCGAATCTTCACCTGATTGTCGATGCGATCCAGGTAATCGAACGTGCCATCGGCACGCTGCCGCACCAGGTCGCCGGTGCGGTACAGCAAGCCAGCGACCGCGCTGAACGGATCGGCAACAAACCGCTCAGCCGTCAGGCCCGGACGGTTCAGATAACCCCGGGCCAGGCCGGTGCCGCCCAGGTACAACTCACCGGCCATGCCTTGGGGCAGCAGGTTCAGGTCGGCGTCCAGCACGTAAGCGCTGCGGTCACCGATGCGACTGCCGATCGGCGCGTAGGCCGCGCCGCACTGCACGTCGCGCCCGGCCTTCCAGATCAACGGCGTGACCACGGTTTCGGTCGGGCCATAGCCGTTGATGATGTAGTCCGGATCGAGCGCACGCTTGACCCGTTCGAAACTGGCGTTGGGCACGGCATCGCCGCCGAAACAGTAGATCCGCACCTTCGGCGGGTGGCCTTCACGTTCGGCGTGTTCGGCCAGTTGTTGCAGGTAGACCGGCGGGAACGCCACCACCGTCACGCCGTGCTCGCGCATGGCGTTGTAGGTCTGTTCCGGCGTCCACAGGCTGTCGTCGCGAATCAGCAGCGAGGCGCCGTGGGTCAGGCTGGTCAGCCAACGCTCATGGGCGCCGTCGAAGGCGAAGGACATGAAGTGGAATTCGCAGTCGCTGTCACGCATTTCATAGCGTTCGCCGATGGCCTGGCAATGCATCGCCAGCGGGCCATGGGCGACGCTCACGCCTTTGGGGTTACCGGTGGAGCCGGAGGTGTAAATGACGTAAGCGAGGTTCTGCGGATCGAGCGGCACCTTGGGTGCGGTAAGGGATTGGCTGTGCAGATCGAGACGGTCGAGCTCCAGCACCGGGACCGCATCATCCACCGGCAATTGCGCAGAAACCGACGAATCGGTGAGCAACAACGCCAGCCCCGAATCCTCGATCAGATAAGCCAGACGCTCGCGCGGGTAGCTGGTGTCCAGCGGCACGTAGGCACCGCCGGCCTTGAGCACCGCCAGCAGCGCGACGATCACCCCTTCGCTGCGCGGCAAGGCCACGCCGACCCGGCTTTCCGGACCGACACCCCGCGCGATCAGGGCGTGGGCCAACTGATTAGCGCGTTGGTCGATGTCGCCATAGCTGAACCGCTGGCCGGCGAAAATCACCGCCGTGCGCTCCGGGCGCTGGGCGGCGAGTTCGGCGATGCGCTGGTGCACGGCGACATTCACCGGGTACGGCTGCGACTGGTTATCGGCCTGTTGCTGCGCCCGTTCGGCGGCGCTGGCCAGGGCAATTTCACCAAGATTGCGTTCGGCCGACTCGGCGAACTGCTCCAGCAGTTGCAGCAGGTGCGCACTGATGCGTTCGATCGCCGGCGTTGCGAAATGCGCCCGGTCGAAGCTGTAATGCAGCGCAAGGGTCTGGCCCAATGTCACGGCGACGCTCAACGGATAATGGGTTTGCTCAAGGTTGGCGACATCACCAAACACCACGCCTTGCTCCGCGCCCTGTTGCAGCGCTTGGGCAATCGGGTAGTTCTCGAACACCAGAATGTTGTCGAACAGCGCTTCGCCGCCCTGCCCAGCCCAGCGTTGAATGTCCGCCAACGGCGTGTGCTCGAACTCGCGCAGGCTGAGGTTTTGCGCCTGTACCGCTTGCAACCAGTGGCCGACACTTTGGTCCGGACGCGGCGCGCCGATCACCGGCAAGGTATTGATGAACAAGCCGACCGCTTGCTCGATGCCGGACAAGTCTGCCGGTCGCCCGGCCACCGTGGCGCCGAACGCCACGGTTGGGTGACCGGTGTAGCGTTGCAACAACAGCAGCCACGCGGCTTGCACCAGGGTGTTGAGGGTGACTTTCTGTTGCCGGGCAAAAGTTTCAAGGTGTTGGGTGCGACTGACGTCCAGGGTCTGGAAGTGGTCGCCATGCCCGCTCTGGGTTTCGTTGCCGGACGCCACCCGCGCCAGTCGGGTCGGCTCTTGCAAGGAGGCCAATGGCTCGCGCCAGAAGTCCTGGCTCAGTTGCCCATCCTGACGCTGCAACCAAGCGATGTAATCGCGATAGCGCCCACCGGAGGACGCCGGCGGGCGACCGCTGTAACGCTGCAAGACTTCGCCGAGCAGCTGCGAGTTGCTCCAGCCGTCCATCAGGATGTGGTGATGGGTGTAAATCAGCTGCCAGCGATCGGCTGCGGTGTGCACCAGCACCAGTCGCAGCAACGGCGCCTGGCTCAGGTCGAATCCTTGTTGGCGCTCGGCATTGGCCAGTTCATTCAGGGCCTGAAGCTGATCGTCACGCTCACGCCAGTCGAGCACTGTGAACGGCAACTGCACCTGCTTGTGGACGATCTGCACCGGTTGTTCCAGTTCGCCTTGCCAGACAAAACCTGTGCGCAAGATGTCCTGTGCATCGACCGTGGCCTGCCAAGCGGCGCGGAAACGCTCCGGCTCGAGGCCTTGCACATCCACCCGCAGCTGATTGATGTATTCACCCGCCGCCTGCTCGTACAGGGTATGGAACAACAGCCCCTGCTGCATCGGCGACAGCGGATAGAGGTCGTCGAGTTGGCCGACGGCCACCGGCAGTGCATCGAGTTGCGCCTGGGTGATGCGCGCCAGCGGGAAGTCCGACGGCGTGGCCTGTGGCGCATCAAGGATGCAGCAATGCTCTATCAACCGGTTGAGTTCGACAGCGTATTGATCAACCAGCTGCTGGATGGTCGCGGTATCGAACATCTCGCGGCTGAAGCCCCAGCTCATCGACAGCTCGCCGCCGTACACCTGGCCTTCGACCGTCAGCCAGTTGGCCAACGGTGCCGACGGATCCTGCGCGGCGACGCTGCCTTCGCTGGACGGCACAAACAACGCCGCTTCGTCGAACTGACGGTCGAACTGCCCCAGGTAGTTGAAGGTGATGCGCGGTTGCGGCAAGGCCGCCAGTGCGGCGCCAATCTGCGGATCGGCCAGGTAGCGCAGCACGCCGTAGCCCAGACCTTTGTCTGGCACCGCGCGCAGTTGCTCCTTGACCATTTTGATCGACGCGCCGAGGTCGCCGACCGGGCTCAGGTTGACCGGGAACAGACTGGTGAACCAGCCGACAGTGCGGGTCAAATCGATGTCGTCGAACAGATCCTCGCGGCCATGCCCTTCGAGCTGGATCAACGTGCTGCCCTGCCCCGTCCAGCGGCACACGGCCCGCGCCAGCGCGGTCAGCAGCAAATCATTGACCTGAGTGCGATAAGCCGCCGGCGCCTGTTGCAGCAGTTTGCGGGTTTGTTCGGCATCGAAGGTCAGTTCGACTTTCTGCTCGAAACGGTTTTGCAGTGCGCCGTCAGGGCGGTCGCACGGCAAGTCGTTTTGCGCATCGCACAATTGCGCCTGCCAATAATCGACACTGTGCTGGAACGTTGGCAGGTGGCTTTGCAGACGCGCCACCCAGCGCTGGTACGAACTGGTTTTCGCCGCCGTTGTCAGCGTCGAGCCGTCGCGTGCCTGACGATAGAACTGTTGCAGATCCTCCAGCAACACCCGCCACGACACACCGTCCACCACCAAGTGGTGAATCACCAGCAGCAGCCGCTGAGTGCCATCGGCCATCTGCACCGACAACGCTCGCAGCAACGGGCCGCTGCTCAGATCAAGACTGCGCTGAGCTTCGTCGCACAACGCATTCAGCTCTTCGAGCGATTGCGCCGAGCGTTGCCACAGCACCGACTCAACAGTCGCTGCGTCATAAGCCTGCAGCCAACCGGCATCGGTCTGTTGATAACGCAGACGCAACCCATCGTGATGCTGGAGCAACTGCGCCAACGCTTGATCCAGCGCCCCGGCATCCAGCGCTTCGCGCGGCACCAGCAGCAGCGACTGGTTCCAGTGATGACGCTCAGGGATGGCTTGCTCGAAGAACCAGTGCTGCACCGGCGTCAGGGCCACCGCGCCAACAGCCGGACCTTGATCGATCAGCTTCTGTTCGCCGCTGCGGGCCACTTGCGCCAAGCTGCGGATAGTCTGGTGCTGGAACAAGTCTTTGGGGCTCAGCACGATACCCGCCTGACGCGCACGGCTGACCACTTGCATCGACACAATGGAGTCGCCGCCCAGCTCGAAGAAGTTGTCTTCCAGGCCGACGTTGTCGATGGCCAGAATGTCTTGCCAGATCGTTGCCAGCGACTTTTCCAGCGCCGTGCGTGGCGCCACGTGTTCACGTTGTTGCTGGGAGCCGTCGACCGCAGGCAAGGCCTTGCGGTCGAGCTTGCCGTTGGGGGTCAACGGCAATTGCTCGAGGAACAGCAGATGCGCCGGGACCATGTAGTCCGGCAAGTGTTGGCGCAGCGCGGCTTTCAGGGTTTCGCGCAGGTTCGCTTGAGCATCGGCATTGTCCGCCAACACCACGGCATCGGTCGGCACGATGTAGGCGACCAGTTGCTGACCACTGGCGCCGTCCTGGGCCAGCACCGCCAGTTCGCGTACCGCGTCCTGCTGCAACAGCCGCGCTTCGATTTCACCCAGTTCGATCCGGAAGCCACGAACCTTGACCTGATGGTCGATGCGACCGACGTATTGCAGCGCGCCGTCGACCTGATAGCGGGTCAAATCACCGGTGCGATACAGACGCTCGCCGTTGCTGGCAAACGGGTTCGGCACGTACTTCTCGGCAGTCATGCCCGGTCGCGCCAAGTAACCCCGGGTGATGCCCGCGCCGGCCAGGTACAACTCGGCCGATACGCCCTGTGGCACCGGTTGCAGATCGGCATCGAGCAAATAGCTGGCGGTGTGTTTGAGCGGTCGGCCGATGTTGGCGCTGCCGCCGGACTGGCGACGGGTCCAGGTGGAATAGGTGGTGTCTTCCGACGGGCCGTAGAGGTCGTAGACATGCTCAACGGTCGGCTGCCTATAAAGCGCGTCGACCAGCGACTGCTTCAGCAGCTCACCGGCCAGATTGATGATGCGCACGCTCGGCGGGATCTGCCCGTCGCGCTGCAACGCATTGATCGCCGAAGGCACGGTGTTGATCAGACGCACTTGATCGCGGGCCGGCAGTTGCGGCAGCTCCAGGGCGTTGCGGGCGATGATCACCGAACCGCCGTTGGCCAGGGTGACAAACAGCTCCCATACCGACAGGTCGAAACACACCGAGGTCGAGGCCAGCACACCTTGAATGTCGTCGCGGCTGTACACCGATTGCGACCAGTCGATCAGCGCCAGCACGTTGCGATGGGCGATGGCCACGCCTTTGGGCTTGCCGGTGGAGCCGGAGGTGTAGATCACATAAGCGAGGTTATCCGGCGTGACGCGAGTGACCGGAGCGCTGCTTGGGTAAGTGGCCAGCCACGACTCGGCGTTGTCCATCAACAGCACTTGGGTGCCCGCCGTGACGCTCAATGTTGCCGCAACAGCCTGCTCGGTCAGCAGCACCAGCGCACGGCTGTCTTCGAGCATGTAGGCCACGCGGTCGGCCGGGTAATCCGGGTCCAGCGGCACATAGGCGCCGCCGGCCTTGAGTACCGCGAGCAGCGCTACCAACAGGCTGTCGGAACGCTGCATCGCCACGCCGACCCACACTTCCGGACCCACACCCAACTCGATCAGCTTGTGGGCCAGACGGTTGGCCTGGGCGTCGAGCTCGGCGTAAGTCAGTTGTTTGGCCGCGAAGGTCGCCGCCAGCGCATCCGGTTGGGCGGCGACCTGGCGGTCGATCAATTGATGGACGCACAGATCATCGGCGAAACCTTCGTCAGCGCGGTTCCAGTCATGGACGATGCGCTGGTATTCCTCGGCTTCAAGCAACGGCAAATCGCTGATGCGCTGCTGGCTGTCGTTGACCATACCGTGCAGCAAATGGGTCCAGTGCCGCGCCATGCGCTCGATGGTCGGCGCATCGAACAGGTCATTGGCATAGGTCAGCGCGGCGTGCAGTGTGCCGGCCTTTTCATAGGTGTCCAGGGTCAGGTCGAATTGGGTGGTGCGCCCTTCCCATTCGATCACGCCCAGCTCCAGGCCCGAGGCGGTGGTCACCGTGGAAATGTCCGCCACCTGCGGTTGATGGTTGTACATCACCTGGAACAACGGCGTGTGGCTGAGGCTGCGCTCCAGCTTTAGCGCTTCCACCAGCCGCTCGAATGGCAAGTCCTGATGGGCCTGGGCGCCGAGGGCGATTTCCTTGATGTCACTGAGCAAATCCGCCACGCGGGTCTGGCCATCGAGCCGGGTGCGCAGCACTTGGGGGTTGACGAAGAAACCGATCAGGCCTTCGATTTCACCGCGATTGCGGTTGGCGATCGGCACGCCGACGCGAATGTCGGTCTGCCCGGTGTAACGGTGCAGCAACGCGTTGAATGCGCCGAGCAACAGCATGAACAAGGTGATGTTGTGCTTCTGCGCGGTGGCTCGCAGTTGCTCGGCCAGTGGGCCGTCGACGCCGAACTCATAACGCGTGCCGCGATAGCTGGGCATCGCCGGGCGCGGGTGATCGGTAGGCAGCTCCAGCACCGGATGCTCGAAGCCCAATTGGGCTTGCCAGTATTCCAGCTGCCGCGCCTGCTCCCCGGCTTCCAGCCAGCGGCGTTGCCACAAGGCATAGTCGCTGTATTGAATCGGCAACGGCGCGAGCTGGGGTTGCACGCCGGCATCATGGGCGTCGTAGCAGCGGATGAACTCGTCGATCAACACGTTCATCGACCAGCCATCAGAAACGATGTGGTGCAGGGTCAGCAGCAGCACGTGCTCCTGCTCGGCAAGCTTGAGCAGCTTGACCCGCAGCAGCGGCCCGACGGCCAAATCGAACGGCAGCAACGATTGCTGCTGGGCGGCCTCGGCCACGGCCTGCTCGCGCTCAAGGGCCGGCAACACGCTGAAATCGACCTGCTCGATCACCAGCGGCGCACTGGCAGGTGCTTGTTGCAGGGACTCGTCGGCCTGACGCTGGAACACCGTGCGCAGGGTTTCATGACGCGCCACCAGGCTGGCGAACGCTTGCTCCAGGGCCGGCAGGTTCAGTTGCCCAGTCAGGCGCACTGCGCCCGGCAAGTTGTAGGCGCCGCTGTGCGGGTCCAGTTGCCAGAGGAACCACATGCGCTGCTGGGCATAGGACAGCGCTTGCCGGTCCTCGGCCTCGACCCCTTGCGGAATCGGAAAACGGGCGAAGTCCACGCCCTCCTTGTGCAAGGCCGCAAGGAACATCTGGCGCTTTTCCAGGGGCAACCCGATAAACCGGCGAGCAAGTTTCAAGGAGTCTTCAGCATTCATTTCTTAGCATCCGGATCAGTAGGCAGGAAGCACAAAGGCACGTCGTCCCTATGAAACGAATGCAGACCGGAAAAATTAGCGTTTGAGAACAAGTATCAGGAAGGGAGGTCGAAGCGACTGGAATCGGCGGGGCGGCGAAGAAATGAGGGCCGAACACAGACCTGTGGCGAGGGAGCTTGCTCCCGTTGGGTTGCGAAGCGACCCTAAAACCTGCGACGTCGCTGTGTCAGAAATACCGCATTCGCTGTTTTACGACTGCTGCGCAGCCGAGCGGGAGCAAGCTCCCTCGCCACAGAGATCACCAAACTGAAGCATCGTGTTAACCGACAGCCGCCAAGGCATGCCGCCGATGATGAACCTCCAGCTGATCCTTGATCACCCGCAGCACCTTGGCTTCGTGCTCATGAATGAAGAAGTGCCCACCGGCCAGCATGTCCACCGAAAAGCTGCCGAGGGTTTCCCTGCTCCAGCCGATCAACTGCTCAGTGGTGGCCTTGTCGGCCTTGCCACCCAGCACATGCACCGGGCACTTGAGCAATGGCCGCCGCACCGGCTGAAAACGCCCGCACAATAGAAAATCCGCACGCAGAATCGGCAGCGTCAGGCTCATCAGCTCTTCATTGGCCAGCACCTCTTCGCTGGTGCCATTGAGCGTGCGTAGCTGCTCGATCAACTGCGCATCGGTTTTGGGCTCGGCAAAGCCCCGATCGTAGTCGGCGCGCATCGTTGGCGCCGCCGTTCCCGAGGCAAACAGCGCCACCGGCTCCGGGCAACCCAACGCACGAAAGGCGTGGGCCAGCTCACACGCGAGCAAGGCGCCCAGGCTATGGCCAAACAGGGCGTAAGGCGCCTTGAGCGTCGAACGCAACTCCCTGGCCAATTGCATCGCCAGCGCGCGCATGTCGGTGTGCAGCGGTTCGCCGAACCGTGCGCCCCGCCCCGGCAGCTCCACCGGTTGCAACAGCAGCCACTGCGGCAACTTGCGCCGCCAGCGGCTGTAGACCATGGCACTGGCGCCAGAATACGGCAGGCACAGCAGGGTCAGCTTGGTCACCACGTTTACCTCAAAAAATCGTCTGTATGGGAAGACGACCCGCCAGCAGCGCAAATTAGTCAGCGTCGGTTAAATCTCCGCTGCAGGTGCTCGTTTCTCTTCAAACCAGAATCAGTTCAAACCAAAACCAGCTCAGACCAAAACCAACAAGAGGCGTCGCCGTGGACCTGCAGACCATCCTGGGTAAACTGTTCGCCAATGCCGGTGCCGTCGGCATCGAAGGGGTTTTTCAATTCGTGTTCGGCCCGCATCAGGCGTACTGGTCCGAGGTCAAGGCCAGCAGCCGCACCGAAGCCGGCCGTCATGCCAGCCCCGACGTGACCATCGAAGTCGCGGAACAGGACTTTCTCGGAATCATGGGCGGCATGGCCAACGTCGAGGAGCTGTTCGCCAGCGGCCGCTTGAAAATCGGCGGCAACATGGGCCTGGCGACGATGCTGCCGCAGATCATCGATCACGCCCGCCATGGTGGCGGCGTGGTGGAAAAGGTCGACATGAACAAGCGCTACCCGACCCCGCCGCGTTTCAGCGAAAAGGTCTCCGTCAGCCTGCCGACCCAACGCTCGGTGGAGCGCCGGCCACGCAGCGAGCTGTCGGTGCTGGAGTTCGAGACTCGCTACCTGCCCCACGGCATTCCGCTGGTGATCAGCGATGCCCTGCAAGACTGGCCCCTGTTCAAGCTCAGCCGCGAAGAATCACTGGTGCATTTCGCCGAACTGCAAGGCATTACCCGTCACGGCGATTACGTGAAGAAAACCTTCTCCACGGAACGGGATTTCCGCTCCACCTCCATGGCCGAGTTCATCGCATCGCTGGATACCCCGGCAGTGAAAAGCGCCGATGGCGAACCTCCGGCGTACATGGGCAATAACATCCTGCCTGCGCAGTTGATGGAGCAGATCAAATACCCGCCCTACTTCGATCAAGCGCTGTTCATCCCGCCCCGCATCTGGATCGGCCCCAAGGGCACGCTGACACCGCTGCATCGCGACGATACCGACAACCTGTTTGCTCAGGTCTGGGGCCAGAAAACCTTCACCCTCGCCGCCCCCCATCACCGCGAAGCCCTAGGCACCTGGTCGACAGCCCCACGGGGCGGGCTCGACGGTTGTGATTTCAACCCGGATGCGCCGGATTACCAGCGCTTCCCCGGCGCGCAAGACGTGACGTTTCTGCGAGTAACCCTGGAGGCCGGCGACCTGCTGTTTCTGCCCGAAGGCTGGTTCCATCAGGTGGAATCGGTCTCGACATCGTTGTCGGTGAATTTCTGGGTGAATTCGGGAAGAGGCTGGTAATCCCTTACTGGGAGCAGCGGGCTATTTCAAATGACGGAAACTCTGCACCGCCGATCCCAACACCACGGCGCCAGCGGCAATCGACACCCAGAACCCGCTGCGCGCCCCGAACGCATCCACCAGCCAGCCGGAACTGGCCGCGCCGAGGGCCACACCGATGCTCAAACCGGTGACCAGCCAGGTCAGGCCTTCAGTGAGCTTGGCCGGCGGCACGATGCGTTCCACCAGCGCCATCGCCACAATCAGGGTCGGCGCAAAGAACAGCCCGGCGACGAACACCGCCAGCGACAAGCCGACAATATTCGCCGCCAGCAGCAACGGCAACGTGGTCACCGCCGTCGCCACCCCGCCATGGAGAAACAGTAACGGCAGCGGCAGTTTTGAGCGCAGCGCACCGAACGCCAACCCGGCCAGGCATGAACCGATGGCATACACCGACAGCACAATGCTCGCGGCCGCCGGTTGCCCCTGCTGCGCGGCGAAGGCAACGCTGACCATATCCACCACACCGACAATGGTGCCCATGGCAACCATCAACAGCATCAACAACTGGATCTCGCTCGAGCGGATGATCGAACCCTGATGGTGTTCTTCATGGGGATGCACCGGCGGCTCGGTGCCGCGCTGCAACACAAGCGCCGTGACCCCGATCGCCAGCATCAGCAACGCCGCCAACGGCCCCGCCTCGGGGAACGCCACCACGCATAACCCCACCGACAGCGGCGGCCCGACGATAAAACACACCTCATCCAGCACCGACTCCAGCGCATAGGCGGTTTGCAACTCAGGGCGACCGCGATACAACTCGGTCCAGCGCGCCCGCACCATCGCCGACATGCTCGGCATGCAACCGGCCAGCGCGGCAAACGCAAACAACGTCCAGTGCGGCGCCTGCAAGCGGGTGCAGAGCAACAGCATCAACAGCGCCCCGCCGCCGACCAGCGCCGACACCGGCAAGATCCGGCCTTGCCCAAAACGGTCCACCAGCCGCGAAACCTGCGGCGCACAAAACGCCGTGGCCAGGGCAAAAGTCGCCGCGATGGAGCCCGCCAGGCCGTAACCACCCTGGAGCTGCGAGAGCATGGTGATCAGGCCGATGCCGGTCATGGAAATCGGCATTCGCGCGATCATCCCGGCCAGCACAAAGGCACGTGCGCCTGGGGCGTGGAACAGCTCGCGGTAGGGGTTTGCCATGGGATCGGGCCTCAACAAGGGCCTGCAACTTGCCACAGCGTTGGTCTGCGGGAAAGCGCCGAATTGTTGGTTGAGTGTGAACGCCGGTTCGTCGCCAAATGAACTCTCCGTGGCTTAAACCAGTCAGCTGGTTAAGCCCTCGATTCCCGGAGTTCTGCGGCAATGGCTGATCATTCCGAACGACAAAGCGCGATCGACGCCCACGGCATCATTGGCGACATGCGCAGCGCGGCGCTGGTCAACGACAAGGGCAGCGTGGACTTTTTCTGCTGGCCGGAATTCGACAGCCCGTCGATCTTCTGCTCGCTGCTGGACAGCCCCGAAGCCGGCATCTTCCAATTGGCTCCGGACCTGCCCGACGCCCGTCGCGAGCAGATTTACCTGCCCGACACCAACGTCTTGCAAACCCGCTGGCTCAGCGATCATGCGGTGGTCGAAGTCACCGACCTGCTGCCCATCGGCGACAGCGAGGATGATTGGCCGATGTTGATGCGCCGGGTGCGCGTGGTCAGCGGTCAAGCGACGATTCAGATGTTGTGCAACCTGCGTCATGACTATGCGCGGGCTCACACCAAGGCGCGGGCGCGCGGCCGCAGTGTGTATTTCGAGGCTACCGGTCAGCCGCCCATGCAGCTGTGTGCGGATCAGCCCTTGCGCGTCGAGGGCAACGCAGCGATTGCCGAATTCACCCTCGAACAGGGCCAGAGCGCCGAGTTTTTGCTCGGCGGCGTTGACGATCCGCGCTTCAAGGAAGGCGCCGCCGATCTGTGCCTGGAGCGCACCTTGAAGTTCTGGCGCGACTGGATCGGCCAGTCCAATTACCGCGGGCGCTGGCGGGAAATGGTCAATCGCTCGGCCCTGGCGCTGAAGCTGCTGACCTCGCGCAAACACGGCGCCATCCTCGCCGCCGCCACCTTCGGTCTGCCGGAAACACCCGGCGGCACACGCAACTGGGACTACCGCTACACCTGGATCCGCGACGCCTCGTTCACCGTCTACGCCTTCATGCGCCTGGGCTTCGTCGAGGAAGCCAACGCCTACATGCGCTGGCTGCGTGGCAGGGTCAGTGATTGCCGTGGTAAACCGATGAAACTCAATATTCTCTACGCTATCGATGGCCGCCAGGAACTGCCGGAAACCGAACTTTCGCACCTGTCCGGCCATGGCGGCGCGACGCCGGTACGCATCGGCAATCAGGCTTATGATCAAATCCAGCTCGACATCTTCGGCGAGCTGATGGACGCGGTGTACCTGGTCAACAAGTACGGTGAAGCGATCTCCCATGAGGGCTGGAAACACACCGTGGAAGTGGTCGATCAGGTCTGCGAAACCTGGCAGCAAAAGGACGTTGGCATCTGGGAAATGCGCGGCGAGCAGCATCATTTCCTGCACTCGCGACTGATGTGCTGGGTGGCGCTGGATCGGGCCATCCGGCTGGCCTCCAAACGCTCGCTGCCCGCCCCGTTCGCCCGTTGGGACCAAACCCGTCAAGCGATCTACGCCGACATCTGGAGCAACTTCTGGAACGAAGAACGCGGGCATTTCGTCCAGCACATCGGCGGCACCGGCCTCGACGGCTCGATGCTGCTGATGCCGCTGGTGCGCTTCGTCAGCGCCAAGGATCCGCGCTGGATCGCGACCCTCGAAGCCATCGAGAAACACCTGGTGCGCGCGGGCATGGTCTACCGCTACCGCAACGACGACAGCCAGATCGACGGCCTGCCCGGCACCGAAGGCGCCTTCGCCGCCTGCTCGTTCTGGTACGTCGAATGCCTGGCCCGCGCCGGCCAGGTGGAAAAGGCGCATCTGGAGTTCGAGCAATTGCTGAAGTATGCCAACCCGTTGGGGTTGTACGCCGAAGAGTTCGACAGCCACGCCCGACACTTGGGCAACACTCCGCAAGCATTGACGCATCTGGCGCTGATCAGCGCGGCGAGCTTTCTGAACAGGAAGCTGAGCGGGGAGAAAAACGTCTGGCAGCCTTGAGAATGAGGTGACTGCTTCGCGGGCAAGCCTCGCTCCTACAGATGTATACCGTTCAACTGTGGGGGGCGCTGGCTTCGGCATCGCCGTTGTGACCACCGCCAAAACTCGTCGGAAATATCCACTTTTACGACACTTTTTGTAGGATCAAGACCTACCCGCGATGAACTTAAACACACTCTGCCTGGCAGGAATGACCTCCCGTGGCGAGGGGGCTTGCCCCCGTTGGGTCGCGTAGCGGCCCCTCGAATGCTCAACCACATTCCTCCAGAAGCACCGTATTTACTGGCTTAGCGACTGCTGCGCAGCCGAACGGGGGCAAGCCCCCTCGCCACAACAGTGTGTAGGCCAATCGCCTACATTCACTAAACAAACCAGCCCAATCAACACCTGGTAACTGATTCCTACATCCGGAAATACCTTGTTGCCAGCACCTACATCCATCCCTACCATCCACGCTCAACGGGCACAGCGGAGCTGTCCAACAAAACCCGAATTCAAGGAACCAGAATGACCCAGCGCATCCATCGCAGCATCAACGTCCCACTCCGATCAGGCCTGAATCGGACTGAACTGTGGGAAGGCCCCGACAAAGGCCTGATCAAATGCTGGGAAATCGGCCGTCAGCGCGCCGCCCGCTTCCCCGACCTCGCCCACCAATGCCTCACCGGCGAACTCCCGGTGCTGGGTTGGAAAGGTGGCGTCAGCCGCAGCCTGAAGAAACTTGAAAAATACGGATCCCTGAAATACCTCGCCCAATGGCAAGGATTACGCGGGGAAGATCTGGATATTGATCTGAGCGCAGAACGGGCGCTGACCTGTTCCAGGACCAAAATGGTCGTGACGTATACGCCGGACCGGTCGAAGTACTTCAATCAGATGGACGTGGAAACCTGAGGAACGGGCCCGGGTCGATCTGAATCAGCCGTTGATAGACAGCCCATGGAGCATCGAATGCAGACCCAACATGTCCTGACGCCAAACCTCGATATTGCCTGCGAAACACACGGCCCCAGCACCGGCGACCCGATCATTCTTCTGCACGGCTTCCCCTACTCCCCCCGCGCCTATGACGACATCGCTCCAGCCCTCGCCGCAAAGGGCTACCGCGTGATCGTCCCGTACCTGCGCGGCTACGGCCCGACCCGTTTCAACTCCCCCGCCACCCTGCGCTCTGGTCAGCAGGCCGCTCTCGCCCAGGATTTGCTGGACCTGATGGACGCCCTCGCCATCAAACAGGCCGCGCTGTGCGGTTATGACTGGGGCGGTCGGGCGGCGTGCATTGTCGCGGCGCTAAGGCCGGAGCGGGTGCGCTGCCTGGTGACCGGGGACGGTTACAACCTGCAGAACATTCCCCGCTCCACCCAGCCTCTGGATCCGCAGACTGAACATCGTCTCTGGTATCAGTATTACTTCCACACCCCGCGCGGCGTGGAAGGCTTGACCCAAAACCGCCGGGCCCTGTGCGAACTGCTCTGGCGCCTGTGGTCACCGACCTGGGCGCAAAATGCCGAACGATATCCCTTGAGCGCGCCAGCCTTCGATAATCCGGATTTCGTCGACGTAGTGATTCACTCGTACCGGCACCGGTTCACGTATGCGCCTGGCGACCCGGCGCTGGAGTGGATGGAAGAAGCGCTGACCCGACAACCGGCAATCAGCGTGCCGACAATTTCCCTGTGCGGTGCCGATGACGGTGTGGGGCCCGCGCCTGAAGTCGATGAAGACGCCGAGCATTTTACCGGCCCCTACGAACGCCGAGTGTTGGCGGGCGTCGGGCATAACATTCCCGAGGAAGCACCCGAGGCGACGCTCAGGGCAATACTGGATCTGCTGAAGGGCTGACGGAAAACCGCTCGCGATAAGCCTGCGGTGTTACACCCATGGCCCGCAGAAAACTGCGGCGCAGGGTCTCTTCGCTGCCAAACCCGCATTGCACCGCGACCCGTTTGATCGGTACGCCGGTGTCGCTGAGCAGTCGTCGCGCGGTCTCGACCCGAATCAGTTCGATGGCTCGTGCCGGGGTCTGGCCAGTGTCGGCGCGGTAGTGACGGACGAAGCTGCGCTCGCTCATCCCGGCCTGCAAGGCCAAGGTCGGAATACCGAGGTCCTTGGTGAGGTTTTCGCTGATCCAGGCGTGAAGCTCGTCGAATCGGTTGCCTTCTTTTTGCAAAGACAGGATCACGCTGAACTGCGACTGGCCCCCCGGACGCTTGAGAAACACCACCAGTTGCCGGGCGACTTCGAGGGCCATGGTTCGGCCGAGGTCTTGTTCGACCATGGCCAGCGCCAGGTCAATGCCTGCGGTAACCCCGGCCGAGGTCCAGACCGGACCGTCGTTGATGAAGATCGGGTTGGGTTCGACCTGCAGTTTGGGATGCTGCTGCGCCAATTGCTCGCAACGGGTCCAGTGCGTCACCACCCGTCGACCATCAAGCCAGCCGCTGGCCGCCAGCAAAAACGCCCCGGTACACACCGACGATACCCGCCGGCAATCTCGCGCATGCTCACGCACCCACCCCACCAGCGACGCGTCCTGCGCTGCCGCGTAAACGCCCCAGCCACCGGCAATGATCAAGGTGTCGCTGCCCCGATCCGGCAGCGGCTCCGCCAACAGTGCCAACCCCGCCGACGACATCACCGCCCCGCCACCGCTGGCAATCACTGACGGCGCATAGGGCGGCGGCAGACCTTGCTGGCGGGCAATGTCGTTGGCTGAGGCAAACACCTGCAACGGCCCGGTGACATCGAGCACTTGCACGTTGGCGAAGGCCAGCACATGAATGGTTTTCGGGTGGTTCGGCATGATTGGCGTAATTCGTGGGGTTATTGGCGTATTCGCCAAATCCTACGAGCCTACAGTGAAGCCGTCCACCCCAATCAGGAGAAAAACGCCATGACGTTGCAGATCGGTTTACTGTTGTTTCCACAGGTTCAACAACTGGACCTGACCGGCCCTTATGACGTGCTGGCCTCGCTGCCGGACGTGAAGGTGCACCTGATCTGGAAGGACCTGGTGCCCGTCACCGCAAGTACCGGGCTGGTGTTGAAACCGACCATCACCTTCGACGATTGCCCGCCGCTGGATGTGATCTGCATTCCCGGAGGTGGCGGCGTCGGCCCATTGATGGAGGATGAACAAACCCTGGCCTTCATCAAGACTCAGGCCGCCACGGCGCGGTATGTCACCTCGGTCTGCACCGGTGCCCTGGTGCTTGGCGCGGCGGGGCTGCTCAAGGGCAAGCGCGCCACCACTCACTGGGCGTATCACGAGTTGCTCGGGCTGTTGGGGGCGATTCCGGTGAAGGATCGGGTGGTGCGCGACGGCAATCTGCTGACCGGTGGCGGGATCACCGCAGGGATCGATTTTGCCCTGACCCTGGCCGCTGAATTGTTCGATAAGGACACCGCGCAACTGGTGCAATTGCAGCTGGAATACGCCCCGGCACCACCGTTTGCGTCGGGCAGCCCCGAGACAGCGCCAGCCAGCGTGCTGGAGGAAGCCCGTAAACGCGCTGCCGGGTCGTTGAAATTACGTACGGAAATCACCGAACGTGCAGCGGCGAAACTCGACCTCCAGTGAAAGAGATGGCCGCGGGGGGCTATCCCCCCGCAGCCAGTCACTCACGCCGGGAATCCGTCGCGGAAAACCTCGCTCAAGCATTCGCCGCACGCCGGCCATTCGGCACAAACAGCTCGAACGAGTCATCGCCATAAGCCCGCTCCACTTTAGCGATCACCACTTGATAACCCGCATACCACTTGCGGTACTGACGCTTGGCCTCCAGGTGCTTGGGATGGCTGGCGAATTCCCGGATAGAGGCTTCGTCCTGCCAGTAGTAACTGGCGTTGACTAGCTCGCCATCGGCCGAGCACCAGGACTGGGTACCGACGAACCCTTCGATGCTGATCGCGACTTCGTCGATCAACGTGCTCAACCGGTTGAACTCCTCGTCCCGTTGCCCGGGTTTGTAGATAAACGATGCGATGTACATGCAGAGGTTCCTTTTCAGCGAATGAGTCAGGCCGGACGCGTCATCAGGGCCAACCGGACGGCGAGCAACAGCAATACCGCGGCCAGCCCCAATGACTGCCATTTGGCGAATGTCGACGTGCTGGAAATACGCCGGCTGACCGTGCTGCCGAAAACCCCGAGCAGGGTGTGAAACACGCCACTGACCAGGGTCAGCACCATGCCCAGCAGCACCAGCTGTACGGCAATCGAGCCTCGTTGCGCGTTAACGAATTGCGGCAGGAACACCATGAAAAACAGCAAGGCCTTGGGGTTCAGCAGGCTGTTGAGCATCGCCCGGATCAGCAGGGTCTTGAGCGGCACCTGCGCAACATCCGACGTGCCGCTGGCCGATGGCTTTTGCAACGCCTTGAACGCCAGCCACAGCAGGTACAGGACGCCGGCATAACGGATCAGGTCGAAGGCCGGCGGCCAACTGGCAACCAGTGCCGTAACCCCCATCGCGGTCAGCGCGGTCAGGATCAGATCGGCCAGGCCAATGCCCAATCCCGACGCCACACCGCCGCGCCAGCCATAACTGGCACCATGGCTGATGACGAAGGCCATGTTCGGTCCGGGTGACAGCAGCAACAGCATCACCGCGCCGACGAAAATCGATAAGGTCGCAGGGTCAATCACAGCGAAGTCTCCGTCCTGGAAAGCCTGTAGATTAGAGTGCCAATCTGATACAAACAAAAAATTGATCCAGATACAAAGAGCGCTCGCCCATGACCCGTATTCGCTACAAACGCCTGGTGGATCAGTTCGCCGGGAAGATTCGCAGCGGTGAACTGCCACCCGCCACGCAACTGCCGACCATTCGCGCGTTGATGCAGAGCGAACGGATCGCCCTGGCCACGGCATTGCGGGTCTATCACGAGTTGGAGGCGATCGGCCTGGTGGTCGGCGAGACCGGCCGTGGCACCTTTGTGCGCGACACATCCTTGCCACGCGGTCTGGGATTGGAACAGCAACCACTGGGCGTCGGCATGGTGGACCTGACCTTCAATTACCCGTCGGTACCCGGTCAGGACGAGTTATTGCGCGAGGGTTTGCGAGCGATCGCCGCCTCCGGGGATATCGATGCGCTATTGCATTCCGCGCCTCAGGGCGGGCGGCCGCATGAACGGCAGACGGCGGCCCGGCATTTACGCAATCGGGACATTCGGGTGGGGGGCGATCAGGTGCTGATCGTCAACGGCGCCCAGCAAGGTCTTGCCGTGACGCTGATGGCACTGCTCAAGCCGGGAGATATTCTGGCCCTCGACGCCCTCACCTACCCCGGCCTGAAAACCCTGGCCCAGGCCCATCGGCTGGACCTCGAAGCCCTGCCGCAAATCGCCGGGCACACCGACCTCGACGCCCTGGAAGCACTGTGCAAGCGGCGTCCCGTGCGGGCGCTCTACAGCATGCCGACGATGCACAATCCGCTGGGGACGGTGATGTCCATCGCCGACCGTGAGCGCCTGGTGCAATTGGCCGAACGATACGACTTTCTGATCATCGAAGACGGCGCCTATGCCTTCCTCGCAGAACCGGCACCCAAACCGCTGTTTACCCTGGCCCCGCAGCGCACGCTGTACATCAGCGGCCTGTCGAAAAGCGTTGCCTCGGGCCTGCGCATCGGTTTCATCGTTGCACCGAAAGCGATGATGCCGGCGCTGGAGCAAGCCATCCGCGTGTCGACATGGAGCACCCCGTCGCTGACCGTCGCGCTGGCCTGCCGCTGGATCGATAGCGGCGAAGTCGACAACCTAGAAGAGCAAAAGCGCCTGGACGCCCGGCAGCGACAGGACCTGGCTCGGCAGATCCTGAAAAGCTGCGAACTGGTGGCGCATCCCGCTTCCTACTACCTCTGGCTCAGATTGCCCGAAGGCTTGCGGGCCGAAACGGTGGTTGCCGAGCTGGAACGTAAAGGTGTGCAGGTGACCAGCGCCGATCCCTTTGCCACGACCACTCATGTGCCTCCTGCACTGCGGGTGGCCATGGGATCGATCAGCCTCGACGTGTTGAAGCGCGCCCTGGAGACTCTGCGTGAAGTCGTGGACATCTGACGGACTTTTCGGACACCCATAAAAAAACCCGCCTAAGCGGGTTTCTCAAGACCATTACGACATCCTGTCGGTAGCCATCCTGGCGTATGGTCGATCATCCGTGATCCTGAACACGTCCTGTGTTCAGTTGATGGATCCAGATTAAACACATCGACGAAGCTTCAAAAGACGACATAACAGCGGCTGCGTGTAAGCCATTGACCATTCAGCACCTGAAAGCAGCCCCTGTAGCAGCTGCCGAAGGCTGCGTTCGGCTGCGAAGCAGTCGCAAACTCAGGCGCTGCGGTCTTTCAGGTACACCGGGGTTGTATGGTCTACGACTGCTTCGCAGCCGAACGCAGCCTTCGGCAGCTGCTACTAGTACGGGTACAGGTACGGGAGATCGGTCGCAGTTCTCTGCAGACGAAAAAAAACCCGCCGAAGCGGGTTTTCCCAAGACCATATCGACTCCCTGTCGGCAGCAATCCTTGCTTATGGTCGATCATCCGTGACCCTGAGCACTTCCTGTGCTTCAGTTGATGGGGCTAGATTACGCTTCGGATCCAATCAGCAATAGACGATATAGCTACTACCACGTGTAAGACATTCGCCATAGCCGCCCTTCCGAAAACCCTTAGACGTATCCACCATCATGGGCCGAAGCCGCGAATTTCGCGGCTTGCAGCCATCAACTTCCCTGACGCTCGTGGGCCTTGGTGTTTTCTGCCAGGAACTGTTCGATATTGTTCATCTGCTCATCCCAGCCACGGCTGTCCATGCGGAAAGCCTTGAGCCTGCGCGACTGAGGAATGTGATCGAAACCGGACTCGACGACCGTCAACAGCGTGCCTTCGTCCATGTCCTGGAGTTCGAATTTCACCAGCGTGGTGGGCTCCTGAGAGTAATCGACTTCCGGCTCCACCGCATACGGGTGCCAGCGAAACGAAAACACCCGCTCCGGCTCGACCCGCTCCACCAGTACATTCCACAACAAGTGCTCATAACCAGGATACGTAATCTGCCCCTGGGTCCACTCGCCGGCGACAAAGCGCTTGCCTTCGAGTGCCACGCCGAACCATTGTCCGAACATTTCGGCATTGGCCAGCATGCGCCAGACCCGCGAGCGCGGCGCCTTGAGCAGGATCTTCCTTTCGATGCGATCTGATGCTGGGTTCATAAGTCACCTCCTGTATTGAACAGTAGGCCCGTAAAGACCAGAAGACCAACCTAAAAGTTGTATCAAACAGGTGCCGCAATCAACCGTACCTGAAATATTCGGCCTCGATTCTGGCCATAAGTTCTGGTTTGAAAGGCACAGTCAACGGATTGAAACTGCTAACGTTTGCAACGACGTGCAACCTTACAAGGAAGATTCATGCAGCCTTCACTCACGGAGCGTTATCGCGCAACCCTGTTAGGGCTTGCTTGCGCAGATGCTATCGGCACCAGCGTCGAATTCCAGCCACGCGGCTCGTTCGATCCCCTGACCGATATGGTTGGCGGCGGCCCGTTCAATCTGAAGCCGGGGCAATGGACCGATGACACATCCATGGCACTTTGCCTGGCTGAAAGTCTGCTGAACAAAAAAGGTTTTGATGCGGCTGACCAGATGGGCCGTTACCTCAACTGGTGGCAATGGGGTTACCTGAGTTCGACCGGCGAATGCTTCGACATTGGCATGACCGTACGTGAAGCGCTGGCTCGTTATCAGGAAACCGGCGAGCCATTTGCAGGTTCTGCAGATCCGTTCTCAGCGGGCAACGGCTCGCTGATGCGGCTAGCGCCAGTCGTGTTGTACTACTTTCCCGATCGCGACCGGATCAGGATGTTTTCTGTAGACAGCTCGCGCACTACTCATGCGGCACCGGAGGCACTTGAATGCTGTCAGTTGCTTGCCGAACTGATCCACAAGGCATTGCAAGGCACGCCCAAGCCGGATTTGCAGCGCCTGCCAGAGACGACGTTCCTGGAACCAAAGGTCACGAGCATCGCCCGAGGCGATTACCTCGCAAAATCCAGGGACGATATCCAAGGCAGCGGCTACTGCGTTGCATCACTGGAAGCGGCCTTGTGGTGTTTTCACCATACGGACAGTTTTGCAGCCGCCATCCTCGAAGCTGCGAACCTGGGCGACGACGCCGATACCACTGCCGCCATCGTCGGTCAGTTGGCCGGGGCTCACTACGGTGTGCAAGCCATCCCTGAAGGCTGGCTGGCGAAGTTGCACATGCGCGCTGACATCCAGGCCTGTGCGGACCAATTACTCGCGGCTTCAGGCGTCCTTTCTACAAGCTGAAGCCCGCGTCTTCGCTACACTGCAACCTCATCTTTTCATTTGTCACAACGAGAACTCCCATGCCCCCACGTTTTCTCCTGGCGCTGACACCGCTGCTGTTCTCCCCCCTCGCGCATGCTCTGGACTGCGACAACGCCACCGACCAGACAACGATGAATCAGTGCGCGGCGCAGCAGAACAAAGCGGCCGACAAGGAGCTGAATGCGCTTTACCAACAGATCACCACGCGATTGAAGGACAGCCCTGACGCCAAGAAGCTGTTGGTCAGTGCCCAGCGCTCATGGATTGCGTTTCGCGATGCCGAGTGCAAGTTCTCGGCGTCCGGGGTGGAAGGTGGCAGTGTCTATCCGCTGATCTATAGCAACTGCACCACGGCGCTGACCAAGGCGCGGGTCGAAGCGCTCAAGACTTACTTGAAGTGTAAGGAAGGGGATTTGAGTTGTCCGGTGCCTGAGGCTTGATGCTGCGGCGTTCTTGAGGGCGCCGCGAGCCAGCTTAACGATCACTATAAAAATCAATCAGTTACTTGAAATAACTGGCTTATGGGCGCGTCTGAACGAGATCGCCCGCGTCCAATATCGCGATACCTGTTGCAGTGTGAGACAAGCATAGAGGCCCCCGGCCGGAACACTTCATCGCCCGGCGATTGACGATGCTCCAGTGCAGGCGCGAAATGTGGGTTCACCGATTGCCAGTCAGAGGGTAAGAACATGGCAAGCATAACGGTCCTGGCGGGGGACTTTCTGCAGGGTGATGGAGAGTACACAGACGGCGTTTTCACGCTCAGGACGTCGCTTCACCCGTGGCCCGGCATCACCCTCCCGCTCTCATTGTTCAAGAGTGTAGAAGTGGCCAACGAGGATTCGATCAACAACATCAAGGATGTCATCGGCTTCGGCGTGGCGGGGGCCATGTTGCTGGGGCCTATCGGCGCAATTGCCGGCTTCATGTTGGCTGGCAAGGAAACCGAGGTAACCTTTCTGGCCACACTCAAGGATGGAAGAAGGTTGCTGGCAGCTGTAGACAGCGACACGTTCGATGAGATTTCCCGAAAAATCCCGTCCTGACATGACAGACGCACGCCGCACCATCGACAGGTGCGGCGTGACATCGGTTCAGCTGTAGAACGTCGGGTGAACGCCTTTGTGAGCCTCGATTTCCAACCGCATATCAGCCACCAGCGAAGCAATTGCATGGGGGCTGTCCAGTGTCCACACCGGAATGTGAGTGGCCACCAGATCCACTTTGCCGGTCATGCAATCGCAGACCCGAATCGTCAGGAACTGGTCCGCCTCCATGCTGCAGGTGCACACGGCGGGCAGAAAACTTTGCTCGATGATGTTTTGGATTTCCAGGGGTGATAGAAACATCGCTACCTCCCTCGCGCCAGATGGATGCCGGGCAAATGTTCCGTCATTTCACCCTTTAGCTTGAAAATTCTAATCCTCAATAGCGGGTGTCTCAAGGCTGTGACAGGTTGCTCGTCGTCTCAACGGGCTGCCGCGATTTGCGACACCTCCAAGGGCTTCGCCCTCCCCTCGCATCACTCAAAACCCGGCTGTCACTGAGCTATCAGCCCCTTCCCGACACTTGGCACAGCCATTGCCAAACAGTGAGCAAGCCCCCGTTTTCACGCACAACAAGAGGTCTTGCCATGCCCCTCCCTTATCTGCTTCCCGCCACCTCGGCGTTCATCCAGCGCGCACCGCGCATGCTCATCGGCGGAGACTGGGTCGAGGCCGCGGACGGCCAGACCATGCCCCTGCGCCAAGGGTGATGTCTTGCAGGCCGCTGCCCTTGAGACGGTCGGCGCGACCTTCGACGGCGAGGATGGTGGCGTCGGAATTGGCGAGGATGATCAGCCCTTCGTTGCCTTGGCGATCGGCCAGATAGTCGATGGCCGGCATCGCCGCATCGATCAACAACCGATTGCTCGCCAGCAGCCCGTCGAGACTGGCGCTCGAGAGTGTCGAGCTTAGCCTTTCAATACCCGCGCCAACGTCGACTTCACTTTGCCCATGCCATCATGCAGTGCCTGTTCAATCTCGGCCATGGTAATCACCGCCGTCGATTTGCCCGCCGCCGGGTTCACCACCAGCGCCAGACAGGCGTAATCCAGTTCCAGCTCGCGTGCCAATGCGGCTTCCGGCATACCGGTCATGCCGACGATGTCACAACCGTCACGTTCCAGCCTCGCGATTTCAGCAACTGTTTCCAGACGTGGCCCTTGAGTGCAGGCGTACACGCCATGGCTGCTATAGCCGACGCCTTCAGCCGCCAACGCCGCGATTAATCGCTGACGCAGGGGTTCGCTGTAGGGATAGCTGAAGTCGATGTGTGTAACGTGTTCCAGGTCATCGGCGAAATAGGTGTGTTCGCGACCGCTGGTGTAGTCGATCAATTGATGCGGCACGCAGAAATGCCCGGTGCCCATCGCGGCATGAATCCCGCCCACGGCGTTGACCGCGAGAATCGCTTCAGCTCCGGCCTGCTTCAAGGCCCACAGATTGGCGCGGTAGTTCACCTGATGCGGCGGGAAGCGGTGCGGGTGGCCGTGACGTGCGAGAAACAGCACTTCCTTGCCGGCGTACTCACCGATCTGCACCTCGGCCGAAGGCGCACCGTAAGGAGTGTCCACCGCCAATGACTGACGAATGCTCAAGCCTTCGAGTTGAGTCAGGCCGGTGCCACCGATAATCGCGTAAACCGTCATAACGAAAAGTCCTTAATCAATCAATTGAGCTTCTTTGAGCGCGCCGACGGCCGTCAGCCAGCGCGGGTCTTGACGGTATTCGGTGCTGGCGTACGCCTGCCCACGCATCCGCGCGATACGCGCCGAAGGCTTGACCTTCAACCGCTGGGCGGCACTCAAAGCCAACTCGGCAGCCGCGCGGTCGTTGCACACCAGGCCCATGTCGCAACCGGCGGTCAATGCCGCTTCGATGCGACTGGCGGCATCGCCCACCACGTGCGCACCGGCCATCGACAGGTCGTCACTGAAGATCACGCCATCGAACTGCAGCTCGCCGCGCAGGATGTCCTGCAACCAGCGACGGGAGAAGCCGGCAGGCTGGGAATCGACTTGTGGATAAATAACGTGGGCCGGCATGACGGCGGCCAATTGCTTGCTCAATCGTGCGAACGGCACCAGGTCGTTGGCGCGGATCTCTTCGAGGCTGCGCTCGTCGTTGGGAATCGCAACATGGGAATCAGCCTCGGCCCAACCATGACCAGGGAAATGCTTGCCGGTGGCAGCCATCCCGGCGCTGTTCATGCCACGGATGAATGCACCGGCGAGCAAGGCTGCGCGCTCGGGATCACCTTCGAACGAACGGGTGCCGACAACGGCGCTGCGTTGGTAGTCCAGGTCCAGCACCGGGGCGAAGCTCAGGTCGAGACCGACCGCAAGCACTTCGGTCGCCATGATCCAGCCGCACTGCTCGGCCAGGTATTCGGCATTCGGGTTGTCGGCGATGGCGCGCATGGCGGGCAGTCGCACGAAGCCCTGACGCAGCCGCTGAACCCGACCGCCCTCCTGGTCGACCGCCAGCAGCAGATCGGGACGAATGGCGCGGATCGCGGCACTCAGCTCACGCACCTGACGCGGATGTTCGATATTGCGGGCAAAAATGATCAGGCCGCCCACTTCGGGCTGGCGCAACAATTGGCGATCTTCAGACGTCAGCCAGGTACCGGCGACGTCCACCATCAACGAGCCTTGCAGGCCAGCAGTCATGGAAATTCCTTGAATATGATAAACCCGGCTCGCACGAATTCGCCGCCATGGGCTGAGCCCGGCAGGTCGGCGATATCAATGAGGGGGTTCAAAACGAGAGTCGGCATGGGCGGCTAGCTTAGCGGATGTCAGCTGCCGCGCCCACCCGTGTGCGGTTAAACCTTGGCGGCCACCGGGGTCGATTTGCTGCGTGGACGCAACTGTGCGGTAGCCATGGCGGAGTCGGTGACGCCGGTTTCGGCACGCATGCCCGCGGCCAGGAATGGCACCATCAGACGCATCACTTGCTCGATGGAAGTGTTGACGCCGAAATCGGTCTCGGCAATCGCGCGCAAGGCCTTGATCCCCGACATGCTGAACGCCGCGGCACCTAGCATGAAGTGCACGCGCCAGAACAGTTCGATCGGAGGAATGCGTGGCGCGGCTTCGTTGACCAGCAGCATGTAGCGGCGGAAAACCTTGCCGTACATGTCTTCCAGATAACGACGCAAGTGCCCTTGGCTCTGACTGAAAGCCAGCCCCAGCAAACGCATGAAGATGGAAAGGTCGTTGCCGCTGCGTGGTTGCACCACCAGGGCTTGCTCGACGAGGATCTCTAGCAATTCTTCGAGGGTCGGTTTGTTCTCGGGTTTGGCCTGACGGCGCTCTAGCTCTTTATCGAGACTGAGGCAGAATGGCCCGAGAAAACGCGAGAAGACCGCTTGAATCAGCGCCTTCTTCGATCCGAAGTGATAGTTCACCGCCGCCAGATTGACACCGGCCTTGCTGGTGATCAGACGCAACGAGGTTTCAGCGAAACCTTTTTCCGCGAACAATTGCTCGGCAGCATCGAGAATGCGTTCAACGGTTTCCGACTGGGCCATGGCTACTCCGCCTGACAAACACTTGTTTGAAACATACGTTTCAGCCCAGGCCTTGTCAAGTCTGGCGGTTCGTTTTGGGAATGGTCGGTCAGCTATTTAACCATACAACACTGGCGCTTCAATCGGCGAGCTGAATGACCGTCCAGCGGCCGGCAAAAAAGGGGCATTGCCAAGACCGGTTCACTGTATATAATCCCAGTCACTGTATAAAAAGACAGAGCGATCAATATGCTAAAGCTGACGCCACGCCAAGCAGAGATTCTGGCCTTCATCAAACGTTGCCTCGAAGACAACGGCTACCCGCCAACCCGCGCGGAAATCGCTCAGGAACTGGGCTTCAAGTCGCCCAACGCGGCGGAAGAACACCTCAAGGCACTGGCCCGCAAGGGCGCGATCGAGATGACCCCGGGCGCCTCCCGCGGCATTCGCATCCCCGGCTTCGAAGCCAAGGCCGACGAATCTACCCTGCCGATCATCGGCCGAGTGGCAGCGGGCGCTCCGATCCTCGCCCAGCAGCACATCGAAGAATCCTGCAACATCAACCCTTCGTTCTTCCACCCTCGCGCTGACTATCTGTTGCGGGTCCATGGCATGAGCATGAAGGATGTCGGCATTTTCGACGGAGACCTGCTGGCCGTCCATACCACCCGCGAAGCCCGTAACGGTCAGATCGTGGTGGCGCGGATTGGCGACGAAGTGACCGTCAAGCGCTTCAAGCGCGACGGCAGCAAAGTCTGGCTGATTGCCGAAAACCCTGAATTCGCCCCTATCGAAGTCAACCTGAAAGATCAGGAACTGGTGATCGAAGGCTTGAGCGTCGGCGTGATTCGCCGCTAAAGGAGGCTTTATGCAGTTCCCACACACTTCACAGCAAGCCCAACTGCCGTTGTTCGAGGCGTTCATGGCGCAGCCTATGGCGCCAATCCTGAAAGAAGTGGTCGAGTCGCCCTGGAGCGCCGAGCCCGAAGTCTTCAGCGAGCTGTCATTGCGTGGCGCGGCCGGGAACTGCCTGAACCTTCTGGCACCAATCCTCAGGGAGCTGAGCCAGGATCAGGACGCTCGCTGGCTGACTCTGATCGCCCCGCCCGCCAGCCTGACCCAGGCCTGGCTGCGAGACGCCGGCCTGAACCGTGAACGCATTCTGCTGCTGCAACCACGCGGCACACAGAGCGCTCAGCAGCTGACCTGTGAAGCTTTGCGACTTGGCCGCAGCCATACGGTCGTCAGCTGGCTAAACCCGTTGAGTACATCGTCGCGGCAACAGCTGATCAGCGCCGCCCGTACTGGGGACGCGCAAAGTCTGAATATTCGACTGGGTTAACTGAAAAACACTATGCGCGCCGAGCAGCGCGGGGCTTCTCCAAGGATAGAGAAGCCGGTCTGTAGAGGTATCCGCAAAATCCGACGGGCGGGATCAATGAAGAACCCGTGGCCCCTCTTCCTTATCAAATTCGCCTTCAACCAGGCGTCCTGCCATCTGAACACCGACGCTCAACATCGCCTTGGCGACTTCCACGTGCTGGCCTTGCAGGAAAGCCTTGGCATCCTCGGAGAAATCCAAAGTAACCAGAGAACCCTCGTCCTCGGCCCTACGCAGCTCGATTCGGCCGTCTGGTAACTCGACAATTTCTAGAAAGGACGTTGGCATAAAGGACTGTTCTCCACGAAAGGCAGGGATTATATAGGCATCGGCCAAGCTTCGCTCAGGATCTTGACCAGATGCCATCACGAAGAGAAATTTCTGACATCACGCTTCCTTGAGCGGACCATTCACCGAGCACTCAATCTTTCAGCACTCGTTCAGCCCGTCGCGAAACCGGATCGCCAAGCTTTTCAGATTCTGGCGCCAGCTCTCCAGTTCTTCCCGGCTCAGCTCTTCAGACGCCTCTTCTTCGTCCAGGTTGACGGCCAGAATAAGCGGCTGCGTCACATCACCCTTGGGCTTGTGTGGAGCACGAGGCGGTTGAAACAGTGCGGCATAAGCCGACAGCAGCTTGGCCAGCCAGGTTTCAGGGTTTTGCGCCAACTCGACCATCTCGGCCATTTCCGGAATAGCGATGGTTTCGAGTACTTCGCGGGTCAGCAGCATCTCTGCCCGTGGCGCATTGGCCTGAGGCAAGCGATAGAAACCGGCGATTTCATGGCACAGCCCCAACAGCGCCCCGTACAGGTGAAACAACGCCGATTCGCGACCGGCCTGAATCAGCGCCAGGGAGTTCATCGCTCGCCCCTCTTCGGCCTTGGCGAGCGCTTCCAGCGACAAGCCGGCGAAATAAATTTTCTGGTTGGTACGGGTATAGAGTTCGTGGGCCATAACGGCAGCCTCCACAACGAAATAATTGCTTCACGCAGGTCTGACAGTGTCATGGATCACCCAAGCTCACCGCAAGCCCAAAACAAAAAGGCCGCATGAAAACCCGAGGGTTGTCATGCGGCCTTTTTATGTGCAGCGGCTTTTAAGCCTTGGCTGCTGGACGCTTGTCTTCAACCGTCCACTTGCCACCATCGTAATACGCTTTCCAGCCAGTCGGCTTACCGTCGACTTCCGTCTGCACGTATTGCTCTTTGGTCTTGCGGCTGTAACGGATCACTGCTGGCAGACCGTCAGGATCTTTCTTCGGTGCTTCGCAGAGGAAGTGGTACTTCGGATCGATCTCATCCTTGTGCGGCACGATCTCGACGACCAATGGCGCACGGGTCTCGCGGTTTTTCGGGAACTGGCTGGCCGCCAGGAACAGGCCGGAAGCACCGTCACGCAGGATATAGGTGTCGTTGACCTTTTCGCATTTGAGCTCAGGCATCTTCACCGGATCCATCTTCGGCGGCGCCGCATCACCGCTTTTCAGCAGCTTGCGGGTGTTCTTGCAGGTTGCGTTGGTGCAACCGAAGAACTTGCCGAAACGGCCGGTCTTGAGCTGCATCTCGCTGCCGCACTTGTCGCATTCCAGGCTCGGACCTTCGTAGCCCTTGATGCGGTAAGCGCCCTCTTCGATCTCGTAGCCTGCGCAATCCGGGTTGTTACCGCAGATGTGCAGCTTGCGCTTCTCGTCGAGCAGGTAAGCGTCCATCGCCGTGCTGCAGATCGGGCAACGGTGCTTGCCGCGCAGAACCAGCGACTCCGACTCGCCCTCGTCGTCCGCAGCGATTTCGTCGCCCGGCACCAGGTTGACGGTGGCCTTGCAGCGTTCTTTCGGCGGCAGGCTGTAGCCCGAGCAACCGAGGAACACGCCAGTCGATGCAGTACGAATCTGCATCGGACGACCGCACACCACACATGGAATATCAGTCATTACCGGCTGGTTGGCGCGCATGCCGCCTTCGGCGCTTTCGGCCACTTCGAGTTTCTTCTTGAAGTCGCCGTAGAACTCGTCGAGCACGTTTTTCCAGTCGCGCTCGCCCTGGGCCACGTCATCGAGATTCTCTTCCATGCCGGCGGTGAAGCCGTAGTCCATGAGATTGGAGAAGCTCTCGGCCAGACGCTCGGTGACGATGTCGCCCATCTTTTCCGAATAGAAACGACGGTTGTGCAGCGCCACGTAGCCGCGGTCCTGGATGGTCGAAATGATCGCAGCGTAGGTCGAAGGACGACCGATGCCGCGTTTTTCCATTTCCTTTACCAGGCTCGCTTCCGAGTAACGCGCCGGCGGCTTGGTGAAGTGCTGGGTCGGATCAAGCTTGATCAGCTTCATCGCGTCGCCCTGGGCCATGTCCGGCAGCACGTCGTCATCGCCAGGCTTGGTGATTTGCGGCATGACACGGGTGTAGCCGTCGAACTTCAGGATGCGGCCCTTGGCGCGCAACTCGAAGTCACCGGCACCGACGGTGACCGTGGTCGACAGGTATTGGGCCGGCAGCATCTGGCAGGCGAGGAACTGGCGCCAGATCAGCTCGTAAAGCCGCTCGGCATCACGCTCCATGCCCGACAGCTTGCTTGGCTCGGTATTGGCGTCAGACGGACGAATCGCTTCGTGAGCCTCTTGTGCGCCTTCCTTGCTGCTGTAGACGTTCGGGGTTTCCGGCAGGTACTTCTTGCCGAATTCGCCTTCAATATAAGTACGCGCCATCGTCACGGCATCAGCCGAGAGGTTGGTGGAGTCGGTACGCATATAAGTGATGTAGCCGGCTTCGTACAGACGCTGGGCCATCATCATGGTTTTCTTCACACCGAAGCCCAGGCGATTGCTCGCGGCCTGCTGCAGGGTGGAGGTGATGAACGGTGCCGACGGCTTGCTGCTGGTCGGTTTGTCTTCGCGCTTGACGATGCTGTAGCTGGAAGCCTTGAGCTTCTCCAGCGCGGCCATGGCCTGGGCTTCGTTGAGCGGCTTGAAGGCTTCGCCTTTCTCGCGAGCCACATCGAAGCGCACAGTCGCGCCCTTGGCGGTGCCGAGGTCAGCGTGAACTTCCCAGTACTCTTCCGGGTTGAACGCGCGGATTTCACGCTCACGCTCAACCACCAGCTTCACGGCAACCGATTGCACGCGACCGGCGGACAGGCCACGAGCAACCTTGGCCCACAGCAGTGGCGAAACCATGTAACCCACCACGCGGTCGAGGAAGCGACGCGCCTGCTGAGCGTTTACGCGATCGATGTCCAGCTCGCCCGGTTGGGAGAAAGCTTCCTGGATCGCTTTTTTGGTGATTTCGTTGAACACCACGCGCTTGTAGCGGCTGTCGTCACCACCGATGGCTTCGCGCAGGTGCCATGCAATGGCTTCCCCCTCGCGATCCAAGTCGGTTGCGAGATAGATGGTGTCAGCATCTTTGGCGAGCCGGCGCAGCTCTTCGATAACCTTTTCCTTGCCCGGGAGGATCTCGTACTTGGCTTTCCAGCCATGATCGGGATCGACACCCATGCGCGAGACCAGCTGCTTGCGCGCTTTCTCTTTCGGCGTGAGCACCGGACCTTCGCCTGCGGCGGCCTTGCCACGCTTGGCGGCAGGCTCTTTGCTGGCGCTAGCCGAACCGCTGGTGGGCAGGTCTCGGATATGGCCGATACTCGACTTCACCACGTATTGGTTACCCAGATACTTGTTGATGGTCTTGGCCTTAGCCGGGGATTCCACAATGACCAGCGATTTGCCCATGGATCAGAAAATTCCTGAATTCTAGAAGTGAAAGGCGGTTGGCGCCTGACGCGGCACCGCTATATATAGTGGCTACAAGGTGAGGTCAAGCGCAGGGTTCTGCGCGCACTCCCCTTATGGCTGCGGAAAAATGCTCGGTTCGGCTTGCACCAAAGCAAAGCGTGGCACCTGTTCGCCGTCAACCTCGACCGATTCCAGGAACATGCTCAAGGGGCGCACCCAAAAGCCGTAATCGCCATACAGGGCTTGGTAGAAGACCACTTCTTCTTCGGTCTCCGAATGCCGCGCAACACTGAATACGCGGTACTGCGGACCTTTGTAATGTTGGTAGAGCCCAGGTTGTATCGGCATGCTTTGGCCCTCACTCAAATTTTTTCAAAATAAAAACAAAAATAAATCCGGAAAAACAAAAACCGGGGCACTTGGCCCCGGCTTCCATCGACGAAACGCTTAAACGCGTTCGAAGACGGTGGAGATACCTTGGCCGAGACCAATGCACATGGTAGCCACCCCGAAGGTGCCGCCATTCTGCTTCATCACGTTCAGCAAGGTGCCCGAAATACGTGCACCGGAGCAACCGAACGGGTGACCCAGGGCGATCGCGCCGCCGTGCAGGTTAACCTTCTCGTTCATCTTGTCGAGCACTTTCAAATCTTTCAGCACTGGCAGGGCCTGTGCAGCGAAAGCTTCGTTGAGCTCGAAGAAGTCGATATCGTTGATGCCAAGACCCGCGCGCTTCAATGCTTTCTGCGTTGCCGGTACTGGACCATAGCCCATGATCGCCGGGTCCACACCTGCCACTGCCATCGAGCGAATCACCGCCAGCGGCTGGATACCCAGGTCCTGGGCACGCTGTGCCGACATCACGATCATGCACGAAGCACCGTCGGTGATCTGCGACGAAGTACCCGCGGTCACGGTGCCGCCCTTCGGATTAAACGCTGGTTTCAGAGCCGCCAGGCTTTCCAGGGTGGTTTCCGGACGAATGGTTTCGTCGTAGTCGAACAGTTTCAGGAAACCGTTCTCATCGTAGCCCTGCATCGGGATGATTTCGTCCTTGAACTTGCCTTCCACGGTCGCCTTGTGGGCGAGTTGGTGGGAGCGCACGCCAAAGGCGTCTTGCTGTTCGCGAGTAATGCCGTGCATTTTGCCGAGCATTTCTGCAGTCAGGCCCATCATGCCCGAGGCTTTCGCCGCGTACAGGGACATGTGCGGGTTCGGATCGACACCGTGCATCATGCTCACATGACCCATATGCTCGACGCCGCCAACGACGAACACGTCACCGTTGCCGGTCATGATTGCTTGTGCGGCAGTGTGCAGCGCACTCATCGAGGAGCCACACAGACGGCTGACGGTCTGGCCGGCCGAGGTGTGTGGAATCTGAGTCATCAGGGACGCCATGCGGGCGATGTTCCAGCCCTGCTCCAGGGTCTGGTTAACGCAGCCCCAGATCACGTCTTCGACTTCGCTCGGGTCGACCTTGACGTTGCGTTCCAGCAATTTGCTGATCAGGTGTGCCGACATGTCTTCGGCGCGGGTGTTGCGGTGCATGCCGCCCTTGGAGCGGCCCATCGGCGTACGACCGAAGTCGACAATCACGACGTCTCTAGGATTCAAGCTCATATACTTTCACTCTCGCTCTAGTGTGGGCGCTTAACCGAAGAAGCTCTGACCGTTCTTGGCCATTTCACGCAGCTTCGCGGTCGGGTGGTACAGCGCGCCCAAATCAGCGTACTGGTCAGCCAGGGCAACGAACTCTGCAACACCGATCGAATCGATGTAGCGCAGCGCACCGCCACGGAATGGAGGGAAACCAATACCGTAGACCAGACCCATGTCGGCTTCGGCAGCGGTTTCGACGATGCCGTCTTCCAGGCAACGTACGGTTTCCAGGCACAGCGGGATCATCATCCAGTTGATGATGTCTTCGTCAGTGACTTCGCGCTGTTCGAACACGATCGGCTTGAGCACTTCCAGCACCGACGGATCGGCGACTTTCTTCTGCTTGCCGCGCTTGTCGGTCTCGTAGGCGTAGAAGCCCTTGCCATTTTTCTGGCCCAGGCGCTTGGCTTCATAGAGCACGTCGACGGCCGAACGGCGATCGTCCTTCATGCGATCCGGGAAGCCTTCAGCCATGACGTCACGACCATGGTGGCCGGTGTCGATGCCGACCACGTCCATCAGGTATGCCGGGCCCATTGGCCAGCCGAACTTCTCCATGACCTTGTCGATGCGGACGAAGTCCACACCGGCGCTGACCAGCTTGGCGAAACCGCCGAAGTACGGGAACAGCACGCGGTTGACCAGGAAGCCCGGGCAGTCGTTGACGACAATCGGGTTCTTGCCCATTTTCTTGGCGTAGGCAACGGTGGTGGCAACGGCCACTTCGCTGGACTTCTCGCCACGGATCACTTCAACCAGCGGCATCATGTGCACCGGGTTGAAGAAGTGCATGCCGACGAAGTTTTCCGGACGCTTGAGGGCTTTGGCCAGCAAGGTGATGGAAATGGTCGAAGTGTTGGACGCGAGGATGGTGTCCTCTTTGACCTTGTCTTCGACTTCGGCCAGAACGGCTTGCTTGACCTTCGGGTTCTCGACCACGGCTTCGACCACCAGGTCGACGTGACCGAAATCGCCGTAGGACAGGGTCGGACGAATGCCATTGAGCACTTCAGCCATCTTCGCCGGGGTCATGCGACCTTTATCAACGCGGCCAACCAGCAGCTTGGCGGCTTCGGCCAGACCTTGCTCAATACCGTGCTCGTTGATGTCCTTCATCAGGATCGGCGTGCCTTTGGAGGCCGACTGATAAGCGATACCGCCACCCATGATGCCGGCGCCCAATACGGCGGCCTGCTTCACTTCCTTGGCGATTTCGTCGTAGGCCTTGGCCTTTTTCTTCAGCTCCTGATCGTTCAGGAACAGACCGATCAAGCTCTGTGCGGCAGAGGTCTTGGCCAGTTTGACGAAACCGGCGGCTTCGACTTCCAGGGCCTTGTCGCGACCGAAGTTCGCGGCTTTCTGGATGGTCTTGATCGCTTCGACCGGCGCCGGGTAGTTCGGGCCCGCCTGGCCGGCCACGAAACCTTTGGCGGTTTCGAACGACATCATTTGTTCGATGGCGTTGAGCTTGAGCTTTTCGAGCTTCGGCTGACGCTTGGCCTTGTAGTCAAACGTGCCGGAGATGGCGCCCTTGATCAGGTTCAGCGCCGCTTCGTGCAACTTCTGCGAGTCGACCACCGCGTCGACGGCACCGACTTTCAGTGCGTCTTCAGCGCGGTTTTCCTTACCGGCGGCAATCCACTCGATGGCGTTGTCGGCACCGATGATGCGCGGCAGGCGGACGGTACCGCCGAAGCCTGGGTAGATGCCCAGCTTGACTTCCGGCAGACCGATTTTGGCGGTGCTGGCCATGACGCGGAAATCCGCCGCCAGGCACATTTCCAGACCGCCACCCAGTGCGATGCCATTGATCGCGGCAACAGTCGGGACGTTGAGGTCTTCGAAATCGCTGAAAATCTTGTTGGCTTCGAGGTTGCCAGCAACAAGCTCGGCATCCGGCAGCTTGAAGTTGTCGACGAATTCGGTGATGTCGGCGCCGACGATGAATACGTCCTTGCCACTGCTGACGATCACACCCTTGATCGAAGCATCTGCCTTGATGGTGTCTACAGCCTGACGAAGTTCGTTCAGGGTAAGACGGTTGAACTTGTTGACGGACTCACCCTTGAGGTCGAACTTCAGTTCGACGATGCCACTTTCAAGAGCCTTAACCGTGATGGCTTTACCTTCGTAAATCATCAACTGATCTCCACGATATGGAAGCTGAACAGTACACGTCGGACGCAGGCGGCTGGCTCGGCAGGGACGTTTATCGTCAATGCTAACGCCAACTCACCCGGCACACCCGCCAACGCGATAGTCGGGATTCTGTAGGAGCAGTCTGTAATACAAACGCTCAATTCATACGCCCGTTTGATTTGGGTGTGTCACCTTCACGGAATTTCCGGCAATTGTCAATCGCCCAAAATACTGGTTGAAACGCGACTTTCCGGTCACTTCCGTACCACGAAGCCCTGCAACACGCGGATGCATGTGAGGCCATTCATAGAATCAATAGTTAGAAAAGTCGCCCTAATTCGCCGCAACCTGTGTTTAACAGGCTACGCTGGCGGGACCCTGGAGAAAAAATTGAACGCTTTTGACGAATGCCCAGCGTAAGATCTGTGCCACAAAGAATTACCGGCCTGCCTGGCCAACCCCAGCCCGATGATGATGTCGGGCTTTTTATTGCCTTCCGCAGCAGATCGGGGTTCAGGCGAGTGCTTTGAGCGTAGCGTCGATCTGTTGCAGAACCTCGGCTTCGCCCTTCTCGCCCCAATACAGGGCAATCATTTGCTTGTCTGCCTCGACCTTGTAGACGTTGGCAGGCAATTTTTCGAAATGATTCAGCAGCACTCCATCCTCGCAGACTTCCTGCCACTGATTGACCCACACACCCGGCGCCTTCTGCCAATAGCTCCAGCACGCCGGCTGAGTGCCACGGCGCGGCCGGTGGTACTGGGCGCAAGGGCTTGGCGGCTCCTGGCTCAGCCAGTGCGGCCACTCCTGGGGCGACAATTGCATGGCAAGGCCGATGCGCCGCGCCTCCATGCGCAGGGCCATGCGACCGCTCTGGACACGAGACGGTCGCAACCAGGCCAGCGGGCTCAGCACCACCAGCAGGATTGACACCACTATCCAGACCGTCATATCTGTACTCCCGATTCTTGATGAGCCCATTGGGTCACGTTGAAACCAATGCGCTTGAAACCAGCCATACTTACCAATATTGCAATCCTCAGGAGGAGCACCTCATGCCCTACCACCATATTCTGGTCGCTGTAGATCTAACCGAAGAGTGCGATCCTGTAATCCACCGCGCCCGCGAACTTTCGGTGAGCAATGGCGCAAAGCTGTCCCTGGTGCATATCGTCGAGCCGATGGCCATGGCCTTTGGCGGCGACGTGCCGATGGACCTTTCCCAGTTGCAACAGCAACAGTTCGATCAGGCCAAGGAGCGCCTTGAGCGGCTGATCCTGAAATACCCGGAGCTCTCCAAGGAATACAGCCACTTGACCTACGGCCAGCCGCGACAGGAGATTCACCATCTCGCCAAGGAGCAAACGTGCGACCTGATCGTGGTGGGCAGTCATGGCCGGCATGGCCTGGCACTGTTGCTCGGTTCCACTGCCAATGACGTGCTGCACGGCGCGCCTTGCGATGTACTTGCCGTGCGCCTGCAAAAAAGCTGACAACTAGCAACAATAAAACCCTTACGAAAAGCCCGGCATTCACACGAGTGAAGCCGGGCTTTTTTATAGCCGGATCAATCAGGCATCCAGTTCTGCCCAGCGCTCGACCATCACGTCGAGTTCAGCCTGTAACTGCTCAAGCTGAGCGATCACTGCAGCCGTCTCGGCAGGAGGACGCTGATAGAAACCGGCGTCCGCCATCTGCGCTTCAACCACCGCGATCTGCTGCTCCATGGCTTCGATCTGGCCAGGCAAGGCTTCCAGCTCGCGCTGCAACTTGTAGCTGAGTTTCTTTTTTGCCACCGGCGCTGGCGTTTCCACTGCAGCAACCGGCGCAGGTTCGGCCGTCACGACAGCCGAATTCAGGTCGGCTTTGCCGGACTTGCTCTCGGTCACACCCAGCAGGCGCGGCGAGCCGCCCTGACGCAGCCAGTCCTGATAACCGCCGACGTATTCGCGAACCTTGCCTTCGCCTTCGAAGACCAGGGTGCTGGTGACCACGTTGTCGAGGAATGCCCGGTCGTGGCTGACCATCAACACGGTGCCGTTGAAGGTCAGCAAGACCTCTTCCAGCAGTTCGAGGGTTTCCACGTCGAGGTCGTTGGTCGGTTCGTCGAGCACCAGCAGGTTCGCCGGTTTGCTGAACAGTTTGGCCAGCAGCAGACGCGCACGCTCACCACCGGACAACGCCTTGACCGGCGTGCGGGCACGCTGCGGGCTGAACAGGAAGTCGCCAAGGTAGCTCAGCACGTGACGGCTCTGGCCATCGATATCGATGAAGTCGCGACCTTCAGCCACGTTGTCGATCACGGTCTTTTCCAGATCCAACTGATGGCGCAACTGGTCGAAATAGGCCACGTCGATGCGCGTCCCCTCTTCCACTGTGCCACTGGTCGGTTGCAGACCGTTGAGCATCAGCTTCAACAGCGTGGTCTTGCCGGTACCGTTGGCGCCGAGCAGACCGATGCGGTCGCCGCGCTGCAGGACCATCGAGAAATCCTTGATCAGGAACGGGCCGCCCGGGTGAGCGAAACTCACGTTCTCGAGCACCATTACCTGCTTGCCGGACTTGTCGGCGGTATCCAGCTGAATGTTGGCCTTGCCGGTACGCTCACGACGCTCGCTACGCTCGACGCGCAGGGCTTTCAGTGCACGGACACGACCTTCGTTACGGGTGCGACGCGCCTTGATGCCCTGGCGGATCCAGACTTCTTCCTGGGCCAGTTTCTTATCGAACAGCGCGTTGGCGGTTTCTTCAGCGGCCAATGTGGCCTCTTTGTGCACGAGGAAGCTGGCGTAATCGCCGTTCCAGTCGATCAAGCCGCCGCGATCCAGTTCCAGGATCCGGGTTGCAAGGTTCTGCAGGAATGAACGGTCGTGCGTGATGAACAGCACGGCGCCCTGGAAATCCTTCAGCGCTTCTTCAAGCCAGGCGATGGCACCGATGTCCAGGTGGTTGGTCGGTTCGTCGAGCAGCAGCAGGTCCGGTTCGGAAACCAGCGCCTGAGCCAACAGGACGCGACGACGCCAGCCGCCGGACAATTCGGCGAGGGTCTTGTCGGCAGGCAACTGCAGACGGCTCAAGGTGCTGTCGACCAGTTGCTGCAAGCGCCAGCCATCTCGGGCTTCGAGGTCGTGCTGGACGTGCATCAGTTTGTCCAGATCGGCGTCAGTGACGATGTTCTGGCTCAGATGGTGATATTCGGCAAGCAACGCGCCAACGCCGTCGAGGCCTTCGGCGACCACGTCGAACACGGTCCGCTCGTCGGCTACCGGCAATTCTTGCGGCAATTCACCAATCTTGAGGCCAGGTGCGCGCCAAACGGAGCCATCGTCGGGCTTCTGGTCGCCCTTGACGAGCTTCATCATGCTGGACTTGCCAGTGCCGTTGCGGCCGATGATGCACACCCGCTCACCACGGGCGATCTGCCAGGACACCTTGTCCAACAACGGCATAGCGCCGAAAGCAAGGGACACATCGCTGAATTTGAGCAGGGTCATGAGCTTCTCCAAAAACCGGGCGCGCATTCTACCTGACTTGAGGCTACAGAAGGCCGGCAATTTCAATGTCGAAGCACTCTGCACAACAATTGTTGCGAACTTATGCTGGCATGTCGGCAAAGCTTTCGCCCGTTGCTGGCAAAAGGCTAAGCTACAGATAATTAGGTGCCGGTTTTATCGGCACTTGTCATGATTTCTCTGCCCGGATGTCTCATGCGCAGTCGCCTTTTCAGTCTTTTTTCATGCTTGCTTCTTACAGCCGCTGCCGTTCAATCCGCCCAGGCGGTAGACCTGTCTACCCAACGACAATATTACGACGAAGCCAAGCGTGCCTTGGCCAAGGGCGATTCCGGCCCATATTTCCGTTATAGCCAGGCGCTCAGCGATTATCCGCTGACACCCTACCTGGCCTATGACGAACTGACCGCGCGACTGAAAACCGCGAACAACGCCGAAATCGAGAGTTTCCTCGCCGAACATGGTGACCTGCCGCAAGCCAACTGGATGAAATTGCGCTGGCTGCGCTGGCTGGCTGAACGCGGCGATTGGGAAACGTTCGTCAAATATTATGACCCCAAGCTCAATTTCACCGAACTGGACTGCCTGAACGCGCAGTATCAGATCAGCCATAACCGTAAGGCCGAAGGTTACGCCAACGCTGACAAACTCTGGCTGAGCGGCAAAACCCGGCCCGAGGCATGCGATGCAGTGTTCGGCATGTGGGCCGCCGATGGTCAACTGACTGAACAGAAACGCTGGGAACGCACCAAGCTCGCCGCCCAGGCCGGCAATTACCCGCTGGCCAACAGCCTGATCAATGGCCTGACGACCCTCGCCCCGCGCGGTCGCCTGCTGGTGGATGTGGCGCAGAAACCCGAACTGCTGAATCAGCCGTCGCGCTTTACCCCGGCCGATGAGCCGATGTCCGACATCGTCAGCCTTGGCCTGCGCCGCCTGGCCCGTCAGGATCCGGACAGGGCCATGGCCCTGCTCGACGGCTACGCCAGCAGCATGCACTTCTCCCGGGACGAGAAAGTCGCGATCGCCCGGGAAATCGGGCTGACCCTCGCTCGACGTTTTGACAGTCGCGCACTGGACGTGATGACCAAATATGACCCGGAACTGCGGGACAACACCGTTTCGGAATGGCGCTTGCGCCTGCTGTTGCGCCTGGCTCGCTGGGACGACGCCTATCAGTTGACCCGCCGCCTGCCTCAGGACCTGGCCACCACCAACCGCTGGCGTTACTGGCAGGCTCGCACCCTGGAGTTGGCGCAGCCACAGAATCCACAAGCGCAAACGCTTTACAAGGGCCTGGCTCGCGAACGCGACTTCTACGGCTTCCTGGCGGCCGATCGTTCGCAGTCTCCCTACTCGCTGATCAACAAACCGCTGATGCTCAGCCAAGCGCTGATCAACAAGGTGCGCAATACACCCGGCGTGCGCCGCGCGCTGGAGTTCCATGCACGCGGACAGATCGTCGACGGCCGACGCGAGTGGTACCACGTCAGCCAGCATTTCAGTCGTGACGAGATGGTCGCCCAGGCGAAACTGGCCTATGACCTGAAATGGTATTTCCCGGCAATCCGCACCATCAGTAAGGCGCAGTACTGGGACGACCTGGACATCCGCTTCCCGATGGCTCACCGCGATACCCTGGTGCGTGAAGCCAAGGTCCGTGGCCTGCACTCGAGCTGGGTGTTCGCGATCACTCGTCAGGAAAGCGCCTTCATGGACGACGCCCGTTCCGGCGTTGGCGCCAGCGGCCTGATGCAACTGATGCCCGGCACCGCCAAGGAAACCGCGCGCAAGTTCAGCATTCCCCTGGCCTCGCCACAGCAAGTGCTCGATCCGGACAAAAACATCCAGCTCGGCGCCGCTTATCTGAGCCAGGTCCATAGCCAGTTCAACGGCAACCGCGTCCTCGCCTCCGCTGCCTACAACGCCGGCCCCGGCCGCGTGCGTCAATGGCTGCGCGGCGCCGATCACTTGAGTTTCGATGTGTGGGTGGAAAGCATCCCGTTCGACGAAACCCGCCAGTACGTGCAGAACGTGCTGTCGTATTCGGTGATCTACGGCCAGAAGCTCAATTCACCGCAGCCGCTGGTGGATTGGCATGAACGTTACTTTGACGATCAATAAGCCTGCTTTGAAACGCTGACAAAAATGCCCGCATCGATTGATGCGGGCATTTTTATGGTGCTCGACTTGGTCGGTTACTTAGTCAGTTACTTGGTCGATTGGGGTATGGAGCCCATCACTAAACTGCAATGCAGCCAATCGCGCATACAACGCATTGCTCGCAATCAACTCTTGATGCGTCCCCACCGCCACCAGTTTACCTTGGTCCATCACCGCGATTCGGTCAGCGTTTTTCACTGTCGCCAGTCGATGGGCGATGACCAGTGTGGTGCGGTTTTTCATCAGGCTGGGCAGGGCTTGCTGGATCAGGTGCTCGCTCTGGGCGTCGAGGGCGCTGGTGGCTTCGTCGAGCAGCAGGATCGGTGCGTCCACCAACAGTGCCCGGGCGATAGCCAGGCGTTGGCGTTGACCGCCGGACAAACCGAGACCCGCGTCGCCGAGGTGGGTCTGGTAGCCGTTGGGCATTTGCTCGATGAAGTCGTGGGCGTAGGCAATTTTGGCGGCTTCCTGGACCTGGGCCAAAGTCGCCGTCGGGTGGCCGTAGCGAATGTTCTCTTCGATGCTGCCGAAGAACAGCGCCGGGGTTTGCGAGACGAGGGCGAAGCAGCGACGCAGGTCCAGAGGGTCGAGTTGGGTCAGCGGCACACCGTCCAGCAGGATGCGTCCTTCAGCGGGGTCATAAAAGCGCAACAGCAGGTCATACACCGTCGATTTGCCAGCACCTGACGGCCCGACCAGAGCGAGGGTTTCGCCGGCGTTGATCGTCAGACTCAAACCATCGACGGCATAGCTCTCAGGACGCGACGGGTAGGAAAAGCGCACATCTTGCAGCACCAGATCGCCCTTCACCCGCTCAGGCAAGGTCACCAGCCCATGGGTCGGGGGCTGAATGATGTTTTCCGAACGCAGCAATTCGGCAATCCGTTCCGCCGCCCCTGCTGCTCGCTGCAGTTCGCCGATCACTTCACTCAAGGTGCCGAAGGCGCCGCCGACGATCAGGCTGTAGAAGACAAACGCTGCCAGTTCGCCTGCGGAAATCCGCCCGGCGATCACATCCATGCCGCCGACCCAGAGCATTACCCCGACAGCCCCCAACACCAGCAGGATCACCAGGGTAATCAACCAGGCCCGCTGGAAGATGCGCTTGCGGGCGGTATTGAAAGCCTCTTCCACGGTCGCGGCAAAACGCTGCTCGTCCTGCACCTGATGGTTGTAGGCCTGCACGGTTTTGATCTGACTCAGGGTTTCGGACACATAACTGCCGATATCGGCAACCCGATCCTGGCTCTGGCGCGACAGGGTGCGTACCCGGCGGCCAAAAATCAGAATCGGCGCGACCACCAACGGCAACGCGACCACTACGATGCTGGTCAGCTTGGGGTTGGTAATAAACAACAAGACAATCCCGCCGATCACCATCAGCCCGTTGCGCAGGAACAGCGATAGCGAAGAGCCGATCACCGATTGCAGCAGCGTGGTGTCGGCAGTCAGTCGTGACTGGATCTCGGAGCTGCGGTTGTCTTCATAAAAGCCCGGATGCAGATAGACCAGGTGGTTGAACACCCGACGGCGGATGTCCGCGACAACGCGCTCGCCGATCCACGACACCAGGTAAAAGCGGACAAAGGTGCCGATCGCCAGACCGATCACCAGCAACATGAACAGGCCGATGGACTGATTGAGCAAATGCGTCGACTGGGTCATGAAACCCTGATCCACCAACAGGCGAATCCCCTGCCCCATGGACAAGGTGATGCCGGCAGTGACAATTAACGCCAGCAAGGCGCCTAAGGCCGGCCAGCGATAAGGCGTGATGAAACGGCTGGCCAGGCGAATGGCGCGGCGGTGACGGGCAGAGAGCATGAAGATCATCCGATGATGCAACCAATGGGTTTTGACCCGATCAAGCCTACACCGGTCAATCGGCTTGAACGCTGTAAATCACAATGAGTAACGTTAATTATGACCACCAAGACTAGTGGCTAGAGGTTATTGGTCTAAAGTCCGGGTGGAAACGTCAGGGTATTTCTGATGGACTGAAGAGGCCGACCTGAAAGATCGCAGGGAGTTGTCACAGCCCGGTCACTTGGCGGTTCTACAGTAAGCAAACAACCTGATGAGGAGACAGGCCATGTCCTTGCAAAACAGCAGCGATGACAAGATTCCAGTGATCCGCACGCAGCCAGACCAGTCTCTGGGTTGCTCGATTATTGATGAGGATGGGCGCGAAGTACCGATCACTGAAAGCATGATCCAGGACGCTTGCCGCGAACTGGAAAAGCGATTGGTCAAGCCTGCCGAACAAAAGTGATATAGCCACCGTCTTCTTGACCCGGCCCTGTTGACCGGGTTTTTTATGGGTGTCTGTTTTGTGTGGCTTTTGTAGGGATCCGGTCAGTTTGCTAGGCAGAGGTTGCGCCTAAGGCCGCCACGATCTGCTGCAACGCCGGCGAATCCCCTTCGACCCGCACTTTCAACCCATCGATTTCACGCCGCAGCGGGTAATGTTTGCGCAACGCATCGAACGCCACACGTTGTTCGTTCACATTACCTACAAGGCTACGACGGAAATCCGCGTCGTCACGGCGCGGGTCATACACGCCACGGCACAACATCGCCAGCGCCCAGGCCGGATCGGTGTCAGCATTCAACGTAACAGCCGACAGCCATGGCGCTGGCAGCAAATCGTTCAGGCTGACCTGTTCCGGTTGCCCAAGAAATTTGCAAAACGCCTGATAGATCTGCGCCGTCCCGCGCTGTTTGCCGTCGAGGCTGTAGCCGGCAATGTGCGGCGTCGCGATGACACACAACTCCGCCAGCGCTACATCGACTTCAGGCTCAGCCTCCCAGACATCCAGCACCGCTTGCAGATCTTCACGCTGCAACAGCACCTGACGCAGGGCGGCGTTGTCGATCACCGGGCCACGACTTGCGTTGATCAGCCAGGTGCCGGGTTTGAGTTGGTTTAAACGTTTTTTATCGAACAGATGCCAGGTTGCCTGGGGGCCCTGTTTGTCCAGCGGCGTGTGCAGGCTGACGACATCGCATTGCTCGATGATCTGCTCGAGACTGACGTAATCGCCCCCTTCAGCGGCTTGCCGTGGCGGATCGCAAACCAGCACATTCCAGCCCAGGCCTTGCAGAACCTTGACCAGCCGCCCGCCCACCTCGCCGGCGCCGACCACGCCGTAAGTGCGCTGAGTCAGGTCGGCACCTTCGATTTCGGCCAGGGTCAGCAAGCTGCCCAGCACGTAATCGACCACACCCCGGGCATTGCAGCCTGGCGCGCTGGACCAGGTGATGCCGGCCTGCTGAAAGTAGTCCAGATCCAAATGATCGGTGCCGATGGTGCATGTGCCGACAAAGCGCACTTTGCTGCCTTCGAGCAATGCGCGATTGACGTTGGTCACTGAGCGCACCAGCAGCACATCGGCCTGTTCGACGGTGGCGCGGTCGATGGAACGTCCCGGCACTCGGCGGATTTCACCGAAACCTTCGAAGAAGGCATCGAGCAGCGGGATATTTTCGTCGGCAACAATCAACATGGCAGGCTCCTTTGGCGGACCGGCAGTTTAGGCGCAGATGGAGGTGATGGGCCAGCAGGTATTAAGCACCTTAGTTGCCCCCCTGTGGCGAGGGAGCTTGCTCCCATCCGGCTGCAAAGCAGTCGCAAAGACTGATGCCGCGGTGTGTCTGAAGGAACTGGACAGCTGCTTTTGGGGCTGCTGCGCAGCCCAGCGGGAGCAAGCTCCCTCGCCACAGGGAGTGGGGGATGCCTGTAAAACTGATTACAAATCCGCAACACAGGATTTTTCCTGACCATTGCGTCAAGGCGTAGAATGCGCCGCCTCGCGCATCAAAATCCTTTGGACGTTTCGCCTTGAATTCCGTGACCGACCCCACCGCCGCTATTTCCCTCAACCGCCCGGCCCGGGTTCGCCTGGAGCTGAAAAACCTGCTCGGCCTGGCGTTGCCGATCATGATCGCGCAACTGGCGACCACCGCCATGGGCTTCGTCGATGCGGTGATGGCGGGACGGGTCGGGCCTCGCGATCTTGCGGCCGTCGCGTTAGGCAACTCGATCTGGGTGCCGGTGTTTCTGTTGATGACCGGTACGCTGCTGGCCACCACCCCGAAAGTCGCCCAGCGCTTCGGTGCCGGCACTCACAGCGAGATCGGCCCGATCGTGCGTCAGGCCTTGTGGCTGGCGTTGGTGGTGGGTTTGATGGCGACCGGCCTGCTGTTCAGCGCCGAACCGATCCTGCATATCATGAAGGTCGATCCCGAGCTGATCGGCCCGTGCATGCAGTACCTGCACGGCATCGCCAGCGGCCTGCCCGCCGTCGCGTTCTATCACGTATTGCGCTGCTTCAGTGATGGCCTGGGTCGCACGCGTCCGGCCATGGTCCTTGGCTTGTGCGGGCTGGCGCTGAATATTCCGCTCAATTACATTTTCATCTATGGCCACTTTGGTGTGCCCGCGATGGGCGGTGTCGGCTGCGGCTGGGCCACGGCAATCGTGATGTGGGTGATGGCCCTGGGGATGGCCGGCTGGGAACGGTGGGCGCCAGCCTATCAGTCGAGCCAGTTGTTCAGCCGTTTCGACTGGCCCCAGTGGGCGGTGATCAAACGTTTGCTGGGCATCGGCCTGCCAATCGGCATCGCCGTTTTCGCCGAGTCGAGCATCTTTGCGGTGATCGCCCTGCTGATCGGCAGCCTCGGCGCCACGGTGGTCGCCGGGCACCAGATCGCCCTGAATTTCAGCTCACTGGTGTTCATGATCCCCTACTCCCTGGGCATGGCCGTGACCGTGCGGGTCGGCCAGGCACTGGGCCGTGAAGAACCACGCGAAGCACGCTTCGCCGCCGGGGTCGGTATGGGCACGGCACTGGCTTATGCGTGCATTTCCGCAAGCATGATGCTGTTGCTGCGTGAACCCATCGCCGCAATCTACACCGCCGATCCGACGGTGATTCACGTAGCCGCGATGCTGATTGTGTACTCGGCGCTGTTCCAGTTTTCCGATGCGATCCAGGTGACAGCGGCCGGCGCACTGCGCGGCTATCAAGACACGCGAGTGACGATGATCCTGACGCTGTTCGCTTATTGGGGCATCGGTTTGCCGGTGGGTTACGCCTTGGGCCTGACCGATTGGTTCGGCGCGCCGAGTGGCCCGAGCGGGCTGTGGCAGGGTTTGATCGTCGGCTTGAGTTGCGCGGCGCTGATGCTGTCGATCCGCTTGGCGCGCAGCGCACGCAAACGGATCCGCATCAGCCGTTCGGCCGGTTAAGCGAGCGCAAAAAAAGGGCCTGCACATGCAGGCCCTTTTTTGTGCCCTTTAAGCGAGTTTCTTGCGGATCCAGTACAGGTAGGTGCCTGCCTCTTCATGCTGCGCGACGAGTTCGTGATCGAGAAACACGCAGAACTTGGGGATGTCGCGACGGGTCGACGGGTCAGTGGCGATCACCTTCAGCAGGCCGCCGGGCACCAGGTCACGGATGTGCTGGTGCAGCATCATCACCGGTTCCGGGCAATTGAGGCCGGTGGCGTCGAGGGTGCCGTCGACCGGCGTATCGATCATTTCACTCATGGTTTACTCCTGAAACTTGCCGGCATTGTCGCGCATTGCCGGGTGTTCGGTCACCTGTGGGAGCGGGACCGTGTGAATCAGCGGGATTTCGGTTTTTTCACGTCAAGCCGGCGCAAATGGCAGGTCACTTCTTCACGGTCGTGATACAGCTGCTTGCAGCCGATTTCAACCCGAATGCCCCGCGCCTTGAACCCCTCGGCAATACGCTCCAGCAAGCGCTTCACTTCGGCATAACGCTGTTTCATCGGCAGCTTGAGGTTGACCACCGCTTCCCGGCAATGCCCCTCGCCAATCCATTCTTCCAGCATCGCCGCGTTGCGCGCCGGCTTCTCGACAATGTCACAGACCATCCAGTCCACCGGCTGCTTGGGCTTGAAGGTGAAACCGTCCGCCATCAAATGCTGCACCAGACCAGTATCCATCAGGCTTTCGGCCATCGGGCCATTGTCGATGGCGGTCACCAGCATGCCGCGGTTGACCAGTTGCCAGGTCCAGCCGCCCGGGGCGGCGCCGAGGTCGACACCGGTCATGTCGCTGTGCAGACGCTCATCCCACTGGTCGCGGGGAATGAAGTGATGCCAGGCCTCTTCCAGCTTCAACGTCGAACGGCTCGGCGCTTCACGGGGGAACTTCAGGCGTGGGATGCCCATCGGCCACATCGCCGAATTGTTCGACTCCGCCAACCCCATGAACACTTCGCGGCCGCTCTTGAAGGTCAGCAGCAGACGCGGCTTGTTGGGGTCTTCCACCAGCTTGCCGGCCGCCATCAACGCCTTGCGCAGGTGCACTTCAAACTTCTTGCAGAAGTTCGACAGCTCTTTGCCATCGTTGGTGTCGACCATTTCCAGCCACAGGCTGCCGCACAGCGGGAAGTCCGCCATGTGGGCGAGGATCACGCTGATGCGGTCGGTTTCCGGCAGATCAATAAAGATCCCACGGGCCCACTGGCGCGGGAAGATCAGGTCGGCGAAACGCTGGCCACGCATCAGGCGCTCGGCACCGTCTTCTTCGGTGCAGATGAATTCGGCATAGGCGCTGGCGGTCTTGGCCTTCGCATAACCGGCCACGTTCAGCCGCGCGGCATGTTCGGAAATCTCGGAACAGACTTCGCCTTCGAAGCCCGGTCGGCAATGCATAAAGAGGGTGTTCATTCTTACTCCTGGGCAGTTGGCGGAAAAATTGCGCCACTGCGCGATGCCCAGACTTGCGTTGAAGCAAAGCCTGTCACGAAAACCGGCGCATGATAGCCGAGTTCGGAACCTTGGACTTGCCCTTAGGGTCCAGTTATTAGCCTTAAGCACCAAACAGGACTAGGTTTAAACCTCTGCCCGTCCCTCAGTCCGTAGCCGTGTGGACTTAAAGGAGTCATTTCAATGCCGTCCCTCGATAGCCTGAAAACCCTTAAAACCTTACAAGTCGACGACAAGACCTATCACTACTTCAGCTTGCCCGAAGCCGCCAAGAGCCTGGGTGATCTCGACAAGCTGCCCATGTCGTTGAAAGTGTTGCTGGAAAACCTGCTGCGCTGGGAGGACGAGAAAACCGTCACCGGCGCCGATCTCAAGGCGATTGCCGCCTGGCTCAAGGAGCGTCGCTCCGACCGCGAAATCCAATACCGCCCCGCGCGGGTATTGATGCAGGACTTTACCGGCGTCCCGGCCGTAGTCGACCTGGCCGCCATGCGCGCCGCCATGGCCAAGGCCGGTGGCGACCCGCAGCGCATCAATCCGCTGTCGCCGGTGGACCTGGTGATCGACCACTCGGTGATGGTCGACAAATTCGCCAGCAGTAGCGCCTTCGAACAGAACGTCGACATCGAAATGCAGCGCAACCACGAGCGCTACGCCTTCCTGCGCTGGGGCCAGAGCGCCTTCGACAACTTCAGCGTGGTGCCGCCGGGCACCGGCATCTGTCACCAGGTAAACCTTGAATATCTGGGTCGCACGGTCTGGACCAAGGATGAGGACGGCCGCACCTATGCCTTCCCGGACACCCTGGTCGGCACCGATTCCCACACCACCATGATCAACGGACTCGGCGTACTCGGCTGGGGCGTCGGCGGGATCGAAGCGGAAGCGGCGATGCTTGGTCAACCGGTGTCGATGCTGATTCCGGAAGTGATCGGCTTCAAACTCACTGGCAAGCTCAAGGAAGGCATCACCGCCACCGACCTGGTGCTGACCGTCACCCAGATGCTGCGCAAGAAAGGTGTGGTCGGCAAATTCGTCGAGTTCTACGGCGACGGCCTCGCCGACCTGCCGCTGGCCGACCGCGCGACCATTGCTAACATGGCTCCGGAATACGGCGCCACCTGCGGCTTCTTCCCGGTGGACGAGGTGACCCTGGAATACTTGCGCCTGTCCGGCCGCACCACGGAAACCGTGAAACTGGTGGAGGCCTACAGCAAGACCCAGGGCCTGTGGCGCCTGCCCGGCAAAGAGCCGGTGTTCACCGACAGCCTGGCGCTGGACATGGGCAGCGTCGAAGCCAGCCTCGCCGGGCCGAAGCGCCCACAAGACCGCGTCTCGTTGCCGAATGTCGCGCAAGCGTTCACTGACTTTCTCGGCCTGCAAGTCAAACCGACCAGCAAGGAAGAAGGTCGCCTCGAAAGTGAGGGCGGCGGTGGTGTCGCAGTGGGCAACGCCGATCTGATCGGTGAGGCGGACTACGCCCACGAAGGCCATACGCATCGGCTGAAAAACGGTGCGGTGGTGATTGCCGCGATCACCTCTTGCACCAATACCTCCAACCCCAGCGTGATGATGGCGGCTGGACTATTGGCAAAAAAAGCCGTGGAAAAAGGCCTCAAGCGCAAACCCTGGGTCAAGAGTTCGCTGGCCCCCGGTTCGAAAGTGGTCACCGACTACTACAAGGCAGCCGGCCTGACCCACTACCTCGACCAACTCGGTTTTGCCCTGGTCGGTTATGGCTGCACCACCTGCATCGGCAACTCCGGGCCGTTGCCGGAGCCCATTGAAAAAGCCATCCAGAAAGCCGACCTGACCGTCGCCTCGGTGCTGTCGGGCAACCGCAACTTCGAAGGCCGCGTGCATCCGCTGGTGAAAACCAACTGGCTGGCCTCCCCGCCGTTGGTCGTCGCCTATGCGTTGGCCGGCACGGTGCGCATCGACATCAGCAGCGAGCCCTTGGGACACGACAAGGACGGCCACCCGGTTTATCTGCGAGACATTTGGCCGAGCACCAAGGAAATCGCCGACGCGGTGACTCAGGTGAACACCGCGATGTTCCACAAGGAGTACGCCGAAGTGTTCGCCGGCGACGAGCAGTGGCAAGCCATCGAAGTGCCGCAGGCGGCGACTTATGTCTGGAACAACGATTCGACGTATATCCAGCATCCGCCCTTCTTCGATGACATTGGCGGTCCTGCGCCGGTGGTCAAGGATGTCGAAGGGGCGAAAGTCCTCGCACTGCTCGGCGACTCGGTGACCACCGACCACATCTCCCCGGCCGGCAACATCAAGACCGACAGCCCCGCCGGCCGTTACCTGCGTGAACAAGGAGTGGAACCGCGGGACTTCAACTCCTACGGCTCACGTCGCGGCAACCACGAAGTGATGATGCGCGGCACCTTCGCCAACATCCGCATTCGCAACGAAATGCTCGGCGGTGAAGAAGGCGGCAACACGATTTACATTCCGACCGGGGAAAAACTGCCGATCTACGACGCGGCCATGCGTTACCAGGCATCGGGCACGCCGCTGGTGGTGATCGCCGGGCAAGAATACGGCACCGGATCGAGCCGTGACTGGGCGGCCAAGGGCACCAACCTGCTGGGGGTCAAAGCCGTCATCGCAGAAAGCTTCGAGCGGATTCACCGTTCAAATCTGGTGGGCATGGGCGTGTTGCCGCTGCAGTTCAAGCTGGATCAGAACCGCAAGAGCCTGAACCTCACCGGCAAGGAAACCCTGGACATTCTTGGCCTGACGGGCGTCGAACTGACTCCGCGGATGAACCTGACGCTGGTCATCACCCGTGAAGACGGCAGCCAGGAGAAGGTCGAGGTATTGTGCCGGATCGATACCCTGAACGAAGTGGAGTACTTCAAGGCCGGAGGGATTTTGCATTACGTGTTGCGGCAGTTGATTGCCTCGTAACAGCCAGCTGACAACGACACCGCCTTCGGGCGGTGTTTTTGTTTGGGCGGTGTATGTCTCTATAATTGCGCGCCCCAAGAAAACAGGCACCTCCGCCCTCAAGGACTTCAAATGATCGCTCTGCCATGGATCTATCTGGCACTTCTCTCGCTCGGCTACGGCCTGGCTTTGATCTACGGCCATCTCGGCTGGCTGGCTGCCATTTCTTTCGGGTTACTGCTGATCGCCGGTTTCGCCGTTCGCCAACAACAGATTCCCCTCGGCCGCTACCTCGGCCACGGCTTGTTCATCGTCCTGGCGGTGGCGCTGGCGACACACTGGCTTCCCGGTTTCTACAACGGTCGAGCCATCGATCCCCAGCGTTTCACCGACGATGCCGTGCGGTTCGCCATGTACCTGAATCTGGACAAACCCCTGATCGGCTTCTGGCTGTTGCTGGTTTGTCCGTGGATTATCGGTCGGCGCTCCCTGCGCCTGTCCGTGTATGCCACCGCCCTCGCCCTGACCGTGAGTGCCGTACTGGCTCTGGGTGGTGCGCTGTTGCTGGGGGTGATCAGTTGGGCACCGAAATGGCCGGATCAGGCCTGGCTGTGGATGCTGAACAATCTGTTGCTGGTGACGCTGGTGGAAGAAGCGCTGTTTCGCGGCTACATCCAGGGCGGTCTGAGCCGGCAGTTTAAACACCTGCCTTATGGCGAAAGCCTCGCGCTGGTGCTCGCATCATTGCTATTTGGCCTCGTTCATCTGGGCGCTGGCTGGCAATGGGTGTTGCTGGCGAGCCTGGCCGGTATCGGCTATGGCCTGGCTTACCGATTCGGTGGGTTAGGTGCGGCCATCGCCACCCATTTTGGTTTGAATCTGCTGCATTTCGGCTTGTTCACGTATCCGATGCTCGCGGGATGATGACGCAGCGGTCGTTTTGCGACGCGTTACTGATCTATTGAAAAAAAACTTCAATAAATGCCCGACGATGCCGATACACCATCAAAGCCTTGCGGATTGAAAAAGCCATGCGTAACAACCAGCCCATTACACAACGCGAACGGACCTTCCCGGCTCAGCAACGGTTGATTTCCACCACCGATGCCAAGGGCATGATCACCTACTGCAACGATGCTTTCATCGAAATCAGCGGGTTTTCGCGTGAGGAACTGATCCGTGCGCCGCATAACCTGGTTCGTCACCCCGACGTCCCGGCTGCGGTGTTCGCGCACATGTGGGGCACACTGAAACAAGGCTTGCCATGGATGGGCATTGTCAAGAATCGCTGCAAGACCGGTGACCACTACTGGGTTAACGCCTATGTCACACCGGTGTTCGAAGGCAATCAGGTGATCGGTTACGAGTCGGTGCGGGTCAAGCCCACCGCCGAGCAGATCCGCCGTGCCGAAGCGCTCTACCAACGCATCAACCAGGGCAAGTCCGCCGTTCCTCAAAGAGATAAGTGGTTGCCAGTACTTCAGGATTGGCTGCCGTTCATTCTGGTCAGCCAGTTGAGCTTCATGATCGGCGCCACCCTGACGTCGCAATGGGGCTTCGCCCTCGCCGCCGGTCTTTCGGTGCCGTTGGGCTTGATGGGCTTGAGCTGGCAACAGCGCGGCATCAAGCGTTTGCTGCGCCTGGCCGAACAGACCACGTCCGACCCGCTGATCGCGCAGATGTACACCGACAGCCGCGGTGCCCAGGCACGCTTGGAAATGTCCATTCTCAGCCAGGAAGCTCGCCTGAAAACCTGCCTGACGCGCCTGCAAGACACCGCCGAGCATCTGAACGAACAAGCGAAACAGTCCGACACGCTGGCTCACAACAGCTCCACCGGCCTGGAACGTCAGCGCGTCGAAACCGAGCAAGTGGCGACCGCCGTCAATCAGATGGCCGCTACCACTCAGGAAGTCGCCAGTCACGTGCAGCGCACCGCCGACGCCACTCAGGAAGCCAATCGCCTGACCGGTCGCGGTCGCGACATCGCAGGTGAAACCCGCGAAGCCATTCAACGCCTGTCAGTGGTGGTCGGTGAAACCGGCCTGACCGTTACGCAACTGGCCAAGGACAGCGACGAAATCGGCGGCGTGGTCGACGTGATCAAAGGCATTGCCGACCAGACCAACCTGCTCGCCTTGAACGCTGCGATCGAAGCCGCGCGTGCCGGTGAGATGGGTCGTGGTTTTGCGGTGGTGGCCGACGAAGTGCGCCAATTGGCGCAGCGCACCAGCGAATCCACCGGGCAGATCCACGCCCTGATCGCCAAGCTGCAACAAACCGCCAGCACGGCGGTGCAAACCATGGAGGCCGGCCATCGCCAGGCCGAAGAAGGTGTGGCGCGGGTATTGGAAGCGGATCAGGCGCTGGTGGGCATCAGCGAAGCGGTAGCCCACATCACTGACATGACCACCCAAATCGCTGCTGCGACCGAAGAGCAAAGTTCGGTGGCCGAAGAAATCAGCCGCAACATCAGCAACATCTCGCAACTGGCTGATCAGACCTCGGAACAGGCACAGAACTCGGCGCTGCTGAGTGAAGAACTGACCAAGACCGCGAATACCCAGTATTCGTTGGTGGAGCGGTTTAACCGCTGATCGTGGTCGAAAAACAAAAAACCCGGACAGCGAAAGCTTCCGGGTTTAATGAGATGGTCAGCCTGACCGAGAAGCCCTGCAGGTTTACGCTTGCAGGGCTTTTCTCGTTTTCGGCGGAGGATCTCTCATGAACACGATGACGCTTCTCGGTATCGACATTGGCAAACACAGTTTCCACCTGCATGGCCATGGATGCCAGCTGCCAAAATCTCTGCACTTTTTGAACAAATAAACAACTGGCAAAACTTCGCCGCACACTTTTACAACTACAAAGTTGTGCGGCGAACTGCCGACTATTTTCGGGCGAGACGAACGGCTCGACCTCAGCGATATGCACCACATCCACCTGGCAAGCACTCAAGCGATTCAAGCCCAATGGGCAAAAATCGACCGCCAGTATTACCGAACCGCTCTGGTTGAAGATCCTGACAATGACTTCTGGCTGATCTATGCCTTTGACGCCTTTCGGGATGAATACCTTTTGCTGACTGTCACCGGCCCTGATGCCCATAACCGAAGTGAGTGGGGTTCATTCCTGCGCACTGTGCATTGTGAAATCGTTGGGCCTTAGGTAGTGGGTAAAGTCATCTTTCCCGACCTGGACGACTGTTGATTCAAATGACGGACCAGACCTCGGAACAGGCACAAAACTCGGCGCTGCTGAGTGAGGAACTGACCAAGACCGCGAATACCCAGTATTCGTTGGTGGAGCGGTTTAACCGCTGACAACAAAGTCAAAGGCTGCGATCTTTTGATCTTGCTTCTCACAGAAACCCGGCGACTTTCTTCGCTGTCGCGTCCAAATGCTGCTCATGCGTAAACCCCGAAGCCTTCAACGGTTTCAAATCATGGTCCGCCGCCCCCAGCCAGAACACTTCGATACCTGGTGCCAACGTGTAAGCCTCAACGGCTTCACGATTCCCCAGCGCATCGCGCTCGCCCTGCACAATCAACGTCCGTGTCTTTAGCGCAGCCAAATGCTCAACCCGAGGTTTCTCCGGTTTGCCGACGGCATAGAACGGATAACCGAGGCACACCAAGGCATCCGCACCCAGTTCATCAGCCAAAAGACTGGCCATCCGCCCGCCCATGGACTTGCCGCCAATGGCCAGACGCCCAGTGACATGGCGTCGCACCACGGCGTACACCTCGCGCCAGCATTCCAGCAGTTTCGGCGTCGGGTTCGGTGGGCGCTTGCAGCCGTCCACTCGCCGCTGGGCCATGTACGGAAACTCGAAGCGCAACACGTTGACGCCTTGCGCGGCAAGGCGCGCAGCCATGTCGCTCATCCAGCCGCTGTCCATCGGCGCACCGGCGCCATGGGCGAGAATCAGTGTCGCCGAGGCCGGTACCGAGGCGGCATTCCACAGCCATCCGTGATCCCGCACGCACTGCGCCCATTGATCCCCGTCAATACTGGCCTTGTGCTGTTTGTCCATGCTTGCCTCGCTTTTAGTCTGCCTATAACTCCAGGCGAAGGGAGCGTTGCCTTGCGCACGCGTTCTCCTTCGGCTGAACCGTGGATGGGGAACCATGAACACTTCTATCAGTACCGCCTACAACTACAAGGTGGTCCGCCAATTCGCCATTATGACGGTGGTGTGGGGCATCGTCGGCATGGGGCTCGGGGTTTTTCTCGCCGCCCAGTTGGTCTGGCCCGAACTCAACTTCAATCTGCCATGGACCAGTTTCGGCCGGTTGCGCCCGCTGCACACCAACGCGGTGATCTTCGCCTTCGGCGGCTGCGCGTTGTTCGCCAGTTCGTTCTACTCGGTACAGCGTACCTGCCAGACTCGATTGTTTGCGCCGAAAATCGCCGCGTTCTGCTTCTGGGGCTGGCAACTGGTGATCCTGTTGGCGGCGATCAGCCTGCCGCTGGGTTACACCAGTTCCAAGGAATACGCCGAACTGGAATGGCCGATCGACATCCTGATCACCATCGTCTGGGTGGCTTACGCCATCGTGTTCTTCGGCACGATCATGCAGCGCAAGACCAAGCACATCTATGTCGGTAACTGGTTCTTCGGTGGATTCATCATCACCGTGGCAATCCTGCATATCGTCAACAACCTGGAATTGCCGGTGAGTCTGACCAAGTCCTACTCGCTGTACTCCGGTGCGACCGATGCCATGGTGCAGTGGTGGTACGGCCACAACGCCGTAGGCTTTTTCCTCACCGCCGGTTTCCTCGGGATGATGTACTACTTCGTGCCGAAACAGGCCGAACGCCCGGTGTATTCCTATCGCTTGTCGATCGTGCACTTCTGGGCGCTGATCACCCTGTACATCTGGGCCGGTCCCCACCACTTGCACTACACCGCGCTGCCGGACTGGGCACAGTCGCTGGGCATGGTGATGTCGCTGATCCTGCTGGCGCCCAGCTGGGGCGGGATGATCAACGGCATGATGACCCTGTCGGGTGCCTGGCATAAGTTGCGCAGCGACCCGATCCTGCGTTTCCTCGTGGTGTCCCTGGCGTTCTACGGCATGTCGACCTTCGAAGGGCCGATGATGGCGATCAAGACGGTCAACGCCCTCTCCCACTACACCGACTGGACCATCGGCCACGTTCACGCCGGCGCGCTCGGCTGGGTGGCGATGATTTCCATCGGTGCGCTGTATCACATGATCCCGAAAGTCTTCGGCCGCGAGCAGATGCACAGCATCGGCCTGATCAACGCGCACTTCTGGCTCGCCACCATCGGCACAGTGCTGTACATCGCCTCGATGTGGGTCAACGGCATCGCCCAGGGCCTGATGTGGCGCGCAATCAACGAGGACGGCACGCTGACCTACTCCTTCGTCGAAACCCTGGTGGCCAGCCATCCTGGCTTCATCGTGCGACTGGTGGGCGGCGCGATCTTCCTCAGCGGCATGCTGCTGATGGCTTACAACACCTGGCGCACCGTGCGGGCCTCGCAGCCTGCCGAAGCCGTCGCTGCCGCGCAGATCGCCTGAGGAGTCCGCCATGAAACACGAAACAATCGAGAAAAACGTCGGCCTGTTGATGTTGCTGATGGTGTTCGCCGTGAGCATCGGCGGCCTGACCCAGATCGTCCCGCTGTTCTTCCAGGACGTGACCAATAAACCGGTGGAAGGCATGAAGCCCTACACCGCGCTGCAACTGGAAGGTCGCGACATCTACATCCGCGAAGGCTGCGTCGGTTGCCACTCGCAGATGATCCGCCCGTTCCGCGCCGAAACCGAACGCTACGGCCATTACTCGGTGGCCGGGGAAAGCGTGTGGGATCACCCGTTCCTCTGGGGCTCCAAGCGCACCGGCCCGGACCTGGCGCGAGTCGGCGGGCGCTACTCCGAAGACTGGCACCGCGCGCACTTGTACAACCCGCGCAACGTGGTGCCGGAATCGAAGATGCCGGCGTATCCATGGCTGGTGGCCAACCCGCTCGACAGCAGCCACACCGAAACCAAGATCCGCGCCATGCGCACCCTCGGCGTGCCGTACACCGACGAAGACATTGCAGGCTCGGTCGCTTCGCTCAAGGGCAAGACCGAGATGGACGCGCTGGTTGCCTACCTGCAAGTGCTCGGCACTGCCATCAAGAGCAAGAGGTGAGTCATGGTCATTGATATGAGCACAGGCCTGATCCGCGGCCTCGGCACAGTCGTGGTGTTCGTGGCCTTCGTCGGTCTGACACTGTGGGTGTTCAACAGCAAGCGCAATCCGCAATTCGCCGAAGCGCGCCTGCTGCCGTTCGCTGACGAGCCGCAACCCGAAACTACCCAAGAATCTGCAACAACAAGGAGCGCCCGGCCATGACCACCTTCTGGAGTGCGTGGATCTGCGTACTGACCATCGGCAGCCTGATCGGCCTGACCTGGCTGCTGATCGGCACCCGCCGCGGCGAAACCAAGGGCAGCGTCGACCAGACCATGGGCCACAGCTTCGACGGCATCGAGGAGTACGACAACCCGCTGCCGCAGTGGTGGTTCATGCTGTTCGCCGGCACCCTGGTGTTCTCGGTCGGCTACCTGATTCTTTATCCGGGCCTGGGCAACTGGAAAGGCATATTGCCCGGTTATGAAAACGGCTGGACCGGCGTGCACGAATGGGAAAAGGAGATGAGCAAGGCGGACGCCAAATTCGGGCCGATCTTCGCCAAATTCGCGGCAATGCCGGTGGAAGAAGTAGCGAAAGACCCGCAAGCGCTGAAAATGGGCGGCCGCCTGTTCGCCTCCAACTGCTCGGTGTGCCACGGCTCGGATGCCAAGGGCGCGTTCGGTTTTCCCAACCTGGCTGACAGCGATTGGCGCTGGGGCGGCAATGCCGAGACCATCAAGACCACCATCATGGGTGGCCGGATGGCGGCCATGCCGGCCTGGGGTGAAGTGTTGGGTGAGACCGGGGTGAAGAACGTCGCCGCGTACGTGCGTCACGAATTGGCCGGCCTGCCGCTGCCGGCCGACAGTGGTGCCGACGTGCAAGCCGGACAGCAACTGTTCAGCACCACCTGCGTAGCCTGTCATGGGGCAAACGGCCAGGGCACTGAAGCCATGGGCGCGCCGAATCTGACGCACCCGGCCGGTTTTATCTACGGTACCAGCCTGGCGCAACTGCAACAGACTATTCGCCACGGCCGCCAGGGCCATATGCCAGCGCAAAACGAACTGCTGGGCAACGACAAGGTGCAATTGCTGGCCGCTTATGTGTACAGCTTGTCCCACGGAGTCGGCACCGAGCGTTTGCAGGCACAAGGCAAAAGCGAATAATTTTTGACCGCTCTGCTGCCGCATTCTGCGGAATGCGGCAGTTCCCTGCCTCTTTGCGACTCATTGTCGCACCCTCCCGTTCCCCTTCCTTTCGGTTCACCAGATTCGGGTCTAAGCTTCCTCGGTGCGGACTGGCATGAGTCGGTTCCAGGTCGATTTTACCCGATGTGTTCGACGATTCTGTTCGATGACAGGCCGCAAAGGCTGGTAGATACCGGCTGTCGCGCAAATTGCCGTCTGTCCCTCGATCGTTGCGTTTGAACACACCCCGTTACATCTGACTTGAACCCCTCGCCTTTTTCATCCGCTGCGACATTTTGTCAGAGGGCAATTTTGTCCTTACGCGGCGCATGGAAAGGCCGCAGAATCAGGTTTTGAAAGCATTGACCCAGGTCATGGCGCGTTGCAATGACCCCCCGCTTTCTCCATACTTGCGGCCGATTTTTACTCCTAATAAAACACCCAAACCGTGGAACCTTAGAATGAGCACAGCAATCAGTCCGACTGCTTATAACTATAAGGTAGTCCGCCAGTTCGCCATCATGACGGTGGTCTGGGGGATCCTTGGCATGGGGCTTGGTGTCTTCATCGCCTCACAGCTCGTATGGCCGGAATTGAACTTCGGTCTGCCGTGGACGACTTTTGGACGCTTACGCCCGTTGCACACCAACCTGGTGATTTTCGCCTTCGGTGGTTGTGCTCTGTTTGCCACTTCTTATTACGTCGTGCAGCGAACCTGCCAAACGCGACTGATCTCCGACAGCCTCGCGGCCTTCACCTTCTGGGGTTGGCAAGCGGTGATCGTCGGCGCGATCGTGACCTTGCCGATGGGTTTCACCACCACCAAGGAATACGCGGAACTGGAATGGCCCCTGGCTATTCTGCTGGCCATCGTCTGGGTCACCTACGGTCTGGTGTTCTTCGGCACCATCGTCAAGCGCAAGACCAAGCACATCTATGTCGGTAACTGGTTCTACGGTGCCTTCATCGTCGTGACCGCGATGCTGCACATCGTCAACCACATGTCGCTGCCGGTCAGCCTGTTCAAGTCCTACTCGGCCTACTCGGGTGCGACCGACGCGATGATCCAGTGGTGGTACGGCCACAACGCCGTGGGATTCTTCCTGACCACTGGCTTCCTGGGGATGATGTACTACTTCGTGCCGAAACAGGCCGAGCGTCCGATCTACTCCTATCGCCTGTCGATCGTGCACTTCTGGGCGCTGATCACCCTGTACATCTGGGCCGGTCCGCACCACTTGCACTACACCGCACTGCCGGACTGGGCTCAGTCCCTGGGCATGGCGATGTCGATCATCCTGCTGGCTCCGAGCTGGGGCGGCATGATCAACGGCATGATGACCCTGTCGGGCGCCTGGCATAAGCTGCGCACCGACCCGATCCTGCGCTTCCTCGTGGTATCGCTGGCGTTCTACGGCATGTCGACCTTCGAAGGCCCGATGATGGCCATCAAGACCGTCAACTCGCTCTCGCACTACACCGACTGGACCATCGGCCACGTACACGCCGGCGCCTTGGGCTGGGTAGCGATGATCTCGATCGGCGCCATCTACCACATGATCCCGAAACTGTTCGGCCGTGCACAAATGCACAGCACCGGTCTGATCAACGCGCACTTCTGGCTCGCGACCATCGGTACCGTGTTGTACATCGCTTCGATGTGGGTCAACGGCATCACCCAGGGCCTGATGTGGCGTGCAATCAACGACGATGGCACCCTCACCTACTCGTTCGTGGAAGCGCTGCAGGCCAGCCACCCTGGTTTCATCGTTCGTGCCCTGGGCGGCGCGTTCTTTGCCAGCGGCATGCTGTTGATGGCCTACAACGTGTTCCGTACCGTTCGTGCCTCGGACCCGGCTGAAGCTGAAGCCGCCGCCAAGATTGCTGTAGTTGGAGCTCACTGATGAAGCATGAAGCAGTCGAGAAGAATATTGGCCTGCTGGCCTTCTTCATGGTTATCGCCGTCAGCATCGGCGGCCTGACCCAGATCGTTCCGCTGTTTTTCCAGGACGTTACCAACAAGCCGGTCGAGGGCATGAAGCCTCGTACCGCCCTTGAACTGGAAGGCCGTGACATCTACATCGCCAACGGTTGTGTCGGCTGCCACTCGCAGATGATCCGCCCGTTCCGTGCTGAAACCGAACGCTACGGCCACTACTCGGTCGCCGGTGAAAGCGTCTGGGATCACCCGTTCCTGTGGGGTTCCAAGCGTACCGGTCCGGACCTGGCCCGTGTCGGCGGTCGTTACTCCGATGACTGGCAGCGTGCGCACTTGTACAACCCGCGCAACGTGGTGCCCGAGTCGAAAATGCCAGCTTACCCGTTCCTCGTGGAAAACAAGCTCGACGGCAAAGACACCGCCAAGAAAATGGAAGTCTTGCGCACGCTCGGCGTCCCTTACACCGACGAAGACATCGCCGGCGCCAAGGATGCTGTGAAGGGCAAAACCGAAATGGACGCGCTGGTGGCCTATCTGCAAGGCCTGGGCACCATCATCAAAAGCAAACGGTGATTTAGATGGATATCGGGATGATTCGTGGCCTGGGCACCGTTGTTGTGATGGTGGCCTTCATCGGTCTGGCGTTGTGGGTATTCAGTCCCAAGCGCAAGTCGGAGTTTGAAGACGCGACCTTGCTGCCTTTCGCGGATGATCCCGAAGCCATCAAGCACGTCGAGCAAGCTTCTAGGAGTAACAAAGAATGACTACGTTCTGGAGTCTGTACGTCACAGTCCTCAGTCTCGGCACCATCTTCGCCCTGACCTGGCTGCTGCTGTCCACCCGCAAGGGCCAGCGCGCCGAGCAGACCGACGAGACGGTCGGCCACTCCTTCGACGGGATCGAGGAGTACGACAACCCACTGCCGAAATGGTGGTTCATGCTGTTCGTGGGCACCATCATCTTCGCCCTTGGCTATCTGGTCCTGTACCCGGGCCTGGGTAACTGGAAAGGCCTGTTGCCAGGTTACAACTACCTGGATAACGAGAAGCAGACCGCTTTCGCCAACGGCCAGACCGGCTGGACCGGCGTTCACGAGTGGGAAAAGGAAATGGCCAGGTCGGACGCCAAGTTCGGCCCGATCTTCGCCAAGTTCGCTTCCATGCCAATCGAAGAAGTCGCCAAGGACCCGCAAGCCCTGAAGATGGGTGGCCGCCTGTTCGCCTCCAACTGCTCGGTCTGCCACGGTTCCGACGCCAAGGGCGCTTATGGCTTCCCTAACCTGACCGACGCCGACTGGCGCTGGGGCGGTGAAGCGGCAACCATCAAGACCACCATCATGGGCGGCCGTCACGCCGTGATGCCGGCCTGGGCCGAAGTGATCGGCGAACAAGGCGTCAGCGACGTTGCCGCTTACGTGCTGACTAGCCTCGATGGCCGCAAACTGCCGGAAGGCGCCAAGGCTGACCCGGTTGCCGGCCAGAAGCTGTTCGCTGCCAACTGCGTGGCTTGCCACGGTCCGGAAGGCAAAGGCACCCCGGCCATGGGCGCCCCTAACCTGACTCACCCGGCAGCGTTCATCTACGGTTCGAGCTTCGCTCAACTGCAGCAGACCATCCGTTACGGCCGTCAGGGCCAGATGCCTGCGCAAGAACAGCTGCAAGGCAACGACAAAGTTCACCTGCTGGCCGCTTACGTCTACAGCCTCTCTCACGGTGAGAAAGCGCCGGTGACAGACGCCCAGTAAGGCAAACGCTCGATGCAAACAAAACGGCCCCGCCAATGAGAATTGGCGGGGCCGTTTTGTTTTCAACACAATCATGCCTGCCCCCTACCGACCAGTGGTAGCAGCCCCGTCATCCATGAGGTTGCGATACGACCTACCGAGTAGTAACGTTTCTACAAAGCACTTTCAAGAGGGTCAGCCATGATGGCCATCACCACCATTTCCAGCCGTGAATTCAATCAGGACACAAGTAGTGCCAAAAAAGCCACGCGTCAGGGGCCGGTTATCATCACCGACCGTGGCAAGCCTGCTCACGTACTGCTAAGCATTGAGGAGTACCAAAAACTGACTGGCATAAACGCCAACATCGTCGATCTGTTGGTGATGCCAGAAGCAGCCGACATCGAATTCGAAACCGAGCGCGCCGTGATTATTCATCGCCCCGTGGACTTGTCCTGATGTTTCTACTCGACACCAACGTGATTTCTGAACTACGCAAACCCCAGGCTGATGTAAATGTCGTCGCCTGGGCTAAAAGTATCATCGCGCCACGCATGTTTATTTCGGCCATTACCTTGAAGGAACTGGAGACAGGGGTATTACGAATGGAGCGACGTGACCCCGCGCAAGGGAAGGTTTTGCGTGCGTGGCTGAAGCGACATGTCATTCCGGCCTTCGATGCCAGAATCTTGCCGGTCGACGCCGCTGTGGCGCTACGCTGTGCCAGCCTGCATGTTCCGGACCGCGCCAACGAAAGCCACGCACTGATCGCAGCGACCGCGCTGGTTCATGGCCTTACAGTGGTCACCCGTAACATCAGCGATTTTCAATCCAGTGGTGTTGCCCTGATCAATCCATGGGCCGATTGAGCGCCGACACTCGCGTAACCGTCCATAATTCACAAGTCAATTGATTCAAGTCATTACACTGTCAGTTGATTTCCACCAACGTGACCAAAGGTCGCACCCTTGAGTTAGAGCTACAGGCGTATCATTGCGCCACTGCAACACCTCTTTTTGACCGCGGTCGGCACGTACTGACCGGGGCATTTTTCCACTGCCGTGGGATGCAATGATGAGCAATCAGATTCCGGTACACGACGTCACTCCACCCGCCAAGAACGCGAACAACAGCGTCGACCTCTACGCCTCTCGAGAAAAGATCTACACCCGCGCCTTCACCGGTCTGTTCCGCAACTTGCGGATGACGGGTGGTGCCGCACTGTTTCTGCTGTATTTCGGCACGGTGTGGCTGAGCTGGGGCGGTCATCAGGCCGTCTGGTGGAACCTGCCGGAGCGTAAGTTCTTCATTTTTGGCGCGACCTTCTGGCCCCAGGACTTCATCCTGCTCTCGGGCATTCTGATCATCAGCGCCTTCGGCCTGTTCTTCATTACCGTGTATGCCGGTCGGGTCTGGTGCGGCTACACCTGCCCGCAAAGCGTCTGGACCTGGATTTTCATGTGGTGCGAAAAGGTCACCGAAGGCGACCGCAACCAGCGCATCAAGCTCGACAAGGCGCCGATGAGCGCCAACAAATTCCTGCGCAAATTCAGCAAGCACACGATGTGGCTGCTGATCGGTTTCGTGACCGGCATGACCTTCGTCGGCTACTTCTCACCGATTCGTGAACTGGTGATCGATTTCTTCACCGGTGAAGCCGATGGCTGGTCGTATTTCTGGGTCGGTTTCTTCACCCTCGCCACCTACGGCAACGCCGGCTGGCTACGCGAACAGGTGTGCATTTACATGTGCCCGTACGCCCGCTTCCAGAGCGTGATGTTCGACAAGGACACGCTGATCGTCTCCTACGACCCGCGCCGTGGCGAAAGCCGTGGCCCGCGCAAGAAAGGCATCGACTACAAGGCTCAGGGCCTGGGCGATTGCATCGACTGCACCATGTGCGTCCAGGTCTGCCCCACCGGCATCGACATCCGCGACGGCCTGCAAATCGAATGCATCGGCTGCGCGGCCTGCATCGACGCCTGCGACAGCATCATGGACAAGATGGATTACCCGCGTGGCCTGATCAGCTACACCACTGAGCACAACCTGTCGGGGCAAAAAACCCATAAACTGCGCCCGCGCCTGATCGGCTATGCCCTGGTGTTGCTGACCATGATCGCGTTGCTGGTGACCGCGTTCTTCATGCGCTCGCTGGTCGGTTTTGATGTCAGCAAAGACCGCGTGCTGTATCGCGAAAACGCCGAAGGCCGGATCGAAAACGTCTACAGCCTGAAGATCATGAACAAGGACCAGCGCGACCATACCTACGTGCTGGAAGCCACCGGCCTGCCGGACCTCAAGCTGCAAGGCAAGCGCGAGATCAAAGTCGCCGCCGGGGAAATTTTCAGCCAGCCGGTCGAGTTGTCCAGCTCGCCAGAGCAACTGCCGTCGAGCACCAACGAGGTGAAATTCATCCTCAAGGATGCCGATGACGCCAGCGTCCACGTTGAAGCCAAGAGCCGATTCATCGGCCCACAAATTCGTTGAGAGAAGTGATCATGCCCGCAGCAACTGCCGCAAGTCCCTGGTACAAGCACCTTTGGCCGTGGATCATCATCGCCATCCTGGCCTGCTCGGTGACCTTGACCCTGTCGATGGTGACCATCGCGGTGAATCACCCGGACAACCTGGTCAATGACAACTATTACGAGGCCGGCAAAGGCATCAATCGCTCCCTGGACCGGGAACTGCTGGCCCAGACCCTGCAACTGCGAGCCAGCGTGCACCTGGATGAGCTGACCGGCGAAGTCGACCTGCGCCTGAGCGGCAACAGCCAACCGAAAACCCTTGAGCTGAATCTGATTTCGCCGACCCAGCCGGAGAAGGATCGCAAGATCACCCTGGTCCGCAGCGAAACTGAACAGGGCCGCTACATTGGCCAGTTGAGCGACAAGGTCGAAGGCCGCCGGTTCGTTGAGTTGCTGGGTGTGCAGGATGACAAGACCTGGCGCATGTTCGAGGAAGAACAGGTCAGCCATGCCAAGGATCTGTTGCTCGGTGATGAGCCGTTGCAAGGTGCCGAAGACCTGAAGAAATAGTCACAACGATCTCCTGTGGCGAGCGGGCTTGCCCGCGTTCGGTTGCGCAGCAGCCGCAAGTTGTCTACTCGATCTATCGAGAAGTTCGCGCTGACTGTCTTTGGGACCGTTGCGCGGTCCAACGGGGGCAAGCCCCCTCGCCACAGAGGCCTTTGGGCCTGCCACAATGGTTTTCATGGCAACAAACATGACCACTCCAATCCCCTGCTACCACTGCGCCCTGCCCGTCCCGGCCGGTAGCCGCTTTACCGCCGCCGTCCTCGGGGATACCCGCGAATTCTGCTGCCCGGGTTGCCAGGCGGTGGCCGAGGCCATCGTGGCCGGTGGGCTGGAAAGTTATTACCAGCATCGCAGCGAAGCCTCGGCCAACCCCGAAGCCTTGCCGGTGCAGTTGGTCGACGAGTTGGCGCTGTATGATCGCGCCGATGTGCAGCAACCCTTTGTCCGCCACGAAGGCGAACTCGCCGAAACCACCCTGCTGATGGAAGGCATCAGTTGCGCCGCCTGCGGCTGGCTGATCGAAAAGCATCTTCGCAGCCTGCCGGCGGTGGCCGAAGCACGTCTGAACCTGTCCAACCATCGCCTGCACGTGCGCTGGGCCGACGCGCAATTGCCGTTAAGCCAGTTGCTCAGCGAATTGCGCCACATCGGTTACGCCGCTCACCCTTATCAGGCCGACCGTGCCAGCGAACAACTGGCCAGCGAAAACCGTCTGGCCCTGCGCCAACTCGGGGTCGCCGGGTTGCTGTGGTTCCAGGCGATGATGGCGACCATGGCCACCTGGCCGGAATTCAACATTGACCTCAGCCCCGAACTGCACACCATCCTGCGTTGGGTCGCGTTGTTTCTCACCACGCCGATCGTGTTCTACAGCTGCGCGCCCTTCTTCAAAGGGGCGATGCGCGATCTGCGCACCCGGCACCTGACGATGGACGTCTCGGTGTCACTGGCAATTGGCAGTGCCTATATCGCCGGGATCTGGACCTCGATCACCGGGGTCGGCGAGTTGTATTTCGATGCGGTGGGAATGTTTGCGCTGTTCCTGCTGGCTGGGCGCTATCTGGAACGCCGCGCCCGGGAACGCACCGCTGCCGCGACCGCACAACTGGTCAATTTGTTGCCCGCCTCCTGCCTGCGGCTGAGTGCGGACGGCCAGAGCGAGCGGATTCTGCTCAGCGAGTTACGCGTGGGCGATCAGGTGTTGGTGCACCCCGGTGCGATTCTTCCGGCCGACGGCAAGATCCTTGACGGTCAGTCGAGCATTGACGAATCCCTGCTCACCGGCGAATACCTGCCGCAGCCACGAACCCTGGGCGACGCTGTCACCGCTGGCACCTTGAACGTCGAGGGTGCGTTGACCGTGGAGGTCCTCGCGCTGGGTCAGGACACGCGCCTGTCGGCCATCGTCCGCCTGCTGGATCGCGCCCAGGCCGAAAAGCCGCGGCTGGCGGAAATCGCCGACCGCGCCGCGCAATGGTTCTTGCTGCTGACGCTTATCGCAGTGGCCGCCATCGGCCTGCTCTGGTGGGAGCTGGATTCATCGCGAGCGTTCTGGATTGTCCTGGCGATGCTGGTTGCGACCTGCCCGTGCGCCTTGTCCCTGGCCACGCCGACCGCCCTCACCGCCGCCACCGGCACACTGCACAAACTCGGTTTGCTGCTGACGCGCGGCCATGTACTGGAAGGCCTGAACCAGATCGACACGGTGATTTTCGACAAGACCGGCACCCTCACCGAAGGTCGGCTGGCCTTGCGTTCGATCCGACCGCTTGGGGCACTGGCCAGCGATCAATGCCTGAGCCTCGCCGCCGCCCTGGAAAACCGCTCCGAACACCCGATCGCCCGGGCTTTTGGCCGCGCGCCGCTGGCTGCCGAAGAAGTCCACAGCACGCCAGGCCTGGGCCTTGAAGGCTTGGTCGGCGCGCAACGCCTGCGCATTGGCCAACCGGGTTTTGTCTGCGAGCTCAGCGGTGCGCAAATGCCGGTGATGCCCGATGAGCCCGGCCAATGGCTGCTGCTCGGCGACAGCCAGGGACCACTGGCATGGTTCGTACTCGACGACCGTTTGCGCGCCGACGCCCCCGCCCTGCTGGCGGCCTGCAAGGCTCGCGGCTGGCGCACCTTGCTGCTGTCCGGCGACAGCTCGCCGATGGTCGCCAGCGTCGCCGCCGAACTGGGCATCGACGAGGCCCGTGGCGGTTTGCGTCCGGACGATAAATTGCAGGTGCTGCAACAACTGCACCTGGAAGGTCGCAAGGTGTTGATGCTCGGCGACGGGGTCAACGACGTGCCGGTGCTGGCCGCCGCCGACATCAGCGTGGCGATGGGCTCGGCCACCGATCTGGCGAAAACCAGTGCCGACGCGGTGTTGCTGTCGAACCGCCTCGACGCGCTGGTGCAAGCCTTCAGCCTGGCCCGTCGCACCCGTCGGGTCATCATCGAGAACTTGCTGTGGGCAGCGCTGTACAATGGCCTCATGTTGCCATTCGCCGCCCTCGGCTGGATCACTCCGGTGTGGGCCGCAGTCGGCATGTCCATCAGTTCGTTGACCGTGGTGTTGAATGCTTTGCGCCTGACTCGCCTGCCGAGCGCGCCTGCCGCCAGCGCCACGCCAGAAACCCGCCCGCTGCCGGCCTGAGCCGCGCGGGCATGGAGTCCAGATGCCAGCTCTCTACGTGATGATCCCGGCCGCACTGCTGATCGTGGCCATCGCTGTCTACATTTTCTTCTGGGCGGTCGACAGCGGTCAGTACGACGACCTCGACGGCCCGGCCCACAGCATCCTGTTCGACGACCAGGACCCGAAGCACACGGCAGCGGTCGACGAGGCCAGCGGCCATCCGGCCAAACCGGACGACAAGGCGCCACCCCATGCTTGAGTTGGCGCCACTGCTGGTCTCTGCGCTGATCCTCGGCCTGCTCGGTGGCGGCCATTGCCTGGGCATGTGCGGCGGTTTGATGGGCGCGTTGACCCTGGCGATCCCCAAGGAACAGCGCAGCCGACGCTTCCGCTTGTTGCTGGCCTACAACCTGGGGCGGATTCTCAGCTACGCCGCGGCCGGCCTGCTGATCGGCCTGGCTGGATGGGCCGTGGCCAATAGCCCGGCGGCGATGTTCATGCGCATCCTCGCCGGATTGCTGCTGATCGCCATGGGGCTGTACCTGGCCGGCTGGTGGAGCGGCTTGACCCGCATCGAAAGCCTCGGTCGCGGCCTGTGGCGGCATATCCAGCCGGTGGCCAACACACTGTTGCCAGTGTCGAACCTGCCCCGCGCCTTGCTGCTCGGCGCGCTGTGGGGCTGGCTGCCGTGCGGGCTGGTTTACAGCACATTGCTGTGGTCGGCGAGTCAGGGTAATGCGCTGGACAGTGCGTTGCTGATGCTGGCGTTTGGGTTGGGCACCTGGCCGGTGCTGCTCGCCACAGGCCTGGCGGCCGAGCGGGTCACGGCGTTGTTGCGTAAACGCAGCGTGCGCATGACCGGCGGCTTGTTGGTGATGGTGTTCGGCATCTGGACCTTGCCGGGGCCGCATCAGCATTGGCTCATGGGGCATTAGATCAACGCGCCCCTTGTAGCAGCTGCCGAAGGCTGCGTTCGGCGGCGAAGCCGTCGTAAACCATTCACCTCAACATTTCAGGTATACCGGGTAGCCGTTCTTGCGAGGACTTCGTCCTCGAACGCAGCCTTCGGCAGCTGCTACAAAAGTGCGGCGCACATCCAATCACCGTTGATGCAAATCAAGATGCCGCAACGTCGCAGCCCCTAGACTCGCCGACACTGCCAGCCTATCCGGGGGAATGCCCGCATGCTCGACGCCATTCGTTGGGACACAGATCTGATCCGCCGTTACGACCTGGCGGGGCCACGCTATACCTCGTATCCGACGGCCGTACAATTTGACAGCCAGGTCGGCACCTTCGACCTGTTTCATGCCCTGCGCGACAGCCGCAAGGCGCTGCGGCCGTTATCCCTCTATGTGCACGTGCCGTTCTGCGCGAACATTTGCTACTACTGCGCCTGCAACAAAGTCATTACCAAGGACCGCGGCCGCGCCCTGCCCTATTTGCAGCGCCTGGAACAGGAAATCCAGCTGATCGCCTGCCACCTCGACCCCATGCAAAAAGTCGAGCAACTGCATTTCGGCGGCGGCACACCAACCTTTCTCAGCCACGATGAACTGCGTCAGCTGATGGCCCGGCTGCGCAAGCATTTCAATCTGCTGGACGACGATTCCGGCGACTACGGCATCGAGATCGACCCGCGCGAGGCCGACTGGTCGACCATGGGCCTGCTCCGGGAACTGGGCTTCAACCGGGTCAGCATCGGCCTGCAAGACCTTGACCCGGCGGTACAGCGGGCGGTCAATCGCCTGCAAAGCCTGGAAGAAACCCGCGCGGTGATCGACGCCGCCCGGACTCTGCAATATCGCTCGATCAACATCGATCTGATCTACGGCTTGCCGAAGCAGACGCCCGAGAACTTCGCCCGCACCGTCGACGAAGTCATCAGCCTGCAACCGGACCGGCTCTCGGTGTTCAACTACGCCCATCTGCCAGAGCGCTTCATGCCGCAACGGCGGATCAACAGCAACGATCTGCCGGCACCGGCGCAGAAGCTCGAAATGCTCCAGCGCACCATCGAACAACTGACGGCCGCCGGTTACCGCTACATCGGCATGGACCACTTCGCCCTGCCCGATGATGAACTGGCGATTGCCCAGGAAGAGTCGACCCTGCAACGCAACTTCCAGGGCTACACCACCCACGGTCATTGCGACCTGATCGGTCTGGGGGTATCGGCCATCAGCCAGATCGGTGACCTGTACTGCCAGAACAGCAGCGACCTGACCCAGTACCAGAACGCTTTGGCGTCCGCGCAACTGGCCACCGCCCGTGGCCTGCTGTGCAATGCCGACGATCGCTTGCGCAGGGCGGTGATTCAGCAACTGATTTGCCATTTCAACCTGGAATTCGCGGAAGTCGAGCAGGCCTTCAATATCGATTTTCGGGGTTACTTCGGCGAACTCTGGCCACAGCTGCGAGGCATGGCCGAGGACGGATTGATCGAGTTGAACAATGAAAGAATCACCGTACTGCCCGCAGGCCGGCTGCTGGTGCGCTCGGTGTGCATGGTGTTCGATGCATACCTGGAACACAGTAATCGCCAGCGTTTCTCACGCGTGATTTAGGGGGGGCGCTCTCAATTAGTTTCCCCGCCGCGCCGGGGAAACTAATTGAGAACACCCCCTTGAGGATAAATTGTCGCAGGCTGGCCCGAATGTCCTCCGGTGGGGTACCCTTACGGCTTATGTGTGTTTTTTCCCACAAGGATTAAAGAAATGTCCGAGCCAGTAAAACTGCGCGCTCATAACCAGGCCCATTGCAAGGATTGCAGCCTGGCCCCTCTCTGCCTGCCACTTTCTCTGAATCTGGAAGACATGGATGCGCTGGACGATATCGTCAAACGTGGTCGCCCGCTGAAAAAAGGCGAATTCCTGTTTCGCCAGGGCGACACGTTCGATTCCGTTTATGCAGTACGCTCCGGCGCCCTGAAGACCTTCAGCCTGAGCGATGGCGGCGAAGAACAACTCACCGGTTTCCATTTGCCCAGTGAACTGGTCGGCCTGTCGGGCATGGACACCGAACAGCATCCGGTCTCGGCGCAAGCCCTGGAAACCACTTCGGTGTGCGAGATCCCGTTCGAGCGCCTCGACGAACTGGCCCTGCAACTGCCACAACTGCGCCGCCAGTTGATGCGCGTGATGAGCCGCGAGATTCGTGACGATCAGCAAATGATGTTGCTGCTGTCGAAGAAGACCGCCGACGAGCGCATTGCTACTTTTCTGGTCAACCTGTCGGCCCGTTTCCGCGCCCGGGGCTTCTCGGCCAATCAGTTCCGGTTGAGCATGTCGCGCAACGAAATCGGCAATTACCTGGGCCTGGCGGTGGAAACCGTGTCTCGGGTGTTCACCCGCTTCCAGCAAAACGAACTGATCGCCGCCGAGGGTAAGGAAGTGCACATCCTCGACCCGATCCAGCTCTGCGCCCTGGCCGGTGGCTCGATCGAAGGCTGATCCTCTCGACGGCGGCTGAGCGAAACGGTTCAGCCGCCGTTATACTGCGACGTTTGCAGCCCGCCAGGACACTTCGACGATGGTCTTCGACTCCTTCGACATCAAATCCCTGATCCGCCCCGTGATCGACTTTCCCAAGCCGGGCGTGATCTTTCGCGACATCACCCCGCTGTTCCAGTCGCCCACGGCCCTGCGCCTGGTGATGGACAGCTTTGCCCATCGCTACGTCGAGGCCGACTTCACCCACATCGGCGCCATGGACGCGCGCGGGTTCCTGATCGGTTCGATATTGGCGTATCAGCTGAACAAGCCATTGGTGTTGTTCCGCAAGCAGGGCAAATTGCCTGCCGACGTGCTGGCCGAAGGTTACGCGACCGAATACGGCGAAGCCTTCCTTGAAGTCCACGCCGACAGCCTGTGCGAGGGGGATTCGGTGGTGCTGTTCGATGACCTGATCGCCACCGGCGGCACGCTGATTGCGGCGGCCAACCTGGTTCGGCGCATGGGCGCGCGGGTGCATGAAGCGGCGGCGATCATTGACTTGCCGGAGCTGGGTGGTTCGCAACGGCTGGAAGACATGGGGATTGCGACTTTCTGTCTGACGCAGTTTGCGTTGAGCGATAAGTAAGCGGCGTCTGGAAGGACGCCTTCACGGGCTTGCCCGCGATGGCGTCAGTTGCCATACCGCCAACTACAGCCCCATCTGCTTGCTGATAATCTCGTTCATCACTTCTCGCGTCCCGCCGCCAATCGACAGAATCCGGTTATCGCGGTACAGCCGCTCCACCAGGCTTTCACGCATGTAACCCAATCCCCCCAGAATCTGCACCGCATCGGTGGTAATGCGATCCGCCGTGTCTGTAGCGAAATTCTTCGCCATGGAAATCTCTTTGATCACACTCTGCCCGGCCGCCATTTTCGCCGCCTGGCGGTAGGTGAATTCCCGAGACACCTCCAATGCCGTGGCCATTTCCGCGAGGCGGTGCTTGAGCACCTGGAACTTGCCGATGGGTTTACCGAAAGCTTCACGCTGACCAGCCCATTTCAGGCTCTCCTCCAGCGCCAACTGCGCGGTCATGTTGGCCATCAGCGCCAGAGCCAGACGCTCGCTCTGGAAGTTGCCCATGATGCAGGCAAAGCCCCCGTTTTCGGCACCGATCAAATGGCTGGCCGGCACCCGGCAATCATCGAAAAACAGCTCGGCGGTGTCGGACGCCCACCAGCCCATTTTCTTCAACTGACGACCGACGGTGAAACCCGGCGTGCCCTTCTCGATCAGTAGCAAACTGATGCCGCCGAACCCCGGCTCGCCGGTGCGCACCGCCACGGTGTAGACATCCGCGCGAACGCCGCTGGTAATGAAGGTTTTGCTGCCGCTGACCCGGTAGAAGTCGCCATCACGCACGGCGCGGGTTTGCAGGTTGGCGACGTCGGAGCCACCGCTGGGCTCGGTGACGGCCAAGGCGCTGATTTTCTCGCCCGCCAGCACCTGAGGTACTACGCGATCGCGAACTTCGGGCCTGGCCCACTTGAGGATCGGCGGCAGGCCGATGTCCAGCGAGCCCAACCCTGCGACCAGACCACCGGAACCGCAGCGCATCAGCTCTTCACTGGCGGCGATCTTGGCGAACACATCGCCTTCATGGCTACCGCCGAAGGCTTCGGGATAGCCGATGCCCAGAATCCCCGCCGCGCCGGCCTTGAGGTAGAGCTCACGAGGGAAGCTTTCGGCTTCTTCCCACTGATCGATGTCCGGAAGAATCTCGCGCTCGACGAAACGTCTGACGCTGTCGCGGACCAATTGGTGGCTGGGGTCGAAGTATTCCTGGAGGACAGGCATCGGCGAACTCCACTGAAGGTTCAGCGAAGTTAACCGAGCGCTTGCTTGGTTTTCAAGTGAGGATTGAAGATGCGGTTACAGCGAAATCGGCTTACGCCCGGCAAACGAATGCGCCAATGTCCCGCCATCCACCAGTTCCAGCTCGCCACCCAACGGCACGCCGTGGGCAATGCGCGAGGCAACCAGGCCCTTGTTGCTGAGCAACTGGGCGATGTAATGCGCCGTGGCCTCGCCTTCCACCGTCGGGTTGGTGGCGAGGATGACTTCGGTAAACGTGCCCGCCTCTTCGATACGCGCCATCAGTTGTGGAATGCCGATGGCTTCCGGCCCCAACCCGTCCAGAGGCGACAAGTGGCCCTTGAGCACGAAGTAGCGACCGCGAAAACCGGTCTGCTCCACCGCGTACACGTCCATCGGACCTTCCACCACACACAGCAAGGTGTCGTCGCGACGTGGATCGGCGCATTGCGGGCACAGATCGTCTTCGGTCAGCGTGCGGCACAAACGGCAGTGGCCCACCCCTTCCATGGCCTGGCTCAGCGCCTGGGCCAGCCGCGAACCGCCGCTGCGATCGCGCTCGAGCAGTTGCAACGCCATGCGCTGGGCAGTTTTCTGACCCACACCCGGCAAAATTCGCAGGGCATCGATCAGTTGGCGAATCAAAGGGCTGAAGCTCATGGAGAAAAGTCCGACATAACAACGAGACGCGGTTTATACCCGCGCCTCTGTTTAGCGTCAAATAGCAGCGCCAATTACCCTGTGGCGAGGGGGCTTGCCCCCGTTGGCTCGCGAAGCGGGCCCAGCATCAAAAACTGTATTGACTGATTTAACGACTGCTGCGCAGCCGAACGGGGCGGTGCGGCGTTCCGACAAGCCCCCTCGCCACAGGGTAAACCGCGGGCAGAAACAAAAATGCCAGGCGCGATGCCTGGCATTTTTTTTAACCCATCCGACGCGCGTTGGCGAATCAGAATGGCAATTTCATACCCGGTGGCAGTTGCATGCCAGCGGTCATGCTGCCCATTTTGTCCTGGCTGTTGGCTTCGATCTTGCGCACGGCATCGTTGACGGCGGCGGCGAATACAGCCTCCAGCATCTCTTTGTCGTCTTCGCTCAGGCCTTCGACCAGGCTTGGGTCGATGGTCACGCGCTTGACGTCGTGACGACCGGTCATTACCACGGTGACCATATCGCCACCGGCCTTACCGGTGACTTCGGCGTTGGCCAGCTCTTCCTGCATCTTGGCCATTTTTTCCTGCATCTGCTGCGCCTGCTTCATCAGGCCGGCCATGCCACCTTTCATCATGGGAATCACCTCAAAAGTACTTGGATAAAAACAGCGCCCGGCGAGTGCGGCCAAGCGCCTTCAGTTATTAGCCCTGACTGACCAGGACCTCGACAGGTTCAATAGTATCGTGACGGACCACCGCTCCGAACTGCTGCATCATTTGCTGGATGAACGGATCGCCATGGATCGACTCTTCGGCCTCGCGCTGACGGTCGGCACGACGCCGGGACGCTGCCTGGGCCGGGGTTTCCTGCTCAGGCTTGATCAGCTCGATGCTCAGGGTCAGCGTGCGCCCGTGGTGCTGGTTCAGCGCATCGTTGAGACGACGTTGTTGCGTCGCGTTGAACAAGGCGCTGTGAGCCGGGTCCAGATGCAACAGCCAATTGTCGCCATCGACGGCGATCAGCGTGCAGTTGGCGGCGATGCTGCCGGTCATGCCGGACACCGGCAATTTCGGGAACAACTCCAGCCATTGCAGGGCCAGGCCGGTGGCTGGCATCGCGGCCGGTTCAGGCTCGGGCTGCGCCGCAGGTTCGGCGGTGTGCTCACTGGCCAGATCGTCGAGGTAGCTGTAGGCCGAATCCATGTCCGGCTCGATGTAGTCCTCGTCCAGCGGCGGTTCGTCATCCAGGTCGATGCCTGGCGTGGCGGCATCGACTTCGGCCACGGACGGTTCCGGAATCGGCGCAGCGGCCCACTCAGGCGCATCCGGCACCACGCTGTCCGGCGTCGGCATGGGCATCGGTGGTAATTCGGGTTGTTCGCCGGCCGTCTCCAGCACCGGCTCGACGGCGGGCAGCTGGACAACCTCAGGCTCTACCGGATCGTTCCAGGGCAGATCGACGACTTCTTCGACCGCTACGGGCTCGACCACTGGCTCGGGCTCAGGCACGACCACCGGCGCGACGGGTTCAGGCGCAACGGCCGGGACAGGTGCTGGTGCAACCACGGGCGCCACTGGAACCGGTGCCACGGCCGCAGCGACTACCGGCGCAACAATCGGCGCGGCAGCCACTGAGTTTGCGGAATCAACTGTGGCCTGGCTGATCCCCACTGGCTTTAGCGGTTGCCTCGGAGCGCCCTCGGTGTCTGCTGGCCGGAATGCGAGCATTCGCAGCAGGACCATTTCGAAACCGCCGCGCGGATCCGGTGCCAGCGGCAAATCCCGGCGACCAATCAGGCCCATCTGGTAATAGAACTGCACATCTTCGGCCGGCAGTGCCTGGGCCAGTGCCAATACGCGATCACGGTCGCCATGGCCGTTGTCGACACCTTCAGGCAGGGCCTGGGCGATGGCAACACGGTGCAACACGTTGAGAATTTCCGAGAGCACGCCGTTCCAGTCCGGGCCTTGCTCGGCCAGATGGCGCACGGCTTCGAGCAACGCCTTGGCGTCGCCTTCGATCAGCGCATGCAGGACGTCGTAGACCTGGCCGTGATCGAGGGTGCCGAGCATCGCCCGCACGTCGGCGGCCAGAACCTTGCCTTCACCGAAGGCGATGGCCTGGTCGGTCAGGCTCATGGCATCGCGCATCGAACCGTCGGCGGCGCGACCCAGCAGCCACAGCGCATCGTCTTCGAACGGTACGTTCTCGACGCTCAGCACATGGCTCAGATGCTCGACCACCCGCTCAGGGGTCATGTTCTTCAGGGAGAACTGCAGGCACCGCGAGAGAATCGTTGCAGGAAGTTTCTGCGGATCGGTGGTAGCCAGGATGAACTTGACGTAGGGCGGCGGCTCTTCGAGGGTTTTCAACAGCGCATTGAAGGAATGGCTGGAAAGCATGTGCACTTCGTCGATCAGGTAGACCTTGAAGCGCCCGCGGCTCGGCGCGTACTGCACGTTGTCGAGCAGTTCGCGGGTGTCTTCGACCTTGGTCCGGCTCGCGGCGTCGATCTCGATCAGGTCGACGAAGCGGCCTTCATCGATTTCGCGGCACACCGAGCACTCGCCACAGGGCGTCGAAGTGATACCTGTTTCACAATTCAGGCATTTGGCGATGATCCGCGCGATGGTGGTCTTGCCGACCCCGCGGGTACCGGTAAACAGGTAGGCGTGGTGCAGCCGCTGGCTGTCCAAGGCATTGATCAGAGCCTTGAGCACATGGGTCTGGCCGACCATTTCGCGGAACGAGCGCGGACGCCATTTACGTGCAAGAACCTGATAACTCATCGAAAACCGTCGCAGCGAAGGAAGCAGAAGCGGCTAATGCTAGCGGAGCAAGGCCAAAATTGCATCCGGTGCGCTCGTCTATTCTGGCTAAGCTGCACTTTGAGGAGCTTTTATCAGCTCAGGCTTGAGCCGTACCGGAGCATTTATGCACTTTGCCTTGGGGGCACTGCTATTAGTCAGCCTGAGCGTCGCGGCCGCCGAAGTGCCGTTGCGCTTTGTCGTGCCGGACAGCTGGGCCATGCCCTTGGTGCAAATCGAGCGCGACCGGCCGACCCAGGGCATTCTGCACGACATCATGCTTAGCCTGGCGACTCAGGTCGGCGCGCCGGCGCAATTTCACGTGTTGCCTCGGCCGCGAGTACAGAACGCCATGGAACACGGCGAAGCCGATGTGCGCTGTTTCGTCTCACAAGACTGGCTGCCGACCCCGTCCGGCGACTATATCTGGAGCGTTCCGCTGCTGGTTCAGCGCGACATGCTGATTGGCCGGCAAGGCCCACCCGACTCTGTTAATCCAGCGGACCTGCCACAACAGTCGATCGGCACCGTGCTCGGCTATAGCTACCCGACCCTGCAACCGCTGTTCGACGCCAACCGGCTGCACCGCGAGGACGCACGCAATCAGGAACAGGTGCTGGAAAAGCTGCTGGCTGGACGCTATCGCTACGCGGTGAGTAACCAATGGACCCTGGACTGGTTCAACCAGCGCCTGCTGCCCGACCAGCAACTGAAAAGCGTAGCGCTGGTGCAGGAACAGCCTATCAGTTGTTACGTGCGCAATGACCCCAAAGTGCCAGTACAACGCATTTTGCGTACGTTGCAGCAAATGAAAACGTCGGGGGAGATCAATGACATCATCCGGCTCTATACCGGTAACCCGACCCCGTAGCAGCTGCCGAAGGCTGCTATATAGAGCGAGTCAGGCTATTTGATCGAGTGCCTGCCATTGCGACGGGGCGACAAACCCCGCCACCCAGGCCGGCACCTCGGAGGGCGGCATCGGACGGGCGATGAAATAGCCTTGAGCGACTTCGCACCCCAGCCGCAACAACAACTCACCGTGCTCAAGGCTTTCCAGCCCCTCGGCAATCACCTGCCGACCGAATGCGCGGGCCAGGCCAATCACCGCCGTGGTCAGGGCCAGGTCATCCCGGTCATTCAGAATGTCACGCACAAATGACTTGTCGATCTTGATAGTCTGGGTGCGTAAACGCTTGAGATAACTCAGGGACGAATAACCGGTGCCGAAATCACCCAGGGAAAACTGCACCCCCAACGCCTGACAGGCCTGCAAACAGGCGCTGACATGCTGGATATTCTCGATCGCCACCGACTCGACGATTTCCAGGTCGAGCATCCGCGGGGCAACCTGAGCATGCCGAGCGAGTACCTGTCTGAGCCGGTCAACGAAATCCGCGCGCTGAAAATGTCGCGCCGCGATGTTGATACTGATCGGCCAGCCCTGCCCCGCTTGCTGCCAGCGGTGCAACTGCGCCAGCACCTGGTCCATCACCCATTCGCCGATATCGATGATCAGGTCGGTATCCTCTACCAGCGGCAAAAACTCCCGGGGCGGCACCATGCCGTTTTGCGGGTGCTGCCAACGCAACAAGGCCTCGAAACCGACGACCTCGCCACGGCGCATGTTCACCTTGGGCTGAAAGTGCAGGCGAAATTCACCGGCGACCAGCGCCTGACGCACCCGCTCGACGGTCTGGTGCGTGGCCTTGACCTCTTGATCCCGGGACACATCGAACAGATGAAAGCGGTTTCGCCCGCGCTGCTTGGCCACATACATCGCCTGGTCGGCGTGGCGCAGCAGGGTTTCGGCATCTTCATTGTCATGGGGAAACAGGGTGACGCCGATACTGGCAAATACATTGATGTCCTTGCCGTGCAATGTGTAAGGCGCCGAGATCGCCCCCAGCACGCGACTCAACGCCGCGCGCAATTCCGGCAGATCACGCACGTAACGCAACACCAGCACGAACTCGTCACCGGCCAATCGTGCCACCACATCTTCGCCGCGCACAATGTCACGCAGACGCTTGGCCACTTCCACCAGCAACATATCGCCACTGGCGTGACCGTAGCCGTCGTTGACCGCTTTGAACCCGTCGAGGTCAAGCATGCACACTGCCAGCGGAATGTTTTCCTGCCGGGAGAATTCCAGCGCCTGATCCAGCAAATCCGACAGGAACGCGCGATTGGGCAGCCCGGTCAGTACGTCATGCCCGACTCGCCATTGCAGGGATTGCAGCAATTGGCGTTTTTCGCTGATGTCGAAACGAATCGACAGGTATCGATCAACGAGCCCGGTGGTGTCGTCGAGCACCGGCACCATGGTGCTGTCGACCCAATACAACCTGCCATCCTTGGCGCGATTACAGATTTCGCCTTTCCAGATATTGCCCAGGGCAATGGTGCGCCACATGGCAGCGAAGAAATCGGCGGAATGCAGGCCGGAGTTCAGCAGGCGATGGTTTTGCCCCAGCAATTCCTCGCGGCTGTAGCCGGACACGACGCAGAATTGATCATTGACGTAAGTAATCCGGCCGTTCAGATCAGTCTCGGAAAAAATTGCGGCGGCATCCACGGCCCTGCGGTATTTCTCATCCATGAGTGAGGCTCACTGTCGCTAGCGGAGGTACCGCTCGACCAGTGCAGGATGCCCGGAAGAGATGTTTTGAGACGTACAGCGCAGAGACACGTTATCACTCCATGAACAGCATTTGATGGCCCCCGGACCGCCGAAGATCAACTAGTCTCGGGCAAGGTAGCAACACCGACTCTGGTAACATTTCGCGAGGGTTTCAGACCGCCAACGGCTTCTCTGCACACCCGGCAAGGGAAGACAATGCTGGCTGTTTCATATCGCCTAAACTTCAGACAGCAGATCACCAAAACCCCCTCCGAAGCGGCGATTCTACGAAATGCATCACATTTTGCAAAGCAAGGTGATGGATCATGCAGTTGCCTAATGCAAAAATCTATCGTTAAGTTCTTGATTCTAAATGGGAATTGAGCGATGCAAATTTCAAGTTTGGGTCCAGCCATCCGACGCTACCGCAAGGTCGCAGGGCTTACTCAGGCTGAACTCGGCGAAAAAACCGGTTTTGACCCCAAAACCATCAGCCGCTTCGAAACTGGCACCTATACCCCCAGCGTGGAAGCATTGTTCCTGCTTGCCGACGTGCTGGGTGTGAAGCTGAAAGCCTTTTTCGCAGATCTAGGCGACGAGGATGAACAGCGAGCGTACCTGTTCAACGTCATACACAAAGCCACCCCGAAGGATCTGGGAAAGCTGATCGCAGCGGTTGACCAGGCCTTGTCCAAGCCTTGATGCTAACAAATAAAAAAGGAGGCCGACCTGTCGAACGCGACAGATCGGCCTCCTTTTATATATCCCGCTGTTTCATTCGGAAACGACGAAAAGCCGCCCTGGATGAACTCCATGGCAGGTAAAGAAAAACAGTATTTTTAGATAGAAAACACGAGAGAGGGTTCGTGTTGCGTTATGGAGGCAACCCCACCAGCCACACCCCGGCACACAATGTTCCCGCTGTGGCTGCTTCCTTCCGGATCTGACCAGGTTCACGGGTAATCGTTGCGGGGGGACCGATGGGGTCACCATAACGACGCTCACCTGACGGCGAGCCGCGCCATTGTACCTATCTGAGACGAAGTTACAACCGTTCGGGCGGATTAAAAAACATGAGCTGCTTCAAGGACATGCGCCGGCCTTCAAAAGATCGCGACCAGGCCGCGATCCTTTGATCCTATTGCACCAACACTTCATCCGCCCGGCCACCCTCTTGCTGGATCACCAGGTGAATGAAGTGCAGCCTGGCGATCACCGCCGGCGGCAAGACGAACGGATAGAAATCCGGCTGCCCCATGCTGCGTGACAGCTCGTTGAGCATGCCGGCCAGTTCGATCCACGCATTGACGAACGACAGGAACGCCGGACCGCCGGGGTGCTGCGGATCGAACAGCGTGCTGGGCGGAAACGGCTGATAGTCGAAATCCATTTCCTGGGCACTCATGCCAAAACCCAGGGCGGTGTCCACCGCATCCATCATGTGCAGGTAGTGAGCCCAAGTTTCCGCCCAGTCTTCCCAAGGGTGCATGGTGGCGTAGGCGCTGACGTAATGTTGCTGCCAGTCGAGCGGCGCACCTTGTTGATAATGCTGTTCAAGAGCCTCAGCGTAGCTGGCACGCTCGTCGCCGAACAGGCCGCGGAACGGTTCCAGCCAGGCACTGTTGGCGATCAGCCGGTCCCAGTAGTAATGCCCTGTCTCGTGCCGAAAGTGACCGAGCAGCGTGCGATAGGGTTCGTGCATCTGCACGCGAACCTGCTCGCGGTGGGCGTCGTCGGCTTCTTTGATATCGAGCGTGATCAGGCCGTTGGCGTGCCCGGTGGTCGGCGGCTTGCCTTCGAGGTCGATACCGATGAAATCGAAGGCCAGACCAGCCCCTTCGTCCACCGTTTTGGGAATGACCTGCAAGCCCAGGCTGAGCAACTGCGCCACCAGGCGACGCTTGGCGGTTTCCACTTTGCGCCAGCGCTCGTGATTCTCGGAAATCGACAGGTCGGGGATGGTGCGATTCAGGCTACAGGCGATGCACAACCCATCGTGATGATTGGCCGGCAATAACCAGTTGCACGCAGCCGGGGAATCGAGATTGGCGCAACGGCGGAAAATACCGGCGTCAGGGTCGGCGTCGAGCAACCAGGTATCCGCTTGCGGGCCGGGTTGCAGCGATGACAAGCGACTTTGCTGCGGCTGATAGCCCAGCGCCGCCGAACAGGCCAGGCACTGGCTGTTGCGAAAGAACAGCGACTGCCCGCAGCGACAATGCCAGACCTTGCTGTTGCGCAAATGCTCACCCATGAAGGGCGCGGCGATGCGCGAGCTGAGCTGTTCGAAGAAGCGGTACATGGCGATCTCTCTTTGGGGACTGCCAAGACTAGATCATTGCTCAGACATGATCGTTCCCACGCTCTGCGTGGGAATGCCGCCCCGGACGCTCCGCGTCCGCTGTGACGCAGAGCGTCACGGGATGCGTTACCACGCAGAGAGTGGGAACGATCAGTTAAACCGAAATATTGTGCCTGCCAAGAAACTCGACAAACGCCTCCTCATCCAGCACCTTCAACCCCAGCTCATTAGCCTTGGCCAGCTTCGAACCTGCGCCCGGTCCGGCGACCACGCAATGGGTCTTGGCCGATACCGAACCGGCCACCTTGGCCCCGAGGCTTTCAAGTTTGTCCTTGGCGACATCGCGACTCATCAGTTCCAGCGAACCGGTCAGCACCCAGGTCTGTCCGGCCAGCGGCAATCCTTCGACGACTTTTTTCTCGCTCTGCCAATGCATGCCGAAATCGCGCAGCTGCTTTTCGGCGGCCTCGGCGAGCTGACGATTTTGCGGCACTGCAAAGAACTCCCGAACCGAAGTCGCCTGCTTCTCCGGTAGCGCCTGGCGCATGTCCAGCCAATCCGCATTCATTACCGCTTCTAGCGAGCCGAATTTGTCGGCAAGCTTCTGCGCCCCGCCCGGTCCGACCGAAGGAATGTTCAGCTTATCGAGAAAACCGCCAAGCGTGGTGCTCGCCGCAAACTCGGCACCCAACTCCCCCTGATCCTGAATCTGCAGGCCGTGCTTCAACAGATTGGCAATCACCTGTCGGTTATGCGCATCTTCAAAGAAGCTGTGAATCTCGTGAGCTACTTCCAGCCCGACATCCGGCAGATACGTAAGCACTTGCGGCAACGCCTGCTGAACACGCTCCAGCGAGCCGAGAGACCGCGCAAGCACCTTGGCCGTCTCTTCGCCGACATCAGGGATACCCAAGGCATAGATGAACCGCGCCAGGCTCGGCTGCTTGCTGTCTTCGATGGCGCCGAGCAGGTTCTTGCTCGACAGCTCGGCAAAGCCTTCAAGGTCGACGATTTGTTCGAAGGTCAATGCGTACAAATCGGCTGGCGAATTCACCAGACCTTCATCCACCAGTTGCTCGACGCTCTTCTCGCCCAGCCCTTCGATGTCCATGGCGCGACGCGAAACGAAGTGAATGATCGCCTGCTTGAGTTGCGCACCACAGGCCAGACGGCCGACGCAGCGATACACCGCGCCTTCGCTGACAGTCTCGCGCCCCTTGCTGCGCTTGACCAGCTGCGTACGCTCGACATGCGAACCGCAGACCGGGCACTGCTCGGGAATCTGTACCGGTCGCGCATCCTCAGGACGACGCTCGATGACCACTTGCACCACTTGCGGAATAACGTCACCGGCGCGACGGATGATCACGGTGTCGCCGATCATCAACCCCAACCGCGCGACCTCATCCATGTTGTGCAACGTCGCATTGGCCACGGTAACGCCGGCGACCTTGACCGGTTTCAAGCGTGCTACCGGCGTCACGGCACCGGTGCGACCGACCTGAAACTCCACATCGAGCAACTCGGTGAGTTCTTCCATCGCCGGGAATTTATGCGCGATAGCCCAACGCGGTTCGCGAGCACGAAAACCCAACTCGCGCTGGGAGGCAATGCTGTTGACCTTGAACACCACGCCGTCGATTTCATAGGGCAGCGCATTGCGGCGTTCGCCGATGTCGCGGTAGTAATCCAGGCACTCATCGATGCCACGAGCCGATTTCAATTCATGACTGATCGGCATACCCCAGGCTTTGAGTTGCTGCAGATTGCCAATGTGCGTGTCGGCGATATCGGCGGAAACCTGGCCGATGCCGTAGCAGCAGAATTCCAGCGGTCGGTTGGCGGTGATCTTTGAATCCAGCTGCCGCAAGCTACCTGCCGCCGCGTTCCGCGGGTTGGCGAAGGTCTTGCCGCCGACTTCCAGTTGCGTGGCGTTGAGCCGCTCGAAACCGGCCTTGGACATGAACACTTCGCCGCGCACTTCCAGGGTCGCCGGCCAGCCGCTGCCGTGCAGCTTGAGCGGGATATTGCGCACGGTGCGCACGTTGACGCTGATGTCTTCGCCGGTGGTGCCATCGCCGCGAGTAGCGCCGCGCACCAGCATACCGTCCTGATACAGCAGACTGACCGCCAGGCCATCGAGCTTGGGTTCGCAGCTGTACTCCACCGCTGCGCCGCCACCGAACAGGTCGCCGACCGGCAAGTCCAGACCTTCCGTCACCCGGCGATCGAATTCGCGCATGTCGGTTTCTTCGAAGGCGTTGCCAAGGCTGAGCATCGGCACTTCATGACGCACCTGAGTGAACGCCGACAGCGCCGCACTGCCGACGCGCTGGGTCGGCGAGTCGCTGGTGATCAGTTCGGGATGGGCCGCTTCGAGCGCCTTGAGTTCATGGAACAAGCGATCGTATTCGGCGTCCGGAATGCTCGGCTCATCCAGCACATGGTAGCGATAGTTGTGCTGATCGAGCTCGGCGCGCAGCTCTAGAATGCGGGTTTCGGCGGCAGTCATGGGTGTTCTCTCATAAAGCAAAAGAGCAGCCGAGGCTGCTCAATCTGTTGATGCTGTACAAATCATTGCAGGAGCCAGCGGTACGGCAAACCTGGCTCCTACAGATCAACGCTTCTGGGTCAATGCGCGACGTTCGAATTCGACGATGCGCTGACGGTAGTGCTCAATCGTCTGGGCGGTCAGCACGCTGCGCTGGTCGTCCTTCAGTTCGCCGTTCAGCTCCTGGGACAGCTTGCGTGCCGCCGCCACCATCACGTCGAAGGCTTGCTTCGGATGACGCGGGCCTGGCAGGCCGAGGAAGAAGCTCACCGCCGGGGTGCTGAAGTGGTCGATATCATCCAGATCGAAAACGCCCGGTTTGACCGCGTTGGCCATCGAGAACAGCACTTCACCGTTACCGGCCATGCTTTCGTGGCGGTGGAAAATATCCATCTCGCCGAAACGCAGACCGCTTTCCAGAATGTTCTGCAACAGCGCCGGGCCCTTGAAGCCGGCCGGGTCGCGGCAGATCACACTGATCACCAGCACTTCTTCGGCTTGTGGCTGATCTTTTTCAGGTGAGCTGGCGGACTTGGTGTCATCCGGGAAATCGTTGTCACGGCTGCTGAAGCTCGGGCCGCCGTCCAGGTCCAGGCTGAGGTTCATATCGCCTTGCGACGGCTCGCCATGGCCACGCTTGCCACGCTTGGAACCCGATTCGCGCGGTTCACGGGCAGGCATGCTCACCGACGGCAAGTCGTGCTCGTCCAGCTGCGGTTCTTTCTGGGTGTCCAGCACGCGAGGCGGGCCCAACAGCTCGGCGCTGGTGTCCTCGTCCGGCAGGTTGGACAGACTTCGGTCAAGACGGAATTTCAGTTTTCCCTTGCCGCCGCGCATGCGACGCCAGCCATCGAAAAGAATACCGGCAATGACAATAATGCCGATGACGATCAGCCACTCGCGCAGACCGATTTCCATGTAATCCCGTGCCTCTATAAAAAATGCTGAAAAATAAGGGGTTTACATTGTGTAAACCGCTTTAAAACGTGGCGCCAACTCTATGTTCTGACAGGCGTTTTGCCCACGTATACGAAAAATTGACATTAAACTAGCACGACCAAAGATAACTTTACACCGTCTGTCACATTGGCTGGCGCGAATATGTCGATTAGCCATCAAATCAAGGCAGGTAAAAAAGCCCTACAGCTCAAAATTACTTGCCCTACACCCAATGACTCAGGCGTCCACCATGGCCATCGCCTCCTCCACATCCACTGCCACCAGACGCGAGCAACCCGGTTCGTGCATCGTCACCCCCATCAATTGATCGGCCATTTCCATGGCGATCTTGTTGTGGGTGATATAGATGAACTGCACCGTCTGCGACATCTCTTTGACCAGCCGTGCGTAGCGTCCAACGTTAGCGTCATCCAATGGCGCGTCAACTTCATCGAGCATGCAGAACGGCGCCGGATTCAACTTGAAGATGGCAAATACCAGGGCCAATGCGGTCAGGGCTTTTTCGCCACCGGAGAGCAAATGGATGGTGCTGTTCTTCTTTCCTGGCGGCCGCGCCATGATCGTCACCCCTGTATCGAGTAGATCTTCGCCCGTCAGTTCCAAATAGGCGCTGCCTCCACCGAAAACTTTTGGGAAAAGGGCCTGTAAACCGCCATTGATCTGATCAAAGGTATCTTTGAAGCGGTTCCGGGTTTCCTTGTCGATCTTGCGAATCACGTTCTCGAGAGTGTCCAGTGCTTCCACCAGATCGTCGTTCTGAGCATCCAGATAACGTTTACGCTCGGATTGTTGCTGGTATTCGTCGATGGCCGCGAGGTTGATCGCGCCGAGGCGCTGAATCCGTGCGGCAATACGCTCGAGCTCTTCTTCGGCGTCTTTCTCGCTGGCACCGGTCACCAGTGTGGCGAGCACGCCATTGAGGTCGTAGCCATCTTCGAGCAATTGATCCTGCAAGGTCTTGCGCCGCACCGTCAACGCTTGCCATTCCATGCGTTGCTGTTCGAGCTGGCTGCGAATCAACTGGGATTGCTGCTCGGCCTGAGTCCGACGCTTTTCCGCATCGCGCAGTTCACGGTCGGCGTCTTCCATGGCGATTTGCGCGGTCTTGAGCTCTTCGTCGACGGTCATGCGTTTGTCGAGCAACTCTTCGAGTTTCAGCCGCAGCTCTTCCAGAGGTGCCTCGCCCTCTTCCAGATTGAGGCTCAGCTGTTCGCGCTTCTCGGTCAGGCGCTCTGCCTGCATTTCCAGCCGCTCAAGAGCCTGACGGGTGGAATCGTGTTGCGCCTTCAGGGACCCCAGGCGCACCGCCAATTGATGCGCATGGTCCTTGTGCTGCCGGGCTTCCTGGCGCACCCGGTCGAGGCGTTCGCGCAGGCTGTCGCGCTGGGCCAGCAGCAACTCGCGCTGCTCGGTATCCACCGCCATGCTGTCGAGGGCTTCCTGCAACTGCAGGCGCGCTTCGCCGATGTTTTCGTGTTCCAGGGCGCGCTGTTCGCTGAGCTCGGTGAGTTCTTCATCGAGACGGCTACGGCGCAGGGTCAATTGTTCGACCTTGGCTTTACCGGCCGACAACTGGGCTTTCAATTCGCCCTGCTGACGCGCTTCGTCTTGCAGCAGACGGCGCAAATGTTCGCGGCCGTTTTCCTGCTGACGCTGTTGCGCCCTTAGATTCTGAAGTTGGGTTTCCAGAGTTTCAACCGTGGCTTCGCGCTCTTCGCGCTCAAGCCCCAGCCGCTGGATTTCCTGGCCACGGGCGAGCACGCCACTTTCCGCTTCACTGGCCCGACGCACGCGTAAAAAGTGCCTGCCAACCCAGTAACCGTCGCGGCTGATCAGGCTTTGGCCGGCGGCCAATTGCCCGCGCAAGGCCAAGGCCTGCTCAAGACTGTCGACCGGCTTGACCTGCCCCAGCCATGGCGACAGATCGATCTGCGCCTCGACCTTGTCGAGCAAACTGCCGGGCATGCGCACGCCATCGCTGGCCGGGCTGAGCAGGCGCAAATCGCCTTGGGCAAACCCGGCCAGATCGAAATCACCGAAGTCATCCACCAATACCGCTTGCAGGTCGGCGCCGAGCACGGTTTCCACCGCCAGCTCCCAACCCGCTTCAACTTTCAGGCCTTCGGCCAAACGCGGACGATCCGCCAGATGCTGTTCGCGCAGCCATTCGGCGGTGCCGGTGCCCGGATCGAGCGCGGCTTGCTGCAAGGCTTCCAACGATGCCAACCGACCGTTGAGCCGCTGCAAATCACCTTGGGCTTGCTGCTGCGCCGACAGCGCTTGCTGCAACTCCTGACGCAGTTGCTCAAGACGTTCGACTTGCGCCTCTTCACTGGCCTGCAAGTCTTCCAGCGTCGCCTCGGACGCGGCCAACTGCTCGCTGAGTTCCATGATCGCCGCGTCTTCCGGGTCCGCCGAAAGCAGCGCGCGCTCTTCGGCCAGACGCTTCTGGCGATCGGCCAATCGCTCCATGCTGGTTTCCAGCTGCTGGATCCGCGACTGCTGAACTTCAGCCTGGCGACGGGGCTCGGCGGCGGTGAGGTTGAAGGTGTCCCACTGCTCCTGCCAGCCATGCATGGTGGTTTCGGATTCTTCCAGTGCGGCGGCGGCCTCTTCGGCGGCGGCGCTGGTAACTTCCTGCTCCGGCGTGAGCATGTCCAGCTCTTCGCCCAAGGTCAGCAGCAAAGTGCGGTCATGGCCCAAGTGCGATTCGGTTTCCAGACGCGCGCGCTCGGCTTCTTTCAGATCGTCCTGCAATTGACGCAAGCGCTGCTGGCCGTGCTGGATGCTCTGCTCGACCCGGGCGATGTCGCCGCCGACCGAATAGAAGCGCCCCTGCACCAGATTGAAGCGCTCGGACAGATCGTGATGCCCGTCACGCAGGCGTTCGATGGCCGCGTCGGCGTTGCGCTGCTCGGCCACCAGGGCTTCAAAGGTGATTTCCTGGGTGCCGATGATCGCTTCGCGCTGGCCGACCTGCTCGTTCAGCGCCTGCCAGCGCAAGGCAGACAGCTGGGCCTTGAGCTGACGCTCTTCGCCTTTGTATTCCTGATACTTCTTGGCGGCCTCGGCCTGGCGGTGCAAGCGTTCAAGCTGACGCTCGAGCTCTTCGCGCAGGTCGGTCAGGCGGGCCAGGTTTTCGTGGGTGCGGCGGATGCGGTTTTCGGTTTCGCGCCGGCGCTCCTTGTACTTGGAGATGCCCGCCGCTTCTTCGATAAAGTTGCGCAGGTCTTCCGGCTTGGCTTCGATCAGCTTGGAGATCATCCCCTGCTCGATGATCGAATAGCTGCGCGGGCCGAGACCGGTGCCGAGGAAAATGTCAGTGATGTCACGACGACGGCATTTGGCGCCGTTGAGGAAATAACTGTTCTGGCTGTCGCGGGTCACTTTGCGGCGGATGGAAATTTCCGCGTAGGCGGCGTATTCGCCGATCAAGGTGCCATCGGAGTTATCGAACACCAGCTCGATGCTCGCCTGGCTCACCGGTTTACGGCTGGTGGAGCCGTTGAAGATGACGTCGGTCATCGACTCGCCGCGCAAGTTCTTGGCCGAGCTCTCGCCCATCACCCAACGCACGGCGTCGATGATGTTCGACTTGCCACAACCATTGGGCCCGACCACCGCCGCCATGTTACTGGGGAAGTTCACCGTGGTCGGGTCGACGAAGGATTTGAACCCCGCCAGTTTGATGCACTTGAGCCGCACGCTTAAGCGACCGTCAAGGCAGAAACCACCAGATCGCAACTGCGCTGGGCATACGCCGTCAGCACCACGCGGATCTGCGCAAAGTCACGGGCCAGCACGGCGGCCAGCAGGCGTTCGAACAGTTCAAGGAACTCGCTCATCGAGGCCTTGCGCTGCTCCAGGGCAAGGAAATACGCACGGCTCATGGCCGGCTGCAGATTCTCGACGGTTTCCTGCAGGTACGGGTTGTTGGCGAACGGATACGCGGCGCGCATCACGCTGAAGCTGTCGTCGACGAACGTGCGGATGTCCTGGCGTTCGTAGCTGTCGGTCAGGCGCTGCTGGATCTGCAGGAACGGCGCCATGTCGGCCTGGACTTGCCAGCCGCTAGCCACGGCGTTGCCGAGCAAGATGTACAACTCGCTCATCAGCGTGCACAGGCTCTGCACCTTGTGCGCCGTGAGTTCGGTCACATGGGCGCCACGTCGCGGCAAAATCGCGATCAGGTGGCGGCGCTCGAGAATCAGCAAGGCCTCACGGACTGAACCGCGGCTGACATTGAGCGCCAGCGTGACCTTCTGTTCCTGAATGCGCTCCCCCGGCTTCATTTCGCCGCGAATGATACGTTCGGCGAGGTGGTGAGCGATTTGCTCGGCGAGGCTGTCCGGCGCCTTGAACGTCATGGTTGTCCTTCAAACTCTTCGATCTGCACAAGCGGCGCAGTGTAGCGCAATTGATGGGTCATGGCGGAGTGCCCACCCAGCGGTTTTTGGCACGATTCAAGCAAAAAGCAGGCTATCCCGTGAGGGTCAATAATGAAGGAACGAGTCGTTGATCGACAAAATGCCATTTCCTGACCTTTAAGTCAGAAAATCATTGACCGAAAAGTCAGACCTGATAAATTCGGCTCATGTCGGTTAACAACAATAATGAGTTTGCGAGGCCATCCGTGATCCAGTTTTTATTAAACCAGGAACTCCGTAGCGAGCACGCCCTGGACCCGAACCTGACCGTGCTCAATTACTTGCGCGAACATGTGGGCAAACCCGGCACCAAAGAAGGCTGCGCCAGCGGTGACTGTGGCGCCTGCACCGTGGTGGTCGGCGAGTTGCAGACGGATGACGATGGCCGCGAACACATTCGCTATCGCAGCCTCAACTCCTGCCTGACCTTTGTTTCGTCGCTGCACGGCAAGCAACTGATCAGCGTCGAAGACCTCAAGCACAAGGGCGAGTTGCACAGCGTGCAAAAAGCCATGGTTGAGTGCCACGGCTCGCAGTGCGGCTTCTGCACCCCTGGCTTCGTCATGTCGCTGTTCGCACTGCAAAAGAACAGCGATCAACCGGACGCCCACAAGGCCCATGAAGCCCTGGCCGGCAACCTCTGCCGCTGCACCGGCTATCGGCCGATCCTGGCCGCTGCCGAGCAATCCTGCTGCGGCAAACAACCCGACCAGTTCGATGCTCGCGAAGCGGACACCATCGCTCGCCTGAAAGCCATCGCCCCCACCGACATCGGTGAACTCAACAGTGGCGACAAACGCTGCCTGGTGCCGTTGACCGTGGCCGATCTGGCCGACCTCTACGACGCTTATCCACAGGCCCGCCTGCTGGCCGGCGGTACCGACCTGGCGCTGGAAGTCACGCAATTCCACCGCACCTTGCCGGTGATGATCTACGTCGGCAACGTCGCCGAAATGAAGCGCATCGAGCGCTTCGACGATCGCCTGGAAATCGGCGCCGCCACCGCCCTCTCCGACTGTTACGACGCTTTGAAAGCCGAGTACCCGGACTTCGGCGAATTGCTGCAGCGCTTCGCTTCGTTGCAGATTCGCAACCAGGGCACCCTCGGCGGCAACATCGGCAACGCCTCGCCGATCGGTGACTCGCCACCGCTGCTGATCGCCCTTGGCGCGCAGATCGTGCTGTGCAAAGGCGAGACTCGCCGCACCCTGGCCTTGGAAGATTACTTCATCGATTACCGGGTCACCGCGCGCCAGGAAAGCGAGTTCATCGAGAAGATCATCGTGCCCCGCGCCAGCGCTGAACAACTGTTCCGCGCCTACAAGGTATCGAAGCGTCTGGACGATGACATTTCCGCGGTCTGCGCAGCCTTCAACCTCCGCATCGACAATGGCGTAGTCGCCGACGCCCGCGTTGCTTTCGGCGGCATGGCGGCCATCCCCAAACGCGCGAAAAACTGCGAAGCCGCGCTGGTTGGCGCACCGTTCAACAACGCCACCATTGAACGCGCCTGCGCCGCACTGGCCGAAGATTTCACACCGCTCTCGGACTTCCGCGCCAGCAAGGAATACCGCCTGCTCAGCGCGCAGAACCTCCTGCGCAAATACTTCATCGAACTGCAAACACCGCACATCGAGACTCGGGTGACCGCTTATGTCTAATCATCACGCTGTAGAGAAGACCCAAGCCGAACTGGCTGAATTGTTCGCCAAGGACCTGACCACCGGAGTCGGCCGCAGCGTCAAGCACGACAGCGCCGCCAAGCATGTGTCCGGTGAAGCACAGTACATCGACGATCGGCTGGAATTCCCCAATCAGCTGCACGTTTATGCACGGCTGTCGGACCGCGCCCACGCGAAAATCATCAGCATCGACACCAAGCCCTGCTACGCATTCGAAGGCGTGCGCATCGCCATCACCCACGAAGACGTGCCAGGCCTGAAAGACATCGGCCCGCTGCTGCCGGGGGATCCGCTGCTGGCCATCGATGACGTGCAGTTCGTCGGTCAACCGGTGCTCGCCGTCGCCGCGAAAGACCTGGAAACCGCGCGCAAAGCCGCGATGGCAGCGATCATCGTATACGAAGACCTCGAACCGGTTCTGGACGTGGTCGAAGCCCTGCGCAAACGCCATTTCGTGCTCGACAGCCACACCCACCAGCGTGGCGATTCGGCCAATGCCTTGGCCACTGCCGAGCATCGCATCCAGGGCACGCTGCACATCGGCGGCCAGGAACACTTTTATCTGGAAACCCAGATCTCTTCGGTGATGCCGACTGAAGACGGCGGGATGATCGTTTACTGCTCGACCCAGAACCCCACCGAAGTGCAGAAACTGGTGGCGGAAGTGCTGGACGTGTCGATGAACAAGATCGTCGTCGACATGCGCCGCATGGGCGGTGGTTTCGGCGGCAAGGAAACCCAGGCGGCAAGCCCGGCGTGCCTGTGCGCGGTGATCGCGCACCTGACCGGTCAACCCACCAAAATGCGCCTGCCGCGTGTTGAAGACATGCTGATGACCGGTAAGCGTCACCCGTTCTACGTCGAGTACGACGTGGGCTTCGACAGTACCGGCCGCCTGCACGGCATCGCCCTGGAGCTGGCCGGTAACTGCGGTTGCTCACCGGACTTGTCGGCGTCGATTGTCGACCGCGCGATGTTCCACGCCGACAACTCGTACTACTTGGGCGATGCGACCATCAATGGTCACCGCTGCAAGACCAATACCGCGTCGAACACCGCTTACCGTGGCTTCGGTGGCCCGCAAGGCATGGTTGCGATCGAAGAAGTGATGGACGCCATCGCCCGTTATCTGGGCCTCGATCCGCTGGCGGTGCGCAAGACCAACTACTACGGCAAGACTGAGCGCAACGTCACCCATTACTACCAGACCGTCGAGCACAACATGCTCGAGGAAATGACCGCCGAACTGGAAGCCAGCAGCCAGTACGCCGAGCGCCGCGAAGCGATCCGTCGCTACAATGCCAACAGCCCGGTCCTGAAAAAAGGCCTGGCGCTGACCCCGGTCAAATTCGGCATTTCCTTCACCGCCAGTTTCCTCAACCAGGCGGGTGCGTTGGTGCATGTCTACACCGACGGCAGCATCCACCTGAACCACGGCGGCACCGAAATGGGCCAGGGGTTGAACACCAAAGTTGCGCAAGTGGTGGCTGAAGTATTCCAGGTGGAAATGGACCGGGTGCAGATCACCGCGACCAACACCGACAAAGTGCCGAACACCTCGCCAACCGCCGCTTCCAGCGGCGCCGACCTCAACGGTAAAGCTGCACAGAACGCCGCGGAAATCATCAAGAAACGCCTGGTGGAATTTGCTGCGCGGCAATACAAGGTCAGCGAAGAAGACGTGGAATTCCACAACGGGCATGTGCGGGTTCGCGATCACATCCTGACGTTCGAAGCGCTGATCCAGCAGGCGTATTTCGCCCAGGTATCGCTGTCGAGCACTGGCTTCTATAAGACCCCGAAAATCTACTACGACCGCAGCCAGGCTCGCGGCCGGCCGTTCTACTACTACGCCTTCGGCGCGGCCTGCGCCGAGGTGATCGTCGACACCCTGACGGGCGAGTACAAGATGCTGCGCACCGACATCCTCCACGACGTCGGCGCCTCGTTGAACCCGGCCATCGACATCGGTCAGGTCGAGGGCGGTTTCATCCAGGGCATGGGCTGGCTGACCATGGAAGAACTGGTGTGGAACGACAAAGGCAAACTGATGACCAACGGCCCGGCCAGCTACAAGATCCCGGCCGTGGCGGACATGCCGTTGGACCTGCGGGTGAAGCTGGTGGAAAACCGCAAGAACCCGGAAGACACGGTGTTCCATTCCAAGGCTGTGGGTGAGCCGCCGTTCATGCTTGGCATCGCCGTCTGGTGCGCGATCAAGGACGCCGTGGCGAGTTTGGGCAACTACCGGCATCAACCGAAAATCGACGCGCCGGCGACGCCGGAGCGGGTGTTGTGGGGCTGTGAGCAGATGCGTCAGTTGAAGGCGGTGAAGGCCGTCGAAACTGAGTCGGAAGTAGTGGTTTGATGGTTCCCACGCTCTGCGTGGGAATGCAGCCCGCGACGCTCTGCGTCGCATTGTGAACAGCGGACGCGGAGCGTCCAGAGATGCATTCCCACGCCGAGCGTGGGAACGATCTTGAGAGGTGAACATGTACAACTGGATCGACGCCCTCGCCGACCTGCAAAACCGGGGTGAACCCTGTGTGTTGGTGACCATCATCGAAGAGCTCGGCTCAACGCCGCGCAATGCCGGCTCGAAGATGGTCATCAGCGCCACGCAAACATTCGACACGATTGGTGGCGGGCATCTGGAATACAAGGCCATGCAGGTCGGCCGCGAGATGCTTGCCAGCGGCCGGCAGGACACCCATCTGGAGCGCTTCAGCCTCGGCGCCAGCCTGGGCCAGTGCTGCGGCGGCGTGACCGTGTTGTTGTTCGAGCCGATGGGCCAGGTGCAAGCGCAGATTGCTGTATTCGGCGCCGGCCACGTCGGTCGGGCGCTGGTGCCGCTGCTCGCCAGCCTGCCCTGCCGGGTGCGCTGGATCGATTCGCGGGAAGCCGAATTCCCCGAACAGATCCCCCATGGCGTGCGCAAAATCGTCACCGAAGAACCGCTGGATGAAGTCGATGACCTGCCCGCTGGCAGCTACTGCATTGTCATGACTCACAACCACCAGCTCGACCTCGAACTCACCGCCGCGATCCTCAAGCGCAATGACTTCGCCTACTTCGGCCTGATCGGTTCGAAGACCAAACGGGTGAAGTTCGAACACCGCCTGCGTGATCGTGGTTTCGACAGCGCCGTGCTGCAACGCATGCGCTGCCCAATGGGGCTGGGCGAAGTCAAAGGCAAGTTGCCTGTGGAAATCGCCATCTCCATCGCCGGCGAAATCATCGCCACTTACAACGCGAATTTTGGCCAGCACACCGCCAGCGCCGGATCATCGATCGCCAAACTGCTGCCTGCTTCACGCCGCAGCCAAGCTTCTAACTGAAGAGCTTCGAACTGAAAAGCCTCGAACTGAAAAGCTCCGAACTAATTGAGAACACCCATGCCAATGACTCGCAAAGCCTACCGCGCCGCCATTTTGCACAGCATCGCCGACCCTGCCGAAGTGGGTATCGAAGCCTCGTATGAGTATTTCGAAGACGGCCTGCTGGTGGTCGAGAACGGCCAGATCAACGCCATCGGCCACGCCAGCGAATTGCTGCCAGCGCTGCCGGCCGACATCGAGATCACCCATTATCAGGACGCACTGATCACCCCCGGCTTCATCGATACCCACATTCACCTGCCGCAAACCGGCATGGTCGGCGCCTACGGTGAGCAACTGCTGGACTGGCTGAACACCTACACCTTTCCGTGCGAAAGCCAGTTCGCCGACAAGACTCACGCTGACGAAGTGGCGGATATTTTCATCAAGGAACTGCTGCGCAACGGCACCACCACCGCCCTGGTCTTCGGCAGCGTGCACCCGCAATCGGTGAACTCGTTTTTCGAGGCTGCCGAGCAACTGGATCTGCGGATGATCGCCGGCAAGGTGATGATGGATCGCAACGCGCCGGACTACCTGACCGACACCGCCGAGTCGAGCTATGTCGAAAGCAAGGCGCTGATCGAGCGCTGGCATGGCAAGGGCCGCCTGCATTACGCAGTCACGCCGCGCTTCGCCCCGACCAGCACCCCGGAACAGCTTGCACTGGCGGGGCAGTTGCTCAGCGAACACCCGGATCTGTACATGCAGACCCACATCAGCGAAAACCTCAAGGAAGTCGAGTGGGTCAAGGAACTGTTCCCGGAGCGCAAGGGCTACCTGGACGTCTACGATCACTACCAACTGCTCGGCGAGCGCTCGGTGTTCGCCCACGGCGTGCATCTGTGCGACGACGAATGCGCGCGCCTGGCACAGACCGGATCGGCGATTGCGTTCTGCCCGACCTCGAACTTCTTCCTTGGCAGCGGCTTGTTCAACCTGCCGATGGCCGAGAAGCACAAACTGAATGTCGGCCTGGGCACGGACGTCGGTGGCGGCACCAGTTTCTCGCTGCTGCAAACCCTGAACGAAGCCTACAAGGTTATGCAGCTGCAAGGTGCGCGGCTGAGCCCGTTCAAGTCGCTGTACCTCGCCACCCTCGGCGGCGCCCGCGCGCTGCGGCTGGAAGACAAGATCGGCACCCTGCAACCGGGCACCGACGCGGACTTCCTGGTGCTGGACTACAACGCCACGCCGCTGCTGAGCTATCGCATAAAGCAGGCGAACAACATTGCCGAGACGTTGTTTGTGTTGATGACGCTGGGGGATGATCGGACTGTGCTGCAGACGTATGCGGCGGGGAGTCTGGTGCATCAGCGCTAAAGTCTTTCAGGCATAAAAAATCCCCCGCATTCATTGATTGCGGGGGATTTTTTTGTCGCCTGTCAGACCGCTATCGCGACTCGGCCCGATTTATAGCTTGGCAGTCGAACGCCCCGGTTTCTTGGTCTGCAACAGATGCGAGAACACCGCATGCAAATCATCCGACGCGCTTTCTTCGTCGAGGTTGAGTTTGCTGTCGATGTGGTCCATGTGATGCATCATCAAGTCCACCGCCAGCGTCGCGTCCCGCGCTTCGATGGCGTCGATCAGCTGGGTGTGTTCATCGTAGGAACAGTGGGAACGGTTGCCGCTCTCATACTGGGCGATGATCAGCGATGTCTGGGACACCAGGCTGCGCTGGAAGCTGATCAGCGGCGCGTTCTTCGCCGCTTCGGCCAGTTTCAAGTGGAACTCGCCCGACAGACGAATACCGGCACCGCGATCGCCGCGGGAGAAGCTGTCGCGCTCGTCGTTGACCATCTGCCGCAAGTCGGCAATCTGCTCGGCAGTGGCGTGCTGCACCGCCAACTCAGTGATCGCCCGCTCCACCAGCCGCCGCGCCATGAACACCTGACGTGCCTCTTCGACACTCGGACTGGCAACGACAGCGCCGCGATTCGGACGCAGCAACACCACGCCTTCATGGGCCAGACGCGACAGCGCGCGGCGAATGATGGTGCGACTGACCCCGAAAATTTCCCCCAGCGCTTCTTCGCTCAACTTGGTGCCGGGCGCCAGACGCTGTTCGAGGATGGCCTCGAAGATATGCGCGTAGACAATATCGTCCTGGGTACCGCTGCGGCCGGCTTTGCCTGCTCGCGGTTGTTTCTTGAGGGGTTGCAACTGTTCGTTCATGGGCACTCGAGTCGGGAGAACTGCGGCGAATTGACCGTGACTGTAATACGGCACAGTGGGTCGCTGGCAAGTATCGCGTAAAAAACACTGCAATTGTACACAATGGCGGGTGGCAACACGACTGTACGGCTGTTTGTCGCCTTTGCTGTATTGCAACGACCGGTTACGTTTCAGTTTAGGCTTGAACGCAGAATTCGCAGCCTGAACACAATCCCTACAGGAGCAAGGCTTGCCCGCGAAGGCGTCGTGTCAGTCGATATCAATGTTGAATGACACGACGCCTTCGCGGGCAAGCCTCGCTCCTACAGGTTCAGCGGCTACGGACATCTTTATCAGAACAAGGAACACCGCTGTCATGACCGACGCCACGCACACGCAGCTTCGTCCCCTGACCGACACGTCGCCCTCGGCCATTGTCGCCGGGTTCATCGCCATGATGACCGGTTACACCAGCTCCCTGGTGCTGATGTTCCAGGCCGGGCAAGCGGCGGGCCTGAGCAGCGGGCAGATTTCGTCGTGGATCTGGGCGATCTCCATCGGCATGGCGGTGTGCTCGATCGGCCTGTCCTTGCGCTACCGCACCCCGATTACCATTGCCTGGTCGACCCCCGGCGCGGCGTTGCTGATCACCAGCCTGGGCGGTGTCAGCTACGGCGAGGCCATCGGCGCCTACATTACTTGCGCAGTGTTGGTGACCGTGTGCGGCCTGACGGGCAGTTTCGAACGGCTGGTGAAAAAGATTCCGGCCTCGTTGGCGGCGGCGTTGCTGGCGGGGATTCTGTTCAAGATCGGCAGCGAGATTTTCGTCGCCGCCCAGCACCGCACCGCGCTGGTCCTGGGGATGTTCTTCACGTATCTGCTGGTCAAGCGCCTGTCGCCACGCTACGCCGTGCTCGCGGCACTGCTGATTGGCACCGCGCTGGCCGGTTTCATGGGGTTGCTGGATTTCAGTGGCTTTCACCTGGAAGTCGCGACGCCGGTCTGGACCACGCCGCATTTCTCCCTGGCCGCGACCATCAGCATCGGCATCCCGCTGTTCGTGGTGGCGATGACCTCGCAGAACATGCCGGGCATCGCCGTTTTGCGCGCCGACGGCTACAACGTGCCGGCCTCGCCGCTGATCACCACCACCGGCATCGCCTCGTTGCTGTTGGCGCCGTTCGGCTCCCACGGGATCAACCTGGCCGCCATCAGCGCAGCGATCTGCACCGGGCCGCACGCCCATGAGGATCGCAACAAGCGCTACACGGCAGCGGTCTGGTGCGGGATTTTCTACGGGATTGCCGGAGTGTTCGGCGCGACACTGGCGGCGTTGTTTGCCGCGTTGCCTAAAGAATTGGTGCTGTCGATTGCCGCGCTGGCGCTGTTCGGCTCGATCATCAACGGTCTGAGCATTGCCATGGCGCAAGTGCAGGAACGCGAAGCGGCGCTGATTACCTTTATGGTGACGGCATCGGGGCTGACGCTGTTTTCCATCGGCTCGGCGTTCTGGGGGATTGTCGCGGGGGTGTTGACGCTGGTGATTCTGAATTGGCGCAAGGCCTGAGGGCCCCTTCGCGGGCAAGCCATGCGCCTATAAAAAGCAGGTATAAAAAAAACGGCGACCCTTGGGGTCGCCGTTTTTTTTGAACATCAGGCTACCGGATTGATCGGCTTTTCCGGGTACCAGACGTCGATCAGCGGGCTGACTTCAGCGCTGGTCAATTCACTACGGCCCTTGAGCCAGGCTTCAACAGCGGCACGCTGTGCTTCGGTCACCGAGCCACGCTTCTGCAGGCAAACCAGACCGAAGTCATCGCCGCCCACATAACCCAGACCGTTGGCTTCCATGGCTTCTTTCAGGAACGCGTCGAGGAAAGCATCAATGGCTTCATCAGCCAAATCTTCTTTGAAATCCAGGTTCAGTTCGAAACCCAGCTCTTGAAATTCATCGACGCACAGTTTTTTGCGCAGACGCTGGGAACGGTTAGTCGCCATTGGAACAATCCTCATAAGTAATAACGGGCGGCACTTTAGCAGTTTAAGGCGCCGATTACCCGCCTCAGAACGGCGCGACGTCTACCGTCGGTAAAAAAATAGCGGATTAGTCGACCAAGGTGCGGCACAAGCCCTTGCACCTTGGGGCATAATGCCGACACTTTCATGACCGCTGAGGGAATTTATCACCATGCCCTCGTCTTTTTCCCCCTCGGCTGTAGGGTTTTATTTCAGATGATCAAATCTTTGCGTCCATTGCTGCTGGCCAGCCTTCTTCTGCCCCTGGCTCTCCCCATTTCCGCCGCGCCGATCAACACCGCCCTGTCGCCCAACGTTGAAAAGGCCCTCAAGGCCAGCAAATTGCCGGACAGCGCCTTGTCGCTGGTGATGATCCCGCTTAACGGCCCGGGCACCCCAACCGTTTATAACGCTGACGTTTCGGTCAACCCGGCCTCGACCATGAAACTGGTCACCACCTATGCGGCGCTGGAAATGCTAGGCCCGAACCATCAGTGGAAAACCGAGTTCTACACCGACGGCACCCTCAGCGGTGGCATCCTCAACGGTAACCTCTACCTCAAGGGTGGCGGCGATCCGAAGCTGAACATGGAAAAACTCTGGCTGCTGATGCGCGACTTGCGCGCCAATGGCGTGACCCAGGTCACCGGCGACCTGGTGCTCGACCGCGGCTTCTTCGTGCAACCGCAACTGCCCGAGTTCAACGACGACGGCAATGACGAGAACAAACCGTTCCTGGTCAAGCCCGACGCACTGCTGGTCAACCTTAAGGCCCTGCGTTTCGTGGCCCGCAACGACTCGGGCAAGGTCCTGGTGTCGGTCGAGCCGCCGATTGCCAGCATCCGCATCGACAATCAGGTCAAGGCACTCAACTCCAAGCAATGCACCGGGGGCGTGCGCTACAACCCGGTGACCCAGGCTGATGGCAGCGTCACCGTGACCGTCGGCGGCCAGTTGGGCGAAGGTTGCAGCTCCCAGACCTATTTGTCGCTACTCGACCACGCGACCTACACCGCCGGCGCCGTGCGCGCGATCTGGAAGGAATTGGGCGGCAGCATCCAGGGCCAGGATCGTCTGGCACCGACGCCGAGCAGCGCCAAGGTGCTGGCCCGGGCCTACTCGCCAGACCTGGCGGAAATCATTCGCGACATCAACAAATACAGTAACAACACCATGGCTCAGCAGTTGTTCCTGAGCCTGGGCCAGAAATTCCGCACCGACGCCGACAGTGATGACGCGAAAGCGGCCCAGCGTGTGGTGCGTCAGTGGCTGGCGCAGAAAGGCATCACATCACCGCACCTGGTGATGGAGAACGGTTCCGGCCTATCCCGCGCCGAACGGGTAAGCGCACGTGAAATGGCCGCAATGCTGCAAGCCGCCTGGCGCAGCCCGTACGCCGCCGAGTTCATCAGCTCGATGCCGATTGCCGGCACCGACGGCACCATGCGCAAACGCCTGAAACACACGGCCATGACCGGTGAAGCCCACGTCAAGACTGGCACCCTGAACACCGTGCGTGCCATCTCCGGCTTCAGCCGCGATGTCAATGGCAATACCTGGGCGGTGGTGGCGATTCTTAACGACAAGGCTCCGTTTGGCGCGTCTTCGGTGCTGGATCAGGTGCTGCTGGACCTGTATCGCCAGCCGAAACTGCCGACCACGGCATCGGTGTTGTAACCGGATCCATAGAACACCTCAGATCCAATGTTGGAGATTCTATGTTGCAGGGCAACCCTGCAACATAGAATCTCCAACAGGGTCTGTATGCAGACCTAGCTCATCTGCCCCTCAACCCGATCCCGTCCCGCCTGCTTCGCCGCGTAAACCCCCGAATCCGCCCGCAACAGCAACGCATCCGCGCCTTCCCCGGCCCGCCAGCTGGCAATCCCGAAACTCGCGGTAACGATCCCCACCTCGTCGATCGGCGAACTGCGCAACCCTTGCCACAGTTCCAAGGCCAGCACATGAGCCTGCTCGCCGTCGATGTCCGGACAGAGCACCATGAACTCTTCGCCCCCCAGGCGACAGAACACATCGGTGCGCCGCAGGCGACGGCCAATACGCTCACACACCGCCTGCAATACCCGATCGCCCACGGCATGGCCGTGCTGGTCATTGATGCGTTTGAAGTGGTCGATGTCGAGCATGATCACCGACAACTCGCCACCACCGCGCTCGACCCGGGCCATTTCTGTGGTCAGGCGCTCCTGAAAGTAGCGGCGGTTGTGGATCCCGGTCAGGGAGTCGGTCACCGACAGTGCGCGCAACTCCTCTTCCACCCGCTTGAGGTCGGAAATGTCCGAAATGTAGCCATGCCACAGCACACCGCCACCGGGCAGCTCCTCCGGCGTCGCTTCGCCGCGGACCCAGCGCAGGCCACGCTCGGGCAATAGCACGCGATACTCTTCGCGCCAGGGGCTGAGGTTGTCCGCCGACACCTGGATCGATGCGCGGACCCGGCGCGAGTCCTGAGGATGAATCCGCGAGAACACCGCTTCGGCATTGCTCAACAGTACCTCCAGTTCGAGTTCGTAGATCTCGCGCATCCCGTCGCTGGCATAGATCACGCTGAAGCGCCCATCGAACTCCATCTTGAACTGGTAAATCCCGCCGGGCACATGGGCGCTGAGTTTCTTCAACAACAAGTCCCGCGCCGCCAGGGCCTCGTGGACGCGCTTGCGCTCGGTGATGTCGATACAGATCGCCAAGTGCCCGACCCACAAACCCTGCTCGTCGAGAACCGGGGTCGCCAGCATGTTCACCGTCAAATGGCTGCCGTCGCGGCGCACCAGCGTCCACTCCCGGGCCTCGTGACCGCCCTCTTCCCCGCCTTCGACCAACATGGCCTGACAGGTCGGAATCGGCTTGCCATAGCGCGCGCTCAACTCCGCCGACCGCGCCTCGAGCTCCCGGGGCAGGTGCAGGTTTTCCAGGGTCATGTGGCCCACGGCCTGCGCACTGGAGTAACCGAGCATGTGCTCGGCACCGGCGTTGAAAGTGCTGACGATCCCGCGCAGGTCGGTGGCGATAATCGCCACCTGAGTCGCAGCATCCAGCACGCCGCGCAATTGGCCATGCGTGCCGCGCAGCTCTTGCTCACGGGCGTGCAGTTCCTCGGTCCGTTGCTCGACCATTTTCAGCGCCCGTTGCCGCTGGCTGACCAACACATAGAGAAACACACTGAGCAACAAGCTGAGTAAACCACCCAGCACCACCTGGCTGGTCACTGAGGAATGGTTGGCTTGCAGGAACGCAGCACTGGGGCGCATATCCACTTGATAATCGTGGTCGGCCAGGCGCAGCAAGCGCGTGGAGGACAAGTCACTGGCCCCCGCCGGGTTGGTCGACTCGTACAGCACTTCGTGTTGGTCATCGGTGGACAAGTCGAGAATGCGCACCGAGAGAGAATCATGATTCTCTTCCGGCAGCCCGTCCGCCAGCAGCTGGCGCATGCTGATCACCGCCATCACATACCCGACGGGCGTGGTGTCCGGCAGGTGCTGACGGCTGACGGGGGCCACCAGCAACACCCCCCGTGAATAGGCAGGCTCAATGCCTACCAGATGCAATGGTTGCGAGACAGCCATGCGGCCAGTTCGATCGGCACGCTCCAGGGTCGAACGGCGCAGGGGCTGAGCCAGCAGGTCGTAACCCAGCGGCGTGGGCAGTCGGCTCTGGGTTTGGGTATAGAGCACCGGCACGTACTCGTCCCGTTCCGCGGCCGGTTGCAACTGGCCGTCGGCGGTGAGTTCGCGAAAGGTGAAATTGCTCAAGCCTTCGTCATGCACGAAGCGTTCAAGCAAGGGGCGTTCGGCGCGGGAAACCCGTGGTGCCCAGGAATAGGCTTGGGTGCGCCGCAGAAGAGGTTTGGCGTAACCGTCGAATTCCTCGCGGGACACCGACTCGGAATTGGCAAAGAACCGGCGCAGGCCATCGAGGCGCTGCTCCTGATCTTCGAAACGTTCTTCGATACGGCTGTAGCGTTCACTGGCGAGCAGTTGGAAACGTTGCCGCATTTGCTGATGAAACTGATTGAGCGTGGCCCAGGCCAGTAACCCCGTAAGAATCCCGCCGACGAGCAATACCAGCAGCGCGACCAGCCAGGCCGAGACATCTTCGCTGATAAAACCCAGGATCTTGGGGCGCACGGCGTGTAACGACATAAACGCAACTCATAACGCCAGGTGCCGGAAAGCCCATTGGCCATGAGTTGAGTTATAGCTATTAGCCACTAATTTGACCAGCACTGAAAGAACCAAAGAGCCTTTAAAAATCAAGGCTCTGTGGATCCAATCAGGCTCAAGTGTCAGCGAGCAGTGATCTTCCAGGCACGGTGGATCTTGCCATTACGGGCGAAATCCGGATCGATGGTCTGGGCCGTGATTTCTTCAACGGCATAACGCTCGGTGAGGTTTTCCTCGAGCTGGAACTTGCGGAAGTTGTTGGAGAAGTACAACACCCCGCCCGGCGCGAGACGCGCCATCGCCAGGTCGATCAACTGCACCTGATCACGCTGCACGTCGAAGATCCCTTCCATGCGCTTGGAGTTGGAGAAGGTCGGCGGATCGATGAAGATCAAGTCGTACTCGTCACGGCAGGCGTCGAGCCAAGCCATCACATCGCCCTGCTCCAGACGGTTCTTGTCAGAGAAACCGTTCAGCGACAGGTTGCGACGCGCCCAATCCAGGTAGGTTTTCGACAGGTCGACGCTGGTGGTGCTGCGCGCACCGCCCTTGGCCGCATGCACGCTGGCAGTCGCGGTGTAGCAATACAGGTTGAGGAAGCGTTTGCCGGCCGCCTCTTTCTGAATCCGCATGCGCATCGGCCGGTGGTCGAGGAACAGCCCGGTATCGAGGTAGTCAGTGAGGTTCACCAGCAGCTTCACGCCGCCTTCGTTGACCTCGTTGAACTTGCCCTGGGCGCTCTGGCGTTCGTACTGCTTGGTGCCGCTCTGACGTTCGCGACGCTTGACCACCACGCGGCTCTTGTCGATGTTCAACGCCTGCGGGATTGCCGCCAGGGCATCGAACATCCGCGCCGAGGCTTTTTCCGGATCGATGGATTTCGGCGCGGCGTATTCCTGAACGTGGACCCAGTCGTGATACAGGTCGATGGCCATGGAATATTCCGGCATGTCGGCATCGTAGACGCGGTAGCAGTCGATGCCTTCACGCTTGACCCACTTGCCCAGCGCCTTGACGTTCTTTTGCAGACGGTTGGCAAACATCTGCCCGCCTTCACTCAGGCGCGGCTGCTCGATCACCGGGGCGGGTGCCGGAGCCGGTTTGATCGGATTGCCGTTCTTGTTGTACTTGCGCTCTTGCGGCTCACTCGGTGCTTCATCATAGGCCGCCTGTTCACGCTCGGCCTGACGCTGTTCCGGGGTGCGACGCTCGCCGGTGACAAACTGGTCTGGCGTGACCTTGATCAGCAGCAATTTGCACGGCAATGCGCCGTTCCAGAACGAATACTGTTTGTGGCTGCGGATGCCCATGCGCTTGCCCAGGTCCGGGGCGCCGGTGAACACCGCCGCCTCCCAGTTCAAGCACGCCTGACGCAGACGCTCGCCGAGGTTCTGGTAGAGGTAGAGCAGGCTCGCCTCATCGCCCAGACGCTCGCCATACGGAGGGTTGCAGATCACCAGGCCTTTCTGGTTCTGGTCCGGACGCGGCTCGAACGTTGCCACTTCGCCCTGGTAGATCTTGATCCACTCGCTCAGGCCGGCACGCTCGACGTTGTTGCGGCCCGGTTGAATCAGGCGTGGGTCGGCTTCGTAACCACGAATCCACAGCGGTGGCTTGGCCAGGCCGGCCGCGGCGCGTTCGGTGGCCTCTTCGTGGAGCTTTTTCCACAGCGCCGGCACGTGCCCGAGCCAGGCGGTGAAGCCCCACTGCTCGCGACGCAGGTTCGGCGCCATGTCGGCGGCGATCATGGCGGCTTCCACCAGGAACGTGCCGACACCGCACATCGGGTCAGCCAGCGCGCCACCATCGGCGGCAATGCGCGGCCAGCCGGCACGGATCAGAATCGCTGCCGCGAGGTTTTCCTTCAACGGCGCCGCGCCTTGCTGCAAGCGATAACCGCGCTGGTGCAGGCTGTGCCCGGACAGGTCGAGGGACAGGATGGCTTCGCCACGGTCCAGACGCAGGTGAACGCGCAGGTCCGGGTTGAGCTTGTCGATGGACGGACGATCGCCTTGCGGGGTGCGCAGTTTGTCGACGATGGCATCCTTGACCTTCAAGGCGCCAAAGTGCGTGTTGTCGATGCCAGAGCCGTGACCGCTGAATTCGACGGCCAGGGTGCCGTCGTTGAGCATGTGGTCTTGCCAATCGATATCCAGCACGCCGTGATAGAGGTCTTCGGCGTCCTTCATCGGGAAGCGCTTGAGCACCAACAGCACCCGGTTCGCCAGACGCGACCACAGGCACAAGCGATAAGCGGTTTCCATGGTGGCCATGCCGCGCACAGCCGAGGTGTGCTCGCGTGCTTCCTCAAGGCCAAGCCCGACGGCTTCCTCGATGAGCAGACCTTCAAGGCCTTTGGGGCAAGTGAGGAAGAGTTCGAAACGATCGGACATGGTAATTCCAGAGCCTTTAGCTAAGTGAACCGGCAACGCGTTGCCGATCCGGTTTTCAATCAGGCGTTTTTCTAACAGAACGCCCGCGTGGCACGAAGGTGTGCCGTCCCACCCTGACTGCTCGGGTTAAAAGAGCTTAGATGCCAGGGCAGATAAAAAAGTTGATGAAACAAAATGTCATAAGTCGACCCTTCGTCGAATAATACCCAAGAGCAACGGGTGTCATTCTCGTTAAGGCACAACCCCCAGCATCCAGCGGAGGGCCGATCATACCGGGCTTTGGCCAATCAACACGGCACAAATATCGTGTTACTTATGGCCATAGCATCTTTATGGTTACGTTCTTATGACAAAACGGTCATTCCCTCGATGTGACGCATTGGTTAGAACTCAACTCAGGTTGACGTCGCAACGGCGTCAACACCTTGGCTCGCGACGCCGGCAGCGAGCCACCAACGGCAGAATTTTTCTGCCTGACCTCGATTGAGGTCGACGCGATACATACAGTCAACAAGTGAGGGAAACACCCTATGAGAAGACTTAAGCGTGATCCGTTGGAAAGAGCATTTTTGCGCGGATATCAATATGGCGTTGGTGGTAAATCCCGTGAGCTTTGCCCTTTTACTCTACCGTCGGTACGCCAAGCCTGGATCAATGGCTGGCGAGAAGGACGCGGCGACAATTGGGACGGTATGACCGGCACTGCGGGAATCCACAGACTCAACGAACTTCACGCCGTCGGCTAATACAGGGCACACACTCCGACACGACAATCTGATTACGCTACGACTTAACCACGCACGTCCTATCCGGACGGCGGGCTTCGGCCCAGGGGCTCCTTCGGGGAGCCCTTTTTTATGCCTGCTCCAAATTCAGCGAAGAAACCATTGTGGCGAGGGGGCTTGCCCCCGTTGGGCTGCGAAGCGGCCCCAAAACCAGGCAACGCGGTGAATCAGAGAGAACACGGACACAGGGTTTACGACTGCTTCGCAGCCGAACGGGGGCAAGCCCCCTCGCCACAAAAGCCCTCAGCACAAGGTCCCTACACTGCCTTCAGCGCAGCGCGGCGATGGCGTCTACCGACTCACGAATCAACGCCGGGCCTTTGTAGATGAAGCCGGAGTAAATCTGCACCAGGCTCGCACCCGCGGTGATTTTCTCAGCTGCGTGCTTGCCTTCGGTGATACCGCCCACGGCGATGATCGGCAAGCGACCGGCCAGTTCCGCCGCCAGCACCTTCACGGTGTGGGTGCTCTTGTCGCGAACCGGTGCGCCGGACAACCCGCCCGCCTCGTCACCGTGCTCCAGGCCTTCGACGCCGACGCGGCTCAGGGTGGTGTTGGTGGCGATCACCGCATCCATCCCGGTTTCGATCAGTGCCTGGGCCACCTGCGCGGTTTCTTCATCGCTCATGTCCGGTGCGATCTTGATCGCCAGCGGCACATGTTTGCCGTGGCGCAGGGCCAATTCCGCCCGGCGCGTGGCCAGGTCGGCGAGCAATTGCTTGAGCGAGTCGCCGAATTGCAGGCTGCGCAGGCCCGGCGTATTCGGTGAGCTGACGTTGACGGTCACGTAGCTGGCGTGGGCGTAAACCTTGTCCAGGCAGATCAGGTAATCGTCGACCGCACGTTCAACCGGCGTATCGAAGTTCTTGCCGATGTTGATACCCAGCACGCCCTTGTACTTGGCCGCGGCCACGCGAGCGAGCAAGTGATCGACGCCAAGGTTGTTGAAACCCATGCGGTTGATGATCGCCTCGGCTTGCGGCAAGCGGAAAATCCGTGGTTTCGGATTACCCGGTTGCGGGCGCGGGGTGATGGTGCCGATTTCGACGAAACCGAAACCCAGTTGGGCAAATCCGTCGATCGCCGCGCCGTTCTTGTCCAGACCGGCCGCCAGACCCACCGGGTTCGGGAACTCCAGGCCCATGACCGTCACCGGCATTTTCGCCGGTGCCTTGCACAGCAAGCCGTTGAGGCCCAAACGTCCGCCCGCGCCGATCAGGTCCAGGGACAGATCGTGGGAGGTTTCCGGGGAAAGTTTGAACAGCAGCTGACGGGCCAGGGTGTACATGGGCAGGCTTGACTCGGGTGGCGATGAGAGGCGGCGATTATAGCCGCGCATCGAGTCCACAGGCGAGGCGCACGACAAAATCAGCCAGCGATGGCATATGCCTTGCACCAACATGGTCATCAGCACTCATGCCAACGACGGAATGAGTGGCAGGACAATGGCGTCGTCACCGGCTCTGCTCGCGCAGAGGCCATGGGGCGACGTTTTTTTTGGAAGGTGCAAATCGATGAATGAACCATCAGCCGGCCCACTGGCCTGGGTCAACGGCAGCGATGCCCCGGAAAAAACCGAAATCAACCTTGGCTTCATGGCTCTGAGCGACTGCGCCTCAGTGGTGGTCGCCGCCACCCAGGGCTTCGCCCAGCCTTACGGCCTGACCCTGAACCTCAAGCGCCAGTCGTCCTGGGCCAACCTGCGAGACAAACTGGTCAGCGGCGAACTCGACGCCGCCCACAGCCTGTACGGCCTGATTTACGCCGTGCATCTGGGCATCGGCGGCGTAGCCTCCACCGATATGGCCGTGCTCATGGGCCTGAACCAGAACGGCCAGAGCATCAACCTCTCCCACGGCTTGCAGGCCCTGGGCGTGACCAGTCCTGAAGCACTGGACCATCACGTGCACCAAAGTCGCCCAAAACTGACCTTCGCCCAGACATTTCCCACGGGCACCCACGCCATGTGGCTGTATTACTGGCTGGCGAGCCAGGGCATTCATCCGTTGCAGGATGTCGACAGCGTGGTCGTCCCCCCGCCGCAAATGATCGCGCACCTGCAAGCCGGGCGCATCGACGGTTTCTGCGTCGGCGAACCGTGGGCTGCCAGTGCGGTGCAACAGAATCTCGGTTTCACCATGGCCACCACCCAGACCATCTGGCCCGACCACCCGGAAAAAGTCCTCGGCTGCACCCGCGCCTTCGTCGAGCAATACCCCAATACCGCCCGGGCCTTGGTGATGGCGATCCTCGAGGCCAGCCGCTTCATCGAAGCCAGCCGCGAAAATCGCCGCAGCACCGCGCAACTGTTGAGCGCCCCCGAATACCTGGATGCCCCGCTCGATTGCATCGAACCGCGCTTGCTCGGTGACTACGCCGACGGCTTGGGCAATCGCTGGCAAGACCCGCACGCGATGCGTTTCCACGGTGGCGGCGAGGTCAATCTGCCGTACTTGTCCGACGGCATGTGGTTCATGACCCAGTTCCGTCGCTGGGGTTTGCTGCGTGACGACCCGGATTACCTCGGCGTGGCCCGCCAAGTCCAGCAACTAGACTTATACCGTGAGGCCACCACCGCTGTCGGCGTGCCCGCCCGGACTCAGGAAATGCGCAGCAGCCAACTGATCGACGGCAAGATCTGGGACGGTTCGGACCCGGCCGGCTATGCCCGCAGTTTTACGCTGCACGCCATGAGCGACAGCGCTCCCCTTCTCGCCAGCCGCTGACAGGAGCCTACGAATATGTTGCGTATCCTGCTGATCAATGACACCGCAAAAAAAGTCGGGCGTCTGAAGGCGGCTCTGACCGAAGCCGGGTTCGAGGTCATCGACGAGTCTGGCCTGACCATCGACCTGCCCGCGCGCGTCGAAACGGTGCGTCCGGACGTGATCCTGATCGATACCGAGTCACCGAGCCGCGATGTGATGGAGCAAGTGGTGCTGGTGACCCGCGACCAACCACGGCCAATCGTGATGTTCACCGACGAGCACGACCCCGGCGTAATGCGCCAGGCAATCAAGTCCGGCGTCAGTGCCTACATCGTTGAAGGTATTCACGCACAACGCTTGCAGCCGATTCTCGATGTGGCCATGGCGCGCTTTGAAAGCGACCAGGCCCTGCGCGCCCAACTGCACGCCCGCGACCAGCAACTGGCCGAGCGCAAGCGCATTGAGCTGGCCAAGGGGCTGCTGATGAAGATGAAGGACTGCAACGAAGAAGAGGCCTACACCCTGATGCGCCGCCAGGCCATGAGCCGCCAGCAAAAACTGATACAGGTGGCGGAGCAAATCATTGCCATGAGTGAGTTGCTTGGCTGAAGGACGCTATCGCGGGCAAGCCTCGATCTCACGTGTTGGCACAGATCTCGCTAAGTAATCCCTGCAAGGTAACCAACGGCGGTTGCCCCACCTACGACAAAGACGTCGCTCACCTCATTCGCCCCCTTTTGCGAATCAGGTAGCGGCGTTTTTCCGTTTTGGCCCCAGAGACCGGGGCTGGTGGTGCGGCCGTTGCGGCGCCCCACCTGCAAGCTCATGACTCCTTCTTGATACGCCTGACAGCTGAGGTGCGCGATGAATTCAAGCTTCTGGAAATCCGGCCATACCCCGACACTGTTCGCAGCCTTCCTCTATTTCGATCTGAGCTTCATGGTCTGGTACCTGCTCGGCCCTCTGGCGGTGCAGATCGCCGCTGACCTGCACCTGACCACCCAACAGCGCGGGCTGGTAGTGGCCACGCCGATTCTGGCCGGCGCCGTATTGCGCTTTGCGATGGGCCTGCTGGCTGATCGCCTGTCGCCAAAAACCGCCGGGATCATCGGCCAGATAATCGTTATCAGCGCCCTGCTCGTTGCCTGGAAAGTCGGCATCCACAGTTACGAGCAAGCGCTGTTGCTGGGCCTGTTCCTCGGCATGGCCGGTGCGTCCTTCGCCGTCGCCCTGCCGCTGGCCTCGCAATGGTATCCGCCGCAGCACCAAGGCAAAGCCATGGGCATCGCCGGTGCCGGTAACTCGGGCACCGTGCTGGCCGCCCTGATCGCCCCGGTGCTGGCCGCCGCGTATGGCTGGAGCAACGTGTTCGGCTTCGCCCTGATCCCGCTGATCCTGACCCTGATCGTCTTCGCCTGGCTGGCCAAGAATGCCCCTGAGCGGCCGAAAGCCAAGTCCATGGCCGACTACCTCAAGGCCCTGGGTGACCGCGACAGCTGGTGGTTCATGTTTTTCTACAGCGTGACCTTCGGCGGCTTCATCGGCCTGGCCAGCGCCCTGCCCGGCTACTTCAACGACCAGTACGGCCTTAGCCCGGTGACCGCCGGTTACTACACCGCTGCTTGCGTGTTCGGTGGCAGCCTGATGCGTCCGCTGGGCGGCGCGCTGGCGGATCGCTTCGGCGGGATTCGCACCCTGTTGGCGATGTACACCGTGGCAGCGATCTGCATTGCGACAGTGGGTTTCAATCTGCCGAGTTCCTACGCAGCGTTGGCGCTTTTCGTCTGCACTATGCTCGGTTTAGGTGCAGGTAACGGTGCCGTGTTCCAGTTGGTGCCGCAGCGTTTTCGTCGGGAGATTGGTGTGATGACCGGTTTGATCGGCATGGCCGGCGGCATCGGTGGCTTCGCACTGGCGGCCGGCATGGGCGCGATCAAGCAAAGTACCGGCAGCTACCAAATGGCCTTGTGGTTGTTCGCCAGCCTCGGCGTACTCGCCTGGTTCGGTCTGCACGGGGTGAAACGTCGCTGGAGAACCACTTGGGGTTCGGCAGCCGTCACCGCAGCTCGAGTGTGAGGGCTGAATGAGCCTGCAACTGAGTTTTGCCGAAGCCAGCGCCATCGGGCCTCGCGAAGAGAACCAGGACGCTCTGCGCCTGGTTACTCCGGCCCCGGCACTGGCGGCGAGCAAGGGTTACCTGTTCGCCATCGCCGACGGCGTCAGCCAATGCGCCGATGGCGGTCTCGCGGCCCGTTCGACCTTGCAGGCTTTGGCGCTGGATTATTACGCCACACCGGAAACCTGGGGTGTCGCCCAGGCGCTGGATCGCCTGCTGCTGGCGCAAAACCGCTGGTTGCAGGCCAACGGCGGCGGGCAACCGCTGCTGACCACGGTCAGTGCCTTGGTGATGCGCGGCAGGCGTTTCACTTTGGCGCATGTCGGCGATTGCCGGGTTTACCGCTGGCACGCCGACACCTTGCAACGGGTGAGCGAGGATCACGTCTGGGACCAGCCGGGCATGCAGCATGTGCTCAAGCGGGCCTTGGGGCTGGATCAACATCTGGTGCTGGACTTTCTGGACGGCGAATTGCGCCTGAACGAGAGTTTCGTGCTGCTCAGCGACGGCATCTGGGCCGTGCTGGGCGACACCGCCATCGCGGCGATTCTGCGCGATCAACCTGACCTCAACAGTGCCGCGCAGACCTTGGTCAGCGCCGCGCACCTGGCCGGCAGCCAGGACAATGCCAGCGCCCTGCTGGTGCGGGTCGATGCCCTTGGCGAAACCAGCATTGGCGATGCACTGATTCATCTGCAGCAATGGCCTCTCCCGCCTGCACTGAAACCGGGCCAGACCTTCGAAGGCTGGCAGGTCGAAGGGATTCTCGGCCAGAGCCAGCAATCGCTGCTCTACCGGGTGCGCGATGCACAACAACAGCGCTGGTTGCTGAAAACCTTGCCCGGTGCTCTACGTGACGATCACCAGGCCGGGCAGGCATTGTTGTCGGAGGAATGGTTTCTCAAGCGTGTAGCCGGTCGACACTTCCCTGAAGTCCATGCCGCCAGTCAGCGTCAGCATTTGTACTACGTGATGCGTGAATACTCCGGGTCGACCCTGGCTGAGTTGCATGAACGCGTCACATCGCTGCCCCTGGCGCAATGGCAGGACTTGGCCGAACGCTTGTTGCGGGCTGTCGGCATCCTGCATCGACGGCAGATCCTGCATCGCGATATCAAACCGGAGAACCTGCTGCTGGGGGACGACGGCGAGTTGCGCCTGCTGGATTTCGGCCTCGCCTACTGTCCGGGGCTGTCCGAAGATCAAGCCTTCGCCCTGCCCGGAACGCCCAGCTATATCGCGCCGGAAGCGTTTCGCGGCGACCCGCCGACACCCCAACAGGATTTGTATGCAGTCGGCGTGACCTTGTATTACCTGCTCACCGGGCATTATCCCTACGGCGAAATCGAAGCATTCCAGCGTCCACGGTTTGGTGTACCGGTCAGCGCCAGTCGCTACCGACCCGACCTGCCGGAATGGATCGCGCAGAGTCTGGAGCGCGCGGTGGCGGTAGCCCCGGATCAGCGCTTTGAAACGGCAGAAGAATGGTTGCTGGTGTTGGAACAAGGGGAACGACGCAGTTTGAGCGTGCGACCCAGACCGTTGCTGGAGCGCGAGCCGTTGAAGGTTTGGCGGACGTTGGCACTGGTGTCGTTGCTGGTGAACCTGGTGCTGATGTTTTTGCTGTTTCACGGTTAAAAGATCAAAAGATCGCAGCCTGCGGCAGCTCCTTCGGGTGCCCACGATCTCCTGCGGGAGCTGCCGTAGGCTGCGATCTTTTGACTTTTTTGCTTCAAAACCGGGCATAGCGCATTGAACCGGTGCACGAAAACACCCTTCTCCCACGCTGAGAGCCGATAAATTCGGCATATGTCCGACTTGGCACAACCACTGCATTACCTTTCCCAACATACATAAAGCCCGGCCTTCAACGTAGAAGGCTGCGCTGCCCGAGAGAACGGGACAAGGACAAAGGCGTCCTCGCTAGTTAGCTAGCGGGACGCCTTTTTTTGTTTGCGCAAAATTTTGTCGAGCAAGGCCTGAATGCCCTGATGAGGCAGGCCCGAGCTCCCCGGAGAACCTGATGAAAAAACTAAAACTGGTGATGATCGGCAACGGCATGGCCGGGGTTCGTACCCTGGAAGAACTGCTCAAGCTGAGTAATGAGCTGTACGACATCACGGTCTTCGGCGCCGAACCGCATACCAACTACAACCGTATCCTGCTGTCCCCCGTACTGGCCGGCGAACAGACGTTCGAAGAGATCGTGCTCAACGATCTGGACTGGTACCTGGAAAACAACATCAAGCTGCTGCTCAACCGCAAAGTGGTGGAGATCGACCGGGTCAAACGCCGGGTCATCGCCGAAGACGGCACTGAGGCTGAATACGACCGCCTGCTGATTGCCACCGGCTCGACCCCGTTCATCCTGCCGATCCCCGGCAATACCTTGCAGGGCGTGATCGGCTACCGCGACATCGCCGACACCCAGGTGATGATCGACACCGCCAAGACCCACAAGCACGCCGTGGTCATCGGTGGCGGCCTGCTGGGCCTTGAAGCCGCCAACGGCCTGATGCTGCGGGGCATGCACGTCACCGTGGTGCACATCGGCGAATGGCTGCTGGAGCGCCAACTGGACAAAACCAGCGGCCAACTCCTGCAAACCGCCCTGGAAGCCCGTGGCCTGCATTTCCGCCTGTGCGAACAGACCCAGGCCCTGCACGACGCCGGCAATGGCCGGGTCGGCTCAGTGCAGTTCAAGAACGGCGACATCATCCCCGCCGATCTGGTGGTGATGGCCGCCGGCATTCGCCCCAACACCGAACTGGCGGAAAAAGCCGGCATCCCTTGCAGCCGCGGGATTCTGGTCAACGACACAATGCAAACCTACGACCCTCGGGTGTACGCCATCGGTGAATGCGCCAGCCACCGCGGCACCGCCTACGGCTTGGTCGCACCGCTGTTCGAACAAGCCAAGGTGTGCGCCAACCACCTCGCCCAACTGGGCTTCGCCACTTACAAGGGCTCGGTGACGTCGACCAAATTGAAAGTCACCGGCATCGACCTGTTCTCCGCCGGCGACTTCATGGGCGGCGAAGGCACCGAGACCATCACCCTCTCCGACCCGATCGGCGGGGTCTACAAGAAACTGGTGATCAAGGATGACGTGCTGGTCGGCGCCTGTCTGTACGGCGATACGGCAGACGGCGGTTGGTATTTCCGGCAGATCCGTGAGAACCATGCCATCGGCGAGATCCGCGATCACCTAATGTTTGGCGAAAATGCTTTAGGCGATGTAGGACATCAAGGCCAGGACAAAGCCATGAGCATGGCCGACACCGCCGAAGTCTGCGGCTGTAACGGCGTGTGCAAAGGCACCATCGTCAAAGCCATTCAGGAACATGGGCTGTTCAGCGTCGACGACGTGAAGAAACACACCAAGGCCGCCAGCTCCTGCGGCTCTTGTGCCGGCCTCGTCGAACAGATCCTGATCAACACCGTGGGCGGTGCGGCAGACGTCAAACCGAAAAGCGAAAAAGCCATCTGCGGGTGCAGCGACCTCAACCACGGGCAAATCCGCCAGGCCATCCGCGACCAGCATCTGCTGACCATCGCCGGCACCATGAGCTACCTGAACTGGCGCACGCCGAACGGCTGCGCCACCTGCCGCCCGGCGCTCAACTACTACCTGATTTCCACCTGGCCCGGCGAGGCCAAGGACGATCCGCAATCGCGGCTGATCAACGAACGTGCCCACGCCAACATTCAGAAAGACGGCACTTACTCTGTAGTCCCGCGGATGTGGGGCGGTGTGACGAATCCTTCAGAACTGCGGCGCATCGCCGACGTGGCCGACAAGTACAACGTGCCGATGGTCAAGGTCACCGGCGGCCAACGCATCGACTTGCTGGGGATCAAAAAGCAAGACCTGCCGGGCGTCTGGAAAGACCTGGACATGCCGTCCGGACACGCCTACGGCAAATCCATCCGCACCGTGAAAACCTGTGTCGGCAGCGAGTTCTGCCGCTTCGGCACCCAAAACTCCACGCAACTGGGCATCGAGCTCGAACATGACCTGTTCAACATGTGGTCGCCACACAAAGTAAAACTGGCTGTCTCCGGTTGCCCACGTAACTGCTCGGAAGCGGGGATCAAGGACGTCGGAATTATCGGCGTGGATTCCGGCTGGGAGATGTACATCGGTGGCAACGGCGGGATCAAGACCGAAGTCGCTGAATTCTTCGTCAAGTTGAAAACCGCTGAAGAGGTGCGCGAATACAACGGCGCTTTCCTGCAGCTGTACCGCGAAGAAGCTTTCTACCTCGAGCGCACCGTGCATTACCTGCAACGGGTCGGCATGGAACACATCAAGAAAGCCGTGCTGGAAGACCCGGTACGGCGCAAGGCACTCAACGAACGCCTGCAATTCTCCCTGTCGTTCGAACAGGACCCGTGGAAGGAACGCCTCGAGCAACCACTGCTGAAAAAAGAATTCGAGGTCATTCCCGTGAAGAACCTGGAGGTGTCGGTATGAACTGGCTGGATATCTGCGCACTGGAAGAGATCAACACCCTTGGCTCGCGGATCATCGCCGGCCCGAAAGGTGACATTGCGATTTTTCGTACGAGCGACGATGAGGTTTTCGCCCTCGACGACCGCTGCCCACACAAGGGCGGACCACTGTCCCAAGGCTTGATCTACGGCAAACGGGTCGCCTGCCCACTACACAATTGGCAGATCGATCTGGAAACCGGTGAGGCCCAGGCTCCCGATATCGGCTGCGCCCACCATCACTCGGCACGGGTCGAGAATGGCCGGGTGTTGCTGGCCCTGCGGGAAGCAAGCTGATGGACCGCCAAATCACCGCCTCCACCTGCTGCTACTGCGGGGTCGGCTGCGGCGTGCTGATCGAACACGATGGCGAACGCATCCTCGGCGTCAGCGGCGATCCGGCACACCCGGCCAACTTCGGCAAATTGTGCAGTAAAGGTTCGACCTTGCACCTGACCGGCGACCTGACCGCGCGCGCCCTGTACCCTGAGTTGCGCCTGGGCAAAGGCCTGGCCCGCAGCCGCACCGACTGGGACACCGCCCTCGATCACGCTGCCAATGTATTCGCGCAAACCATCACCGAGCACGGCCCGGACAGCGTCGCGTTCTATATCTCCGGGCAATTGCTGACCGAGGATTACTACGCCTTCAACAAACTGGCGCGAGCGCTGGTGGGCACTAACAACATCGACAGCAATTCACGGCTGTGCATGTCTTCAGCGGTGGTCGGCTACAAGCGCAGCCTCGGCGCCGACGCTCCGCCCTGCAACTACGAAGACCTGGAGCTGAGCGACTGCGTGATGATCGTCGGCAGCAACATGGCCTACGCCCACCCGATCCTGTTTCGTCGCCTGGAAGAAGCCAAATCCCGCCGTCCGCAGATGAAAGTCATCGTCATCGACCCACGGCGCACCGACACCTGCGACCTGGCTGACCTGCACCTGGCGATTCTGCCCGGTACCGATGTCGCGTTGTTCCATGGGATTTTGCACCTGCTGCTGTGGGAAGACTGGATCGACCGCGACTTCATCAAGGCCCATACCGAAGGCCTGGCCGAACTGAAAAAACTGGTGCGCGATTACACCCCGACAATGGTTTCGCAACTCTGTGGCATCAGCGTCGAGCAACTGCAGCAATGTGCGGAATGGGTCGGCACGTCACCGAGCTTTCTGTCGCTGTGGTGCATGGGGCTGAATCAGTCCACCGCCGGCAGCGCGAAGAACAGTGCGCTGATCAACCTGCACCTGGCCACCGGGCAAATCGGCCGGCCCGGCGCAGGACCTTTCTCACTAACCGGTCAGCCCAATGCCATGGGCGGCCGCGAAACTGGCAGTTTGTCGAACCTGCTGCCAGGCCATCGCGAAGCGGCCAATGCCGAGCACCGCGCGCAAGTGGCCGCCTACTGGGGCGTTGATCAACTGCCCGAAAACACTGGGCTAACAGCCATCGAACTGTTCGAGCAGATGCGCAGCGGCAAGATCAAAGCCCTGTGGATCTCCTGCACCAACCCTGCGCAGTCGATGCCGGACCAGACCGCCGTGCGCGAGGCACTGCAAGCCTGTCCATTCGTGGTATTGCAGGAAGCCTTCCACACCACCGAGACCGCCGCGTTCGCCGACCTACTGCTACCCGCCGCCAGTTGGGGTGAAAAGGACGGCACGGTCACCAACTCCGAGCGGCGCATTTCCCACGTCCGTCGAGCCATCGGCGCACCCGGTGAAGCACGGTCCGACTGGGCGATCACGGTGGATTTCGCACAGCGCCTGGAAAAACATCTGCGTCCCGGAGCCACTAGTCTGTTTGCCTTTGAAACCCCGGCGCAGGTTTTTGACGAATACAAACAACTGACTCGTGGCCGCGACCTCGACCTGTCCGGGATCAGTCATGAGTTGATCGACCAGCTCGGTCCGCAGCAATGGCCTTTCCCCACCGGAGCCCGCGAAGGCACCGCGCGGTTGTACCTCGACGGGGTTTTCCCGACCGCCAGCGGGCGTGCACAGTTTGTGACCGACCCGTATCGCGCCGCCAAGGAGCAACGCGATGCACGCTTCCCGCTGACCCTGATCACCGGCCGCCTGCGCGACCAATGGCACGGCATGAGCCGCACCGGCACCGCCGCGCAATTGTTCGGCCATGTCAGCGAAGCCGTGCTGAGCCTGCACCCGGACGAGTTGCGTCGGCATCGCCTGCAACCTGGCGACCTGATCAATCTGAAAAGCCGCCGGGGCGCGGTGATCCTGCCGGTCAGCAGCGACGACAGCGTACGTCCGGGCCAGGCCTTCCTGCCGATGCATTGGGGCGACCGTTTTCTCAAGGGCGGCGTGAATACCCTCACCCTTCCCGCCTTCGATCCATTGTCGAAACAGCCGGAACTCAAACATAGCGGCGTGCGACTCGAGCCTGTGAATTTGCCCTGGCAGCTTTTCGCCCTGATTGAAGGCGATGTTCAACAGCATCTGGAGACACTGCGACCACTCTGTGAGGCGTTTTCCTACGCCAGCCTCAGCCTCGCCGGCCGTGAACGCCCTGCGCTGCTGATACGCGCTGCCAGCGCCACCGCGCCAGAGCCACAGCTATTGCGTGATATCGATCAATGCCTGGGGCTCAACGATGGCCCGGTGTTGGCCTATGACGATCCCCGGCGCTCGATCGGTAAGCGGGTTCGTATCGAAAACAGCCGGATCACCGCGATTCGCCTGGCCGGTGAAACGCTCGCCCAGCACTGGCTGCAAAGCCTGTGGCTCGAAGGTCGCGCCGACGAACAACTGCGCCGTTGGCTGCTGGCACCCTTGAGTGCGCCACCAGGCAACACTGGCGCCCCGGCATCCGACAGCAAAACCCTGTGCAACTGCATGAACGTCAGCCAGAACGCAGTCTGCGCCGGCATCAGCCGTGGCCTGGACTTGCAGGGCTTGAAACAAGAATTGGGCTGCGGCACGCAATGCGGCTCCTGCGTCCCGGAAATCAAGCGTTTGCTGGCCGCCACCGCGCAGCCAGTCGCCGTCACCTCGTGAGGAAAACACTATGAACGCAAAAGTCTGGCTGGTGGGTGCGGGTCCCGGCGATCCGGAATTGCTGACCCTCAAGGCGGTTCGCGCGTTGCGCGAAGCGGACGTGGTGTTGATCGACGATCTGGTCAATCCTGCGGTGTTGGAGCATTGCTCGAATGCCCGGATTATTCCTGTGGGCAAGCGCGGTGGCTGTCGCTCCACGCCTCAAGCCTTCATTCATCGCCTGATGCTGCGTTATACCCGCCACGGCAAATGCGTGGTGCGGCTCAAGGGTGGCGATCCGTGCATCTTCGGGCGCGGTGGTGAAGAGGCGCAGTGGTTGCGTGAACGTGGCGTCAAGGTTGAGCTGGTCAATGGCATCACCGCTGGCCTTGCCGGCGCGACCCAATGCGATATTCCGCTGACGCTGCGGGGCGTAGCACGTGGCGTGACACTGGTCACGGCCCACACTCAGGATGACAGTAGCCTGAACTGGCAGGCCCTGGCTCAAGGCGGCACCACGTTGGTGATCTACATGGGTGTCGCAAAACTGAGCGAGATTCGTGAGCAACTGCTGGCCGGAGGTATGGCAGCGGATACACCGGTGGCAATGATTGAAAACGCTTCGCTGCCGTACCAACGGGAATGTCGGAGTGACCTGACAGCGATGGAAGAGGATGCCCTCAGCTTTCAGTTGAAAAGCCCGGCGATCCTGGTGATCGGTGCCGTGGCAGCCTGTGCAACTTCATCTCTGTGGGAGCGTGGGTTGCCCGCGATGACGGCCGATCAATCAGCCTGAACCCTACCTATCGCCCCCACTTCACCAAATCGCAGACAAAGAAAAGCCCGGCCTAAGCCGGGCTTTTCTTGAGCTGCGAGCTAATTACTTAGCTGCTGCTTCAACCTTCGCTTCTACGCGACGGTTTACAGCGCGACCAGCTTCAGTGGCGTTGTCAGCAACTGGGCGGGATTCGCCGTAGCCAACAGACTGAACGCGGGACGGCGAAACACCGTACTGGTTGGTCAGAACTTGCTTAACGGCGTTTGCACGACGCTCGGACAGTTTCTGGTTGTAAGCGTCAGGACCGACGGAGTCAGTGTGACCTTCAACAACAGTAGTGGTGGATGGGTACTGCTTCATGAAGTCAGCCAGGTTTTTGATGTCGCCGTAGCTGTTAGGCTTGACTACCGACTTGTTGAAGTCGAATTTCACGTCCAGCTCAACACGAACAACTTCAGCAACTGCTGGGCAGCCATCAGCGTCAACAGTTACGTTGGCTGGGGTGTCTGGGCACTTGTCAACGTTGTCGCAAACGCCATCGTTGTCGCTGTCGGAGCAAACTTCAGCCGGTGCTGGAACTGGAGCAGCAGCAGGCTTGGAGCCGCCACCGAAGTTCACACCGATACCGACGCTAGGAGCCCACTCGGTGTCGCCCTGGTCGATGTTGTACTGAGCTTCAACGCCAGCACGGGCGTAGAAGTTTTCAGTGAAGTACAGCTTGGCACCGCCGCCAACGTTGGCGAAAGTGGAGCGGTTACGACCCGAACCGTTCTGGCCAATGCTCTGGTCCGAGAAACCGGCAGAAACGTATGGACGGATCATGTCGCCTGGGTTGTTGAAGTGGTACAGAGCGTCCAGAGCGGTATCAGCGCCCTTTACGTTGCGACCATCATCTGCACGTACGTTGTGCACTTCGTCGTAGGCCAGACGCAGTTCTACGTCGTCGGTCAGGAAGTAACCAACCGAGCCGCCGAACAGGTTGCCGTTGTTCTTGAAGTTACGATCGCTGTCGTACTGTTCTTTCTTGGCGAAGCCTTCGATTTCAACTGCGCCTTGGCCTTGTGCCAGCGCGCCGAACGAAGTAGCGGCAATAAGAGAACCAATGGCCAAGCCCAAGGTGTTTTTCAGTTTCATCCGTTAAATCCCCATCTGGTGATTGTGAAGCAGTCCCGCAAACCGGGGGACAACTCGGCGGCAAGTCTATCAGAACTTGCCTACACGTAAGAGATATTTGCGCCAAACTAAGTTTCGGCAATGCCTGCAAATTTCTCACGCAATTTGTCTAGAGCGCGTTTGTACCGCATTTTTGTTGCACTCAAACCCATGTGCATGATGTCTGCGATCTCCTGAAACTCCAGCTCTGCGACAAAACGTAGCACCAGAATTTCACGGTCAATCGGGTTCACATACACCAGCCAGCGATCAAGTCCGCCCTTCTCCTCGGGTTTCGGCGCCTTTTCTTCAGACGCTTCCTCGAGGGGGTCCAGACTCAAAGCGTCCATCAAGCGACGCTTACGCCGTTCCTTCCGATACTGTGTGATGCACTCGTTGTACGTAATGCTGTAGAGCCACGTTTTGAACTTCGATTTGCCCTCGAAGTTCTTCAGGCCGTACAGCACCTTCAACATCACTTCCTGACAGACATCGTCTGCATCACGATCGTTCCCCAGATACCGTGCACAAACGTTAAATAATGTTCGCTGGTAACGCCGCATCAGTTCTTCATAGGCGCGCGTTACGTGAAACAGCTCGGAGTGCGAGCGCGCGACCAACTCCTCATCAGAGAGCTCGCGGGGGTCGTAGCGCGTGGAGAGCGATTGAGCTTTATTCAAAACAAGTCGGGCCGACAGTCAGGTCAATGTCCGCCGCTGCCCTTCAGGGCAATTTGCGGCGGCATACATTAGCAGGATTTGCCGGGTTAGCGGCTACTCACATGCTGCTCCAGGAGAATCCGATTCGAGAGAGAGACTAGCTCACCCTCGTCGGTCAGCACCGTGGTTTTCACCGTGCCGATCTCTTCGATCTGCCCTTCGACCTCGCCAACACGCACTTGTTGCCCAACCTGATACAACTCACGCACATAGATTCCCGCAAGAATCTGACCAGCAATTTCCCGGCTTCCCAACCCCATGGCCAGCGCAACCGCCAGACCAACGGTAATCAAGACGATCACAATCACGTGGTTGAGCAGGTCTGTCTTGACCTCCAACTGGCTGATCGCAACCGAAATACTGATGATGATCACCAGGCCCTGGGCAATCCGCCCCAGTCCCGCGGCGTAATCCAGCCCTACGCCTTCTGCCGCGCCACGCACCAACCCATTGGCCAGTTGCGCCAGCAAGACACCTACCAGCAGCACCAGCGCCGCGCCGAATACTTTCGGAACATACAACGCCAGCATGTCCAGCGTAGCCGAAACTCGTTCAAGTCCAAGGGATTCTGCGGCAGAAACGAGAAAAATCAGCAGGACGAACCAGTAAACAATTTTGCCGATCAGCGTCGAAATAGGCACCTGGAGGCCGGCGCGGGACAGCAATTTGGTCAGTCCGGTGCCGCCCATCAGGCGATCAAGGCCCAATTTGGCGAGCAATTTTGAGAGCAGCGTGTCCAGCAGCTTGGCCACGACAAAACCCAGCAGCAGCACAACCAGTGCGCCAAACAGGTTCGGAATGAAGTTCGCAACTTTGGTCCACAACGCAGTCATTGCAGTGACGAGGCTCTGAGTCCAGAGATCAAGTTCCATATTCAATCAGCCTTATCAGCAGTGCGAGCGGTAGGTTTACGCAGACGAGAAACCGGCGCGACATGGGCCGATCCGTTATTCAGGGCAATCATCAGCGCGGGCAGCCAACGGCCCAGCAGGCTGAACAGATCACCGGCACCGACCTGGCGGTTGGCGGTTTTCAGTACACGCCCCAGACAGGCATCGTCGTCACGGCTGGACGGCGATGCTTTGAGCATGTCACGCAAAGACTGTTCAAACGGATCGTGCATACGCACCTCTCGTGATGTCTGTCAAAGACGCGGTTAAATTTGGTCGGGTCACATGGCTCATCGTCAGACCCAGCGCAAACGTCGGAATAACCACCACTGCCCCAGCGCTACCAAGATCATCAACAGGCAGGCGATCAGGAAGCCGTAGGGGCTGGCAGAGAACGGAATACCGCCGACGTTGATGCCCAAAAGACCGGTCAGAAAACTCATCGGCAAAAAGATCCCGGTGATGATCCCGAAGCGGTACATCGTGCGGTTCATGCGCACGCTCAAACGCCGGTCTTCAGCCTCCAGGACCAGCCCCACGCGCTCCCGGGTCAACTCCAGTTCCTCGAGATACCGGGTCAGGCTGTTGTTCAATTCGTTCCAGTAATCGCCATCGTCTTCGCAGAACCACGGCAGTTTTATCCGCGTCAGCTGACCGAAAATATCCCGCTGCGGCGCCAGAAAACGCTTCAGTCCAGCGGCTCTGCGGCGGATGTGCAAAATGGCGCCATGTTCGGGAGTATACCGTTCGTCGGCATCGAGCTTTTCTTCCTCCTCATCGACCACCTCGGAGAGGCAAGCGACCAGATCCTGCACCTTGTTGGTCAGGTATTGCGCCATATAGAGGATCAGTTCGGAAGCTGTTCTAGGCCCCTTGCCCTCGGCCAGTTGCACCAGCAGCTCATCGGTGGCGCGCAACGGTCGCAGACGCAGGGAAATCACCCGTTGGGCCGAACCGAAGATCCGCACCGAGACCATGTCTTCCGGCTCCGCGCCCGGGTTCAAGTTGACCCCACGCAAAAACAGCAGCAGTTCAGAGTCCGGCAGCGGTAAAAGACGCGGTCGGGTGTTCTCTTCCAGCAACAAATCGCAACTAAATTCACTCAGCCCGCTGGATTTGCGCAGCCAGGTCTGGGTTTGCGGGTGACTGCGATCCCAGTGCAGCCACAGGCTTTCATGGGCCTGCAGCTGCAAGTCATCGAGTTCAGTCCGGGCTATCGAACGCGCACCGCCTTTACCGTCCAGCACCAGGGCATGCACCAGCCCCCACTGCGCGTTTTCTTCCTCGAACATCCTCACCCCTATTCTTGAAACAAAAAGCCAGCAGCGCTTATTCAGGCATTTTCAGCGGGCTTGGCGAGACGATCACGCCGTTGTTGTCCGCATAAACGTAGTGGCCCGGGTGAAAGGTCACGCCCGCGAAGGTCACGGCAACGTTGAGATCGCCAACACCGCGCCTGTCGGTTTTCATCGGGTGACTGGCCAGGGCCTGAACCCCCAGATCAGTTTGCGCGATGACGTCGACGTCGCGGATGCAACCGTAGATCACCAGCCCTTCCCAACCGTTGTTCGCGGCTTTCTCGGCCAGCATGTCGCCCAACAGCGCGCGGCGCAGGGAACCGCCACCGTCGACCACCAGCACCTTGCCGTTGCCCTTGAGCTCGACTTGCTCCTTGACCCGCGAGTTGTCTTCGAAACATTTGATGGTCACGATTTCGCCGCCGAAAGAATCACGGCCGCCGAAATTGCTGAACATCGGTTCCAGCACCTGCACCAGCTCCGGATAGGCGTCGCACAGGTCAGGCGTGAGGTAATGATTCATCGAGAAACTCCTGTAACAAGGAAGACAATCGAGTATGCAGCATACTCGGGCCAAGGCTGGACGGTTGCAAATCGCTCCGCTCGCACGAACCCAGCGACCGCATCAGTCACTCAAAGTGACCAGAACCACTCAATGCGTCACATATTAGCCGCAAGCCGACCAGAGAGAAATGCCCTTGTTAGAGCATCAGGCTCAAATCGCTGTGGCCAAATCCGGCTTTTCACCCAGTAAAGGCGTCTGTTGATCCGCCAGCCAGCGCGCTACCAACGGCCAGACTTCAGCCTGTGCAGCCTTGCTGACCAGCATTTCCACGTGACCGAAATTATCGCCAAAGCCGTGCTCGCGGCCAAGGGTGATGAACTGCTTGTGCTCGGAGCCGACTTGATCGAACAGCTTATGGCAGGCCCAGGTCGGGTCCTGATGATCGCCCGCGGCACTCACGGCCAGCACCGGCAATTGCACCTCGGCCAACCCCGCCCACCAGTCTTTGTCGGCATCGCCGAAGCGGCCGAACAGCCCGTACCAACGCATGCTTTCCAGGGCCAGGCCTATCGGCTCGTCCTCCGGGCCGCGTTTGAGCCGTGAGCCCGACAGTTGGGCAAAACGCTTGAGAATGAAGCGCCCGCTCCACTCCACTGGTGGAAACTTCAACGGCCAGTAAGTACGGCTGACTTGCGTGCCGAAAAACGCCGCAGAAGCCACGGCGGGCTCGCCCAGGTACTGGCCGCCCAACGCCGCGGCGAGGGTAATGCCGCCCAGCGAATGGCCGATCCAGTGCGGGATCTGGCCGCTTTGCTCGCGCACGAACGCGCCAATGGCCGGCAAATCGTAACGCGCATAGTCGGCGACGCTGTTCTGGCGATAGTTCTGGTTGCGCTGAGACAGGCCGTGACCGCGCATTTCCGGAATCCACACATCGAATCCCAGACGCGTCAGGTAAGCGCCCAGGCCCAAACCTTTGGGAGAAAACCAGAACCGCCGATTGGAAAAGCTGCCGTGCAGCAGAATCACCGGCACGCCACGCACCGCCGGCTCATCGGCCAGGCCCAGGCGTGTCACAGCCAGCTCAACGGTGCCGTCGGGGCTGTTGCCGGGTTTCAAACGATAGACGTCTTCGCTCAGATCGCCGCGCCGCTCGGCGCTGATCAGGGCGACAGGAAATAGGTTGCTGCTACTTTGCATATGCTCTTGCACAAAAAAGGGCGGCATCCAGAGGAGCCCGCCCTACTTGAATCTCTGAAAGGGCCGATCACAGATCGGCCCTTTCACTCACACCATCAAGCCGAAGCCTGACCTTCAGCCAGGAAGAACCAGGTTTCCAGTACGGAATCGGGGTTCAGCGAAACGCTTTCGATGCCCTGCTCCATCAGCCACTTGGCCAGGTCCGGGTGGTCCGAAGGGCCCTGACCGCAGATGCCGATGTACTTGCCGGCCTTGTTGCACGCGGCAATGGCGTTGGCCAGCAGTTTCTTGACTGCAGGGTTACGCTCGTCGAACAGGTGCGCGATGATCCCGGAGTCACGGTCCAGGCCCAGTGTGAGCTGGGTCAGGTCGTTGGAGCCGATGGAGAAACCGTCGAAGAACTCGAGGAATTCTTCAGCCAGGATCGCGTTGGACGGCAGTTCGCACATCATGATCACGCGCAGACCGTTGTCGCCACGGGCCAGACCGTTTTCAGCCAGCAGATCGACCACCTGGCTCGCTTCGCCCAGGGTACGGACGAACGGCACCATGATCTCAACGTTGGTCAGGCCCATCTCGTTACGCACGCGCTTGAGGGCGCGGCACTCGAGCTCGAAGCAGTCACGGAACGATTCGCTGATGTAACGCGAAGCGCCACGGAAGCCCAGCATCGGGTTTTCTTCTTCCGGCTCGTAGAGTTTGCCGCCGATCAGGTTCGCGTATTCGTTGGACTTGAAGTCCGACAGACGCACGATGACCTTTTTCGGCCAGAACGCTGCCGCCAGGGTGCTGATGCCTTCGACCAGTTTGTCGACATAGAAGCCGACCGGGTCGTTGTAACCGGCAATGCGCTTGTCGACGCTGTCCTTGATTTCCTGCGGCAGGCCGCCGTAGTTCAACAGCGCCTTGGGGTGCACGCCGATCATGCGGTTGATGATGAATTCCAGACGGGCCAGGCCCACACCGGCGTTCGGCAGTTGCGCGAAGTCGAAGGCGCGGTCCGGGTTGCCGACGTTCATCATGATCTTGAACGGCAGCTCCGGCATGGCATCCACGGAGTTTTTCTTGATGTCGAAGCCCAGTTCGCCTTCGAAGATGTAACCGGTGTCGCCTTCAGCGCAGGAAACGGTCACGCCCTGGCCGTCTTTCAACAGCTGGGTGGCGTTGCCGCAACCGACCACGGCCGGGATGCCCAGCTCGCGAGCGATGATCGCCGCGTGGCAGGTACGGCCGCCACGGTTGGTGACGATGGCGCTGGCGCGCTTCATGACCGGTTCCCAGTCCGGGTCGGTCATGTCGGAAACCAGCACGTCGCCCGGCTGGACTTTGTCCATCTCGGACACGTCCTTGATGATCCGCACCTTGCCGGCGCCGATGCGCTGGCCGATGGCGCGACCTTCCACCAGCACAGTGCCGGTTTCTTTCAACAGGTAACGTTCCATGACGTTGGCCTGGGTGCGGCTCTTCACGGTTTCCGGACGGGCCTGCACGATGTAGAGCTTGCCGTCGTCGCCGTCTTTGGCCCATTCGATGTCCATCGGGCACTTGTAGTGCTTCTCGATGATCATCGCCTGCTTGGCCAGTTCGCTGACTTCGGCGTCGGTCAGGCAGAAACGAGCGCGATCAGCCTTGTCGACATCGACGGTCTTGACCGAACGACCGGCCTTGGCTTCGTCGCCGTAGATCATCTTGATGGCTTTGCTGCCCAGGTTGCGACGCAGGATGGCCGGGCGGCCGGCTTCCAGCGTGCCTTTGTGGACGTAGAACTCATCCGGGTTCACCGCGCCTTGTACGACGGTTTCACCCAGGCCGTAGGCGCCGGTGATGAACACCACGTCACGGAAGCCCGATTCGGTATCGAGGGTGAACATTACGCCGGCAGTGCCGGTCTCGGAGCGGACCATGCGCTGCACGCCAGCCGACAGGGCCACCAGCTTGTGGTCGAAGCCCTGGTGGACGCGGTAGGAAATGGCGCGATCGTTGAACAGTGAAGCGAACACCTCTTTGGCGGCGCGAATGACGTTTTCGACACCACGGATGTTCAGGAAGGTTTCCTGCTGACCGGCGAAGGAAGCGTCCGGCAGGTCTTCGGCGGTAGCGGAAGAGCGCACGGCCACGGCCATGTCAGGGTTGCCGGCCGACAGCGTGGCGAACGCGGTGCGGATCTCGGCGTTGAGCTTCTCGGGGAACTCGGCTTCCATGATCCATTGACGGATCTGGGCGCCGGTCTTGGCCAAGGCGTTTACATCATCGACGTCCAGGGCGTCGAGGGCGGCGTGGATCTGATCGTTCAGGCCGCTCAGTTCCAGAAAATCACGATAAGCCTGAGCTGTCGTGGCAAAGCCACCTGGCACCGATACACCGGCGCCTGCAAGGTTACTGATCATCTCGCCCAGGGATGCGTTCTTGCCCCCCACATGCTCTACATCATGGACGCCGAGCTTATCGAGGGAAACTACGTACTCTACCAAGGTGATCTCTCCACTAACTGTGTTGGAAAAGCTCAGAAGCCGGCGACTCGGGGGAGCCTTTGCCGGCTGTATGGCCTGGACCTGGAAAATAAGTGAGAATGCGGGCCATCGGTGGCCGACAAATCGCGCCTACTATATCCAAGAATCGTCACTAGCTTAAGGCCCAAGGTGCAAATGAAACGATCTGCTTTCTTTATCTCCGATGGCACCGGCATTACCGCCGAAACCCTCGGCCAAAGCCTGCTGGCGCAGTTCGAAAACATTACCTTCAGCAAAATCATACGACCGTATATCGACGACGTAGATAAAGCGCGGGCCATGGTACAACAAATCAACAAAGCCGCCGAAAACGATGGTTTTCGTCCGATTATTTTCGACACCATTGTCAATCAGGACATTCGTGAGATTCTCGCAACGTCGAATGGTTTCATGATCGACATTTTCTCGACCTTCCTGGCGCCCCTTGAACAGGAGCTGACCGAGCATTCTTCCTACACCGTCGGCAAATCCCACTCCATCGGCCATAACTCCAATTACATGGAGCGCATCGAGGCGGTGAACTTCGCCCTCGACAATGACGATGGCGCCCGCACGCACTATTACGACAAAGCTGACCTGATACTAGTAGGCGTGTCGCGATGCGGCAAAACACCGACGTGTTTGTACATGGCCATGCAATTCGGCATCCGCGCAGCCAACTATCCGCTGACCGAAGACGACATGGAGCGTCTGCAACTGCCGACCGCCCTGCGCGCCCACCAGCACAAGCTGTTCGGCCTGACCATCGATCCGGACCGCCTCACCGCAATCCGCAACGAACGCAAGCCCAACAGCCGCTATTCGAGCTACGCGCAGTGCGAATTCGAAGTGCGCGAGGTGGAGAATCTGTTCCGACGCGAGAACATTCCCCACATCAATTCAACGCATTTCTCCGTGGAAGAGATTTCGGCGAAGATTCTGGTGGAAAAAGGTGTGGAGCGGCGGTTCAAGTAGCTTCCCGGCGCCTGCTCCACCGCCTTCGCGGGCAAGCCTTGCTCCTACAGGGTTCGGTGTGAATCACGTGACCTGTAGGAGCCAGGCTTGCCCGCGAAGAACGATAACGCGGCCAGCTAGATCACAAACAAATCCACAAACCGGTTCACCGGCGTCGCCTCAAGTGCTGCCGGGTCCTTGCACAGCGCAAGGATCCCGGCGCTTCGCTGAGCAGTGAAACGTGTTGCCAGATTGGCCTTGAATTTTTCTTCCAGCAACGGAATGCCATCAGCACGGCGCCGGCGATGACCAATCGGGTACTCCACCACCACGTTATCGGTGCTGGAACCATCCTTGAAGAACACCTGCAGCGCATTGGCGATGGAGCGTTTGTCCGGTTCCAGGTATTCGCGGGTGAAACACGGGTCTTCGACAATGACCATCTTGTCGCGTAGCACATCGATAATCGGGTGCGCGGCGTGGAAGTCGTCTTCGTACTGCTCAGCTACCAGATTGCCGAATACCAGAGGCACGGCGGTCATGTACTGGAGGCAGTGATCGCGGTCCGCGGCGTTGGCCAGCGGGCCGACCTTGGAGATGATGCGGATCGCCGATTCGTGGGTGGTGATAACGATCCTGTCGATTTCATGCAGGCGATTCCTGACCAATGGATGCAGGGTGACGGCTGCTTCGCAGGCCGTTTGCGCGTGGAACTCGGCGGGAAAGCTGATCTTGAACAGCACGTTTTCCATCACATAGCTGCCGAACGGCCGGGAAAAACTGAAAGCGCGCTTGCCTTCAGGCTTGAGCCCCAGGTCGTTGTTGGTGTGGCTGAACAGTACATCGTAGAAACCCCATTGCTTGGCGGTCAGTACGCCGGGGATGCCCATCTCACCACGCATCGCAATGTCCGCCAGACGCACGCCCCGACTGGTCGCATCTCCGGCCGCCCAGGATTTACGCGATCCGGCGTTCGGCGCATGCCGGTAAGTGCGCAGCGCCTGGCCGTCGGCAAAGGCATGGGACAATGCCGACAGCAGTTGCTCGCGATTGGCGCCCATGAGTTTGGCAGTGACGGCGGTCGAGGCGACTTTCACCAGAATCACGTGATCGAGACCGACGCGGTTGAACGAATTTTCCAGGGCGATCACGCCTTGAATCTCGTGCGCCATGATCATGGCTTCCAGCACAGCGCGAATGGTCAACGGGGCGTCGCCATTGGCCAGGCGCTTTTGCGACAGGTGGTCGGCCACCGCGAGAATACCGCCGAGGTTATCGGACGGATGGCCCCATTCGGCGGCGAGCCAGGTGTCGTTGTAATCGAGCCAGCGGACGATGCAACCGATGTCCCAAGCGGCCTTGACCGGGTCGAGACGATAGCTGGTGCCGGGCACGCGGGCGCCGCAGGGAACGACAGTGCCTTCGACGATAGGGCCCAGGTGTTTGGTGCATTCGGGGAAACGCAGCGCCAGTAAGCCGCAGCCAAGGGTGTCCATCAGGCAATTGCGGGCAGTATCAAGCGCCTCGGGCGACTGGATGTTGAAATTGAGGACGTAGTCGGCGATGTCCTGCAGAACCGTGTCGTAGTCGGGGCGGGTGTTCAGGTCGACGTTGGCGCTCATGTTCGATTCACTCTTGAAGTGGTTCGTTGATGGGACCTCGGTTCAGGGTAGTCTCAGTCGGTACAACACTCTTGTTTTGGAAATGCATCACCTGTGGGAGCAGCGCTCCCGCAGGGATTTGTGTATGCCTGGATTGAGGTTAGAAACAATCCCCCGGCACACGGACATATCCTTCCATCAACACCCGCGCACTGCGGCTCATGATGGCTTTTTTCACCGTCCACTCACCGTTGACCTGAGCGGCCTCGGCGCCCACGCGCAAGGTGCCGGACGGATGACCGAAGCGCACGGCGTTGCGTTCGATGCCGCCCGCCGCCAGATTGACCAGCGTGCCGGAAATCGCTGCCGCCGTGCCGATCGCCACCGCGGCCGTGCCCATCATGGCGTGGTGCAGCTTGCCCATGGACAGCGCGCGCACCAGCAGGTCGATGTCGGTGGCTGCGATTTTCTTGCCGCTGGACGCGATGTAATCCGCCGGCTTGGCGACGAACGCGACCTTCGGCGTGTGCTGGCGCTTGGCGGCTTCATCCAGGTGTTCAATCAGCCCCATGCGCAGCGCACCGTAAGCGCGGATGGTTTCGAACATTGCCAACGCCTCCAGGTCACTGTTGATCGCGCCCTGCAACTCGGTGCCGGTGTAGCCGATGTCTTCGGCGTTGATGAATATGGTCGGGATACCAGCGTTGATCAGGGTTGCCTTAAGCGTGCCGACGCCCGGCACTTCAAGGTCGTCCACCAGATTGCCGGTGGGGAACATCGAGCCACCGCCGCCCTCTTCTTCCGCCGCCGGATCCATGAATTCGAGCTGCACTTCGGCGGCCGGAAAGGTCACGCCGTCGAGTTCGAAATCACCGGTTTCCTGCACCTCGCCATTGGTGATCGGCACATGAGCGATGATGGTCTTGCCGATGTTGGCCTGCCACACGCGCACCACCGCCACACCGTTGTGCGGAATGCGGCTGGCATCCACCAGGCCATTGCTGACGGCGAACGAACCGACCGCCGCCGACAGGTTGCCGCAGTTGCCGCTCCAGTCGACGAAGGGCTTGTCGATGGCGACCTGACCGAACAGGTAATCGACGTCGTGATCGGCCTTGATGCTTTTCGACAGGATCACGGTTTTGCTGGTGCTGGACGTCGCGCCGCCCATGCCGTCGATTTGCTTCTCGTACGGATCGGGGCTGCCGATCACGCGCAGCAACAAGGCATCGCGGGCGGTGCCTGGCATCTGCGCCGCTTCGGGCAAATCCTTGAGGCTGAAGAACACGCCTTTGCTGGTGCCGCCGCGCATGTAGGTGGCAGGGATTTTTATCTGAGATGCGTGAGCCATATTGATCCTGTATGGCCAGCGCGGGACTTGAAATCCCGCGCGGCTCGTCGTGTTAAACGGCAACCGCCGACTCTTCGAGGAAGTCCTGAGCGAAACGCTGCAACACGCCGCCGGCCTCGTAGATCGACACTTCTTCGGCGGTGTCGAGGCGGCAGGTCACCGGCACTTCGACGCGTTCACCGTTCTTGCGGTTGATCACCAGCGTCAACGTCGCGCGCGGGGTGCGATCGCCAATCACGTCATAGGTTTCGCTGCCATCTATCCCTAAGGTTTTACGATTGGTACCCGGCAGGAACTCCAGCGGCAACACGCCCATGCCCACCAGGTTGGTGCGGTGAATGCGCTCGAAACCTTCGGCGGCAATCGCTTCCACCCCCGCCAGACGCACGCCTTTGGCCGCCCAGTCCCGGGACGAACCCTGGCCATAGTCGGCACCGGCAATGATGATCAGCGGCTGTTTGCGCTCCATGTAGGTTTCGATGGCTTCCCACATGCGCATCACTTTGCCTTCCGGCTCCACGCGAGCAAGAGAACCCTGCTTGACCTTGCCGTTTTCCTGCACCATTTCATTGAACAGTTTCGGGTTGGCGAAGGTTGCGCGCTGCGCGGTCAAGTGGTCGCCGCGGTGCGTGGCGTAGGAGTTGAAGTCCTCTTCCGGCAGGCCCATTTTCGCCAGGTACTCACCCGCCGCGCTGTCGAGCATGATCGCGTTCGAAGGCGACAGGTGATCGGTGGTGATGTTGTCCGGCAGCACCGCCAGCGGGCGCATGCCCTTGAGCGGACGCGCGCCGGCCAGCGCGCCTTCCCAGTACGGCGGACGACGGATGTAGGTGCTCATCTCGCGCCAGTCGTACAGCGGCGTGACTTTCGGGCCGGTATCTTCGTGGATGGCGAACATCGGAATGTACACTTGGCGGAACTGCTCCGGCTTGACCGAGGCCTTGACCACCGCGTCGATTTCTTCGTCGCTCGGCCAGATGTCTTTCAGGCGGATTTCCTTGCCATCGACCACGCCCAGTAAATCTTTTTCGATGTCGAAACGGATGGTGCCGGCGATGGCATAAGCCACCACCAATGGCGGCGATGCGAGGAACGCCTGCTTGGCGTACGGGTGAATCCGCCCGTCGAAGTTGCGGTTGCCGGAGAGTACGGCGGTGGCGTACAGGTCGCGGTCGATGATCTCTTGCTGGATCACCGGATCCAGCGCGCCGGACATGCCATTGCAGGTGGTGCAGGCGAAGGCCACGACGCCGAAACCGAGTTGCTCCAGCTCTTTGGTCAGGCCGGCTTCATCCAGATACAGCGCCACGGTTTTCGAACCGGGTGCCAAGGACGACTTGACCCATGGCTTGCGGGTCAGCCCAAGCTTGTTGGCATTGCGCGCCAGCAGGCCGGCGGCAATGACGTTGCGCGGGTTGCTGGTGTTGGTGCAACTGGTGATGGCAGCGATGATCACCGCGCCGTCCGGCATCTGGCCGGGCACATCTTCCCACTGGCCGGAGATGCCTTTGGCAGCCAGATCCGAGGTCGCAACACGCGCATGCGGGTTGCTCGGGCCGGCCATGTTGCGCACCACCGAGGACAGATCGAAGCTCAACCCGCGCTCGTATTGCGCGCCTTTGAGGCTATCGGCCCACAGGCCGGTCTGTTTGGCGTAGTTCTCGACCAGTTGCACTTGCTCGTCTTCACGGCCGGTGAGTTTCAGGTAGTCAATGGTCTGCTGGTCGATGTAGAACATTGCCGCAGTGGCGCCGTATTCCGGGGCCATGTTGGAAATGGTCGCGCGGTCGCCAAGGGTGAGGTTTGACGCGCCTTCACCAAAGAACTCCAGCCATGCGCCAACGACTTTTTGTTTGCGCAGGTATTCGGTCAGCGCCAGCACCATGTCGGTGGCGGTGATGCCCGGTTGCAGCTTGCCGGTGAGTTCGACGCCAACGCTTTCCGGCAGACGCATCCACGAGGCGCGACCGAGCATCACGCTTTCCGCTTCCAGACCACCAACGCCAATGGCGATCACGCCCAGCGCATCAACGTGCGGGGTATGACTGTCGGTGCCGACGCAGGTATCGGGGAAAGCCACGCCGTCGCGCACCTGGATCACCGGCGACATTTTCTCCAGGTTGATCTGGTGCATGATCCCGTTGCCTGGCGGGATCACGTCGACGTTCTTGAAGGCTTTCTTGGTCCAGTTGATGAAGTGGAAACGGTCTTCGTTGCGACGGTCTTCGATGGCGCGGTTCTTTTCGAACGCCTTGGGATCGAAGCCGCCGGACTCGACGGCCAGCGAGTGATCGACGATCAATTGCGTTGGCACCACCGGGTTCACTTGCGCTGGGTCGCCGCCTTGCAGGGCGATGGCATCGCGCAAGCCGGCAAGGTCCACCAGGGCGGTCTGGCCGAGAATGTCGTGGCACACCACGCGGGCCGGAAACCACGGGAAGTCGAGGTCGCGTTTGCGCTCGATCAGTTGCTTCAGGGAATCGGTGAGCGTGGCCGGGTCGCAGCGACGCACGAGGTTTTCCGCCAGCACGCGGGAGGTGTACGGCAGGGTGTCGTAGGCGCCGGGTGCAATGGCATCGACCGCCGCACGGACGTCGAAATAATCCAGAGAGCTGCCGGGCAGCGGTTTGCGGAATTCAGTATTCATCGTCAGGACTCGGTCACGGTAATTTCAATAGGTAGGCGCCTGGCACCGGGCTGAACCCCGACCTGCAGGGTTCCCGGTTCCTTCAGTAACCAGTACCGGCGCCCTCCCCGGTCAGCGTTGTTCGATTGGCACGAACTTGCGCTGTTCGACGCCGACGTACTCGGCGCTCGGGCGGATGATGCGGTTGTTGGCACGTTGTTCGAACACATGCGCCGCCCAGCCGGTCAGGCGTGAGCAGACGAAGATCGGTGTGAACAACTTGGTCGGGATGCCCATGAAGTGGTACGTCGAGGCGTGGTAGAAATCGGCGTTCGGGAACAGTTTCTTCTGTTCCCACATGGTTGCGTCGATGGCTTCTGAAACCGGGAACAACACCGTGTCGCCCACTTCGTCGGCGAGTTTTTTCGACCAGCCCTTGATCACCTCATTGCGCGGATCGTTGTCCTTATAGATCGCGTGGCCGAAGCCCATGATCTTGTCCTTGCGTGCCAGCATGCCGAGGGTGCCCTCGACCGCCTCTTCCGGCGAGCTGAAGCGCTCGATCATTTCCATCGCCGCTTCGTTGGCCCCGCCGTGCAGCGGGCCGCGCAGGGAACCGATGGCGGCTGTAATGCAGGAATACAGATCCGACAGCGTCGAGGCACACACCCGGGCGGTGAAGGTCGAGGCGTTGAATTCGTGTTCCGCGTAGAGGATCAGCGAAACGTTCATCACCTTGACGTGCAACTCGCTCGGCTTCTTGTCGTGCAACAGGTGCAGGAAATGGCCGCCGATGCAGGCTTCGTCGGTCACGCAGTTGATGCGCTTGCCGTCGTGGCTGAAGCGATACCAGTAGCACATGATCGCCGGAAACGCGGCCAGCAGGCGGTCGGTTTTGTCGTGCTGCTCGGAGAAATCCTTCTCCGGCTCGATGTTGCCCAGGAACGAGCAACCGGTGCGCATCACATCCATCGGATGGGCGTCGGCAGGGATGCGCTCCAGCACTTCTTTCAGCGCTTGCGGCAGGTCGCGCAGCTTGCTTAGTTTCTCGGTATAGCCGGCCAGTTGTAACTGGGTCGGCAGTTCGCCGTACAGCAGCAGGTAAGCCACTTCTTCGAACTGTGCGTCCGCCGCCAGTTCGCGCACGTCGTAACCGCGATAGGTCAGGCCGGCGCCCGACTGGCCCACGGTGGACAGTGCGGTTTGCCCGGCAACCTGGCCACGGAGCCCGGCGCCACTGAGTACTTTTGCTTCGGCCATTGCTGTCTCCAATCTTGAATTTGTTAGGGAATCGGCAAGTTGTGTGGGATTGCGCCTTACTTCTTCGCCGCAAACAACGCATCGAGCTTCTGCTCGAACGTGTGGTAATCGATGCGATCGTAAAGCTCCATGCGCGTCTGCATGGTGTCGATGACGTTCTGTTGCGTGCCGTCGCGGCGGATCGCGGTGTAGACGTTTTCGGCAGCCTTGTTCATCGCGCGGAACGCCGACAGCGGGTACAGCACCAGCGACACATCGGCACCGGCGAGTTGCTCAGTGGTGTACAGCGGTGTCGCGCCGAATTCGGTGATGTTGGCCAGGATCGGCGCTTTCACGCGGCTGGCGAACAATTTGTACATCTCAAGCTCAGTGATGGCTTCCGGAAAGATCATGTCGGCGCCGGCCTCGATGCACGCAGCGGCGCGATCCAGTGCAGACTCCAGACCTTCCACCGCCAAGGCGTCGGTGCGGGCCATGATCACGAAGCTATCGTCGGTGCGCGCATCGACGGCCGCTTTGATGCGGTCGACCATTTCCTGCTGCGAGACGATCTCTTTATTAGGACGATGACCGCAACGCTTGGCGCCGACTTGGTCTTCGATGTGAATTGCCGCCGCGCCGAACTTGATCATCGACTTGACGGTACGGGCGACGTTGAACGCCGAGGAACCGAAACCGGTGTCCACGTCCACCAGCAGCGGCAGGTCGCAAACGTCGGTGATGCGGCGCACATCGGTCAGCACGTCATCCAGGCCGGTAATGCCCAGGTCCGGCACGCCGAGGGAGCCGGCAGCCACCCCGCCCCCCGACAGGTAGATAGCCTTGAAACCGGCGCGCTTGGCCAGCAGCGCGTGGTTGGCGTTGATCGTGCCGACCACTTGCAGCGGATGCTCGCTGGCGACCGCATCGCGGAAACGCTGGCCTGGAGTGCTCTTGTTGGAACTCATGACTCACCTCGTTCAGTGGCTGTCGGGTTAGCGCCGTCCTGGTAGTGACGGGCGATATTGCGTTTGGAGGCGCCGATGTGACGGCGCATCAACAACTCGGCCAGCTCACCGTCACGGTCGGCGATGGCATCGAGAATTCGGTGGTGCTCGGCAAACGCCTGGCGTGGCCGATTGGGCGTGGTGGAAAACTGGATGCGGTACATGCGCACCAGTTGATAGAGCTCGCCGCAGAGCATCTGGGTCAGGGTGCGGTTGCCGCTGCCCTGGATGATCCGGTAATGAAAGTCGAAATCGCCTTCCTGCTGGTAATAGCCGACGCCTGCCTGAAACGCCGCATCGCGCTCGTGGGTTTCCAGCACCCGGCGCAGTTCGTCGATTTCTTCAACGGTCATGCGTTCAGCCGCCAGACGGCACGCCATGCCTTCCAGGGATTCGCGGATTTCGTAGAGTTCCAGCAATTCGGCGTGACTCAACGACACCACCCGCGCCCCGACGTGCGGCACGCGAACCAGCAGGCGTTGGCCTTCCAGTCGGTGGATCGCCTCACGCAACGGCCCGCGGCTGATGCCGTAGGTGCGCGCCAGCTCCGGCTCGGAGATCTTGCTGCCCGGGGCGATCTCACCCTTGACGATGGCCGCCTGAATGCGTCGGAAGACGTTTTCGGAAAGTGTTTCCGAGTCGTCCTGAACCGTGACCGGGGGATCGAGTTGATCCAGCATATTGTCGACACCTTTAAAAGCAATGTCGCAAAAATTAGCGAATAAGGCCGGTTACGTCAAAGGATAAATAGACATTGTCGACAATCGTCTAATAACCGCTTGCACCATAAAGAAGCAGCACCCCCGGTTACAGCCGTCCGCCAGCGCTGGCGCCGTAAAACCACCGTGCTAGAATGCCGCCCGCATTTGCTTGTCATCTGCATTGCCTGTCATAAAAAAAGGATAGGCATACGAGGGAGCTTGTGCAGCAATGCCAGGGCCTTGAATTGAAGAACGGACCGCTGCGCATCAGGATTTATGAGACTCAAGCTCTTCACCACATTTCTTTGTCTTCTTGGCCTGTCAGGTTTTGCCGCGGCAGGGGAAAAGACTGTGTACGGCCTCAATGAGTACGCGTCGCTGGATGGCATCAACCTGGAAGTTGCTGCCAAACTCGACACCGGGGCGAAAACCGCCTCGCTGAGCGCCCGCGACATCAAACGGTTCAAACGCAATGGCGAATCCTGGGTGCGCTTCTATCTGGCCATCGACGCCGCGCATTCGCACCCGATTGAACGACCGCTGGCCCGTGTCAGCAAGATCAAGCGCCGGGCCGGCGACTACGACCCGGAAGAAGGCAAGAAGTACACCGCCCGTCCGGTCATCGAGCTGGATATCTGCATGGGGTCGGCTTTACGCAGTATTGAAGTGAACCTGACTGACCGCAGTGCCTTCCAATACCCGCTCTTGATCGGCTCCGAGGCACTCAAGCGTTTCGATGCGCTGGTCGATCCAAGTCTTAAATACGCTGCTGGCAAACCTGCCTGCGCCACCGACGCACATACCGCAGAGTAATTCCAATGCGCTCTCTTACCCTCCATCTGAAATTGCTGATCGCCATCCTGGTGGTGCTGGGCATTTCAGTTACGGCCTATCAGATTTTCGTGCTCGGTATTCCGGTGACTGAAGACGCCACCGATGACTTGTGGAACATCGACGCCAAGGTCGAGTTCGTCGCCAACGCCAAAGACCCGATCAAGATCCAGATGTTCGTGCCGCCGCTGAGCCGCGACTACGTGAGCCTTAACGAGAGTTTCATTTCCAATAACTACGGTGTGGCAGTGAACCGTGTCGACGGCAACCGCAAGGTCACCTGGTCGGCGCGTCGGGCCAAGGGCAACCAGACCCTTTATTACCGCCTGGTGCTGACCAAGCGCTACACCGGCGAAAAATCCAAGGTCAAAGGGGCGACCTTCCGCGACAGCATCGCCGTCGAAGGTCCGGAAAAAATCGCCGCCGAAGCCTTGCTCGCACCGATCCGCCAGCATTCGGCTGACGTCGAAACTTTCATCGGCGAAGCCATCAAGCGTGTCAACAACCTCAACGACGACAACGTGAAACTGCTGCTGGCCGGCGATCCGTCCACCGCGAACAAAGCCAAAATCGTCGAGCTGGTTCTGTCCATCGCCCACGTGCCGGTGGAAAAGGTCCATACCATCCGCCTGGTGGCCGATCAGCCGCAAACGCCTGAACTCTGGCTGCGCAGCTTCAACGGCACCGACTGGCTGTACTTCAACCCGGAAACCGGCGAACAGGGACTGCCCACCGACCGCTTGCTGTGGTGGACCGGCGATGAAAACCTGATCACCGTCGATGGCGGCAAGAAAGCCAACGTCACCTTCAGCCTGAACAACAGCGAAATGAACGCCATTCGCCTGGCCAAGCTGACCGACGAGAACTCCGACGCCAATTTCCTCGATTACTCGCTGTACGGCCTGCCGCTGGAAACCCAGCAGACCTTCATGATCATGGTGATGATCCCGATCGGCGTGCTCGTGATCCTGATCCTGCGCAACCTGATCGGCATCCAGACACTCGGCACCTTTACCCCGGTGCTGATCGCCCTCGCCTTCCGGGAAACCCAACTCGGCTTCGGCATCGTGCTATTTACCATCATCACGGCGCTGGGGCTGTCGCTGCGCTCCTACCTTGAACACTTGAAACTGCAAATGCTGCCGAGATTGTCGGTGGTGCTGACCTTCGTGGTGGTGCTGATCGCAGCCATCAGTCTGTTCAGCCACAAACTCGGCCTGGAGCGCGGGTTGTCGGTGGCGCTGTTCCCGATGGTGATTCTGACCATGACCATCGAACGCCTGTCGATCACCTGGGAAGAGCGCGGCGGCGGCCATGCCATGAAAGTAGCGATCGGCACGCTGTTCGCCGCCTCCCTGGCGCACCTGATCATGAGCGTGCCGGAGCTGGTGTACTTCGTGTTCACCTTCCCGGCGGTCCTGCTGATCCTGGTGGGTTTCATGCTGGCCATGGGTCGCTATCGCGGCTACCGCCTGACCGAGCTGGTGCGTTTCAAGGCTTTCCTGAAGGAGGCTGACGCCTGATGTTCGGTCTCTGGAAGACCTGGAAAGCCCTGGAGGCCCGGGGCATCATGGGGATCAATCGGCGTAACGCCGACTACGTGCTCAAGTACAACAAGCGCAGCCTGTACCCGATCGTCGATGACAAGATCATCACCAAGGAGCGCGCCATCGCCGCCGGCATCCACGTGCCGGAGCTGTACGGCGTGATCTCCACCGAGAAGGAAATCGATAACCTCAAGGAGATCATCGGCGGGCGCACCGACTTCGTGATCAAACCGGCCCAGGGCGCCGGCGGCGACGGCATCATTGTGGTTGCCGACCGGTTCGAGGGGCGCTATCGCACAGTGTCCGGCAAAATCATCGCCCATGAGGAACTCGAGCACCATATCTCGAGCATCCTCACCGGCCTGTACTCCCTGGGCGGGCACCGCGACCGTGCACTGATCGAATACCGCGTGACCCCGGACCAGATCTTCAAAAGCATCAGCTATGAAGGTGTGCCGGACATCCGCATCATCGTGCTGATGGGCTATCCGGTGATGGCCATGCTGCGCCTGCCGACCCGACAGTCCGGCGGCAAGGCCAACCTGCACCAGGGCGCCATCGGCGTCGGTGTCGACCTGGCCACCGGCCTGACATTGCGCGGCACCTGGCTGAACAACATCATCAACAAACACCCGGACACCACCAACGCGGTAGACGGCGTGCAACTGCCCTACTGGGACGGCTTCATGAAACTGGCCGCCGGCTGTTATGAGCTGTGCGGGCTGGGCTACATCGGTGTCGACATGGTGCTTGACCAGGAGAAAGGGCCGCTGATTCTTGAGCTCAATGCCCGGCCTGGGTTGAACATTCAGATCGCCAACGATTGCGGACTGACGTTGCGTACCCACGCGGTCGAGGCGCGACTCGAAGAGCTGAAGGCGCGCGGGATCACCGAAACGGCGCAGGAACGTGTGGCGTTCGTTCAGGAATTGTTTGGGCATATTCCGGCGGTTGAGGGCTGACCTGTGGCGAGGAGGCTTGCCCCCGTTCGGCTGCGCAGCAGTCGTAAAACCGGCTAATGCGGGTTATCTGATACACCGGGGGAGAATGACGTGGGGTCGCTGCGCAACCCAACGGGGGCAAGCCCCCTCGCCACAGGTCTTGCGCAGCTGCTCTCAACCTGCCAATCCCCGACATCCCCTCTAGGAGCAAATCCTGCAGAGGACTACAATCGCTCCCCCGCCTCGTTGGCTGATCTGCCCCGCCCATGTTGACCTGTTCTGTACACCCGCTGCCCTATCGCGCCAACCCTGCCGAGTACTTCACGGCGATTCGTCATGCCCCTGGTGCCGTGCTGCTCGACAGCGGCCGGCCGAGTGCCGAACGTGGGCGTTTTGACCTGCTCAGCGCCTGGCCGCTGGAGCAACTGGCCGTGTTGCCGGATGAAAGCGGCAGCCATTTCCTGCAACGCCTTCGCAAGAACCTTACACGGCTCGGTGAAGCAACCGTCTCTGACGATTTGCCCTTCGCCGGTGGCCTGATCGGCTACCTGAGCTACGACTTCGGCCGGCATCTGGAAAACCTGCCGAGCCAGGCGCGGGACGATCTGCAATTGCCCGACGCACGCTTCGGGCTGTATGACTGGGCGCTGATCAGCGATCACCACCAGGCCACCAGTCAACTGGTGTTCCACCCGACGCTGATCGATAGCGAGCGACAACGGCTGATCGAACTGTTCACTCAGCCCACCACCGAGAACATCCAGCCGTTCAAGCTGGACGGCCCGATGAGTGCCGACCTGAGCGCTGACGACTATCGGCAAGCCTTCGAACGCATTCAGCAGTACATCCAGGCTGGCGACTGCTATCAGGTCAACTTCGCCCAGCGCTTTCGCGCCCAATGCCAGGGCGATCCGTGGGCGGCCTATTGCGCGCTGCGGGCGGCTTGCCCGACACCGTTTTCCGGCTTCCAGAGCCTGCCCGACGGCGACGCGGTGCTGAGCCTGTCGCCGGAGCGCTTCGTCAAAGTCAGCGAGCGCCACGTCGAAACCCGCCCGATCAAAGGCACCCGCCCCCGCGGGCTGACCGCTGCCGAAGATGCAGCGAACGCCGCCGAACTGCTGGCCAGCCCCAAGGATCGCGCGGAAAACCTGATGATCGTCGACTTGCTGCGCAACGATCTGGGTCGTACCTGCCGTATCGGCTCGGTACGGGTGCCGGAGCTGTTCAGCCTGGAAAGCTATCCGAACGTGCATCACCTGGTGAGCAGCGTTACCGGCGAACTGGCGGATGACAAGGACGCACTGGACTTGATCGCCGGCAGCTTCCCCGGCGGCTCGATTACCGGCGCGCCAAAAATTCGCGCCATGCAGATCATCGATGAACTGGAACCGACCCGTCGCGGGTTGTATTGCGGTTCATTGCTGTATCTGGACGTGCGCGGGGAGATGGACAGTTCCATCGCCATTCGCAGTTTGTTGGTCAAGGATGGGCAGGTGTGCTGCTGGGGCGGCGGGGGGATCGTCGCGGATTCGGATTGGCAGGCGGAGTATCAGGAATCGATTACCAAGGTGAAGGTGCTGCTCGAAACGTTGCAGAACCTCTGATATCGCACTTCTGTGGCGAGGGGGCTTGCCCCGTTGGGGTGCGAAGCGCCCCTAAAATCCGACACCGCGAATTTTCAAATAGAACGCATGCACCGGTTTGCGACTGCTTCGCAGCCGAACGGGGCGATGCGGCGTTCCGACAAGCCCCCTCGCCACAGTGTTGTGTTTACAAACTCAATGCCCGGTTCGAAGCCTTGATAAACTCCTGCTTCAACTCGGCAAAGCTGTGCACCGCCGGGAACTGCGGGAACTCGCGAATCACATTGTCCGGCGCATGGAACAGAATCCCGGCATCCGCCTCGCCCAGCATTGTGGTGTCGTTGTAGGAATCACCCGCCGCGATCACTCGGTAGTAGAGGCTCTTTAACGCCAAAACCGACTGACGCTTGGGATCTTTCTGACGCAACTGATAGCCCGTGACCCGACCGGTATCGTCAGTGATCAGACGATGGCAGAGCAACGTAGGGAAGCCCAGTTGACGCATCAGCGGTTGGGAAAATTCGTAAAAGGTGTCCGACAGAATCACCACCTGAAAGCGCTCACGCAGCCAGTCGACAAATTCGCTGGCGCCTTCCAGAGGCTTGAGCGTGGCGATCACTTCCTGGATGTCGGAGAGCTTCAGGCCATGCTCGTCGAGAATCCGCAGACGTTGCTTCATCAACACGTCGTAGTCGGGAATGTCCCGAGTGGTGGCCCGGAGGGACTCGATCCCGGTTTTTTCGGCAAAGGCGATCCAGATTTCCGGGACCAGCACACCTTCAAGATCCAGACAGGCAATTTCCACAAGACACTCCCATTGGTATTGTTTATGAGTCGAGCGAGCAAAAGGACTGCCGAACTCTAGCGACTCGCCCCCCTCCGTGCAACGCAGAGGACGCGCCAGCCACCGCAGGATTTTGTTACCATCGACGCATATAGAGCGCCCAGCGCCACCGACCTGTAGGAAGCCGCCCTGATGAGCCCATCGTTCGATGTCGTGGAACTCGCCACGACCTATGCCAACAAATCCGCCCAGGACATCCTGAAACTCGCGTTTGCCGAGTTCGGCGATGAGCTGTGGATATCTTTCAGCGGCGCCGAGGATGTGGTGCTGGTGGACATGGCCTGGAAGCTGAACAAGAACGTCAAAGTGTTCAGTCTCGACACCGGCCGCTTGCACCCCGAGACCTACCGCTTCATCGAGCAGGTGCGCGAGCACTACAAGATCGATATCGAAGTGGTGTCGCCGGACTACAGCAAGCTCGAACCTTTCGTGAAGGAAAAAGGCCTGTTCAGTTTCTACAAGGATGGCCATGGCGAGTGCTGCGGCATTCGCAAGATCGAGCCGCTGCGTCGCAAACTGTCCGGCGTGACCGCCTGGGCCACCGGCCAGCGTCGGGACCAGAGCCCGGGCACCCGCAGCGCCGTCGCGGTGCTGGAAATCGACACCGCGTTTTCCACCCCGGAACGTACCCTGTACAAGTTCAACCCGTTGGCACAGATGACCAGCGAAGAGATCTGGGGTTACATCCGCATGCTGGAGCTGCCGTACAACAGCCTGCATGAACGCGGATTCATCAGCATTGGTTGCGAGCCTTGCACCCGTCCGGTGCTGCCGAACCAGCATGAGCGCGAAGGTCGTTGGTGGTGGGAAGAAGCTACGCAGAAAGAATGTGGGTTGCATGCGGGCAATATCATCAGCAAATCCAAGGCGTAATCTCACGCCCGATGCAATCCCTCGCGGGAACGGGCTTGCTCGCGAAAGCGGACTGTCAGTCAATATCAGCATTGAATGTGACGGCCTCTTCGCGAGCAAGCCCGCTCCCACGCTGACGTGAGTCAGCTCGAATAAATGTGTACACAGAAATGTCACCATAAGTGCCATATCTGTGTGCACTTTTAGTTTTAGCGCCCCAAAAAGTTACATTCCCCGGCCCTGATTTTCTCAGTCGATCACTCGCACAAAACCCCACCCAAAATAAATACCTGTTCAATCGGTCAATTTATATCGTCTTTTTTTCAACTACTTATCTTCAATCAATAACAAAACGAAATTAGCCTTAAATTTTATAGATCACCAACTGGCACACATCTGGCTTAAGTGAACACATGTTTTGTATACAATAAATACAAAAACATACACACACTTTAGATCCGCAAGCCTGAAGCGCCCTATCCCGTACAGGCTGCAGATGCCCCGTAACCAATGACGCTCTTGCATCCGCGACGAAGATTTGTCGAGCCCACGCTCATGCACAGTCATCGCGGCAACGAGCTTCAGGAGCCTGCCGGAATGCGTACTAGCCTCCCCAATAACAATATTGCGCTGGATCTGCCCTCTCCTCTTTCTACCTCCGTGATTCACGATCAAACGTTTCAACCACCCGTCGTGCTCAGCCCCCGCTTGCACAATAAGGATCTTGCACCGACCAAGGCCGAAGGTCGGCGCTGGGGTCGTTACAGCATCTTTGCCCTGTGGACAAACGATGTGCACAACATTGCCAACTACTCTTTCGCCATTGGCTTGTACGCGTTGGGCCTGAGCGGCTGGCAGATTCTGCTGTCCTTGGGAATCGGTGCGGCGCTGGTGTATTGCTTCATGAACCTTTCCGGTTACATGGGCCAGAAAACCGGGGTGCCGTTTCCGGTGATCAGCCGGATCAGTTTCGGCATCCATGGGGCGCAGATTCCTGCATTGATTCGCGCCGTTATCGCCATTGCCTGGTTCGGAATTCAGACGTACCTGGCGTCAGTGGTCTTTCGCGTATTGCTGACGGCGGTGCATCCCGGACTCGCCGATTACGACCACAATTCGATACTCGGGCTGTCGAGCCTGGGCTGGGTGTGTTTCGTGGCGATCTGGTTCGTGCAGTTGGCGATCCTGGCCTATGGCATGGAAATGGTGCGACGCTACGAGGCGTTTGCCGGCCCGGTGATTTTGTTGACCGTCGCCGCCCTCGCCGGCTGGATGTACTTCCAGGCCAACGCCACCATCGCCTGGTCGATTCGTGAACCGCTGAGTGGCGGTGAGATGTGGCGCAATATCTTTGCCGGCGGCGCCTTGTGGCTGTCGATCTACGGCACGCTGATCCTCAATTTCTGCGACTTCGCCCGCTCTTCTCCCTGCCGCAAGACCATCCGGGTCGGAAATTTCTGGGGCCTGCCCGTCAACATTCTGGTATTCGCCGGGATCACCGTCCTGCTGTGCGGTGCGCAATTTCAGATCAATGGCCGGATCATCGAAAGCCCGACCGAGATCATCGCGTCAATTCCCAATACCTTCTTTCTGGTACTCGGCTGTCTGGCGTTCCTGATTGTCACCGTGGCGGTGAACATCATGGCCAACTTCGTGGCCCCGGCCTTTGTCCTGAGCAATCTGGCGCCAAAATACCTGACCTTTCGCCGCGCCGGGCTGATCAGCGCGACCATCGCTGTGCTGATCCTGCCGTGGAACCTCTACAACAGCCCGCTGGTGATCGTGTATTTCCTGTCGGGCCTCGGCGCCCTGCTCGGCCCGTTGTACGGGGTGATCATGGTCGACTACTGGCAGGTACGAAAAGGCCGGATCAACGTGCCGCAGTTGTACAGCGAAGATCCCGATGGCGATTATTACTACAGCCGTGGGGTCAATTTGCGCGCCGTGGCGGCGTTCATTCCGGCCGCCTTGATCGCCATTGTCCTGGCCCTGGTGCCGGGTTTCGACAGCGTCTCGCCATTCTCCTGGCTGATTGGCGCCGGGATTGCAGGGATGCTCTACCTGATCATCGCCAAACGGCAGCCTTACTACGCCGATGTCAGCGGTGAAGCCATCGCGGTCGATAACGTCAGCCATTAATCCTCTCGGCGGCCCGGTGACATCGGGACGCAAACCACCTCGCTATAAGGACCTCCCATGCGAATTCTCGTGGTCAACGTCAACACCACCGAATCCATTACCCAAGCCATCGCCCGTCAAGCACAGTCCGTGGCCGCGCCCGGCACGGAAATCATCGGCCTGACCCCGCATTTCGGCGCCGACTCCATCGAAGGCAATTTCGAAAGCTACCTGGCCGCCATCGCCGTGATGGACCGGGTCATGTCGTACGATCAGCCCTTCGATGCGGTAATCCAGGCCGGCTATGGCGAGCACGGCCGCGAAGGTTTGCAGGAGTTGCTCAACGTGCCGGTGGTGGACATCACCGATGCCGGCGCCAGCACCGCGATGTTCCTCGGCCATGCCTATTCGGTGGTGACCACACTGGACCGAACCGTGCCTCTGATCGAGGATCGCCTCAAACTCTCCGGGCTCTGGGATCGTTGTGCATCGGTGCGGGCCAGTGGGTTGGCGGTGCTGGAGCTGGAGTCCGATCCAGAGCGTGCGCTGGAGGCGATTGTCCGCCAGGCGGAACTGGCGGTGAGCGAGGACAAGGCCGAGGTGATTTGCCTGGGCTGTGGCGGTATGGCCGGGCTGGATGAGCAGATTCGTCAGCGCACCGGTGTACCGGTGGTGGATGGCGTGACGGCGGCGGTGACCATTGCCGAATCGCTGGTGCGGCTGGGGTTGTCGACGTCGAAAGTGCGGACGTATGCGACGCCTCGGCCGAAGACCATTATTGGTTGGCCTGGGCGGTTTGGGCGCTAGACCGCGTTATCGTTCTTCGCGGGCAAGCCTCGCTCCTACAGGGGTTTGCATCACTCTGTGGGAGCGTGGCTTGCCCGCGATGGCCTCCCCTCGGTCCCAAGCCGGGCTCAAACTGCACTGAACCGCTGCCCCAACCCCTGCTGCGCAAACTGCTCGATGATGAAATCGACAAACGCCCGGGTCTTGCCCGGCAGCAGTTTGTGCTCGGCGTAATAGATGGAGATGTTGCCATCGTCGACGTACCAGTCGGGCAACACCCGCTGCAAGGTCCCGGCGTCCAGATAGCCCACGGCGAACGGCAGGCTCACCAATGCAATGCCCAAATCCTGGGTCGCCGCCGCGCAGGCCGCTTCCGAATCGCTCATGGTCATTCGCGCCTTGAGCATCAGCGGGCTGTGTTGCCGGTTGCGACAGGTCAACTGCCAGGAACGCACACGCCCCGTCTGCGGCGACCGTATCAGGATGCCATCGTGGCGCTGGAGGTCGTCAGGTTCGACGATCGCCTCGTGCATTGCCAGATACTCGGTTGAAGCCACCAGCACCCGATGGGCGGGCGTCAGCTTGCGCGCCACCACGCCCTGGGGCAGTTCGAATCCACCACCAATCGCCGCATCGAACCCCTGGCCGATCAGGTCGACCTGACGGTTATCGAAATGCCAGTCCGGGTTGATCGCCGGAAAGCGCCGCAAAAACTCTCCGAGCAACGGCACGATGTACAAGCGCCCGAACACCGTACCCATGCTGACCTTCAGCGTTCCCGCCGGACGTCCTTCGGCGCTGGCCAGGTTGGCCACGGCATTCTGGATCGTGTGCAAGCTGGCGCTGACTTCGCCGAGAAACAGCTGACCGGCCTCGGTCAGCGTCAAGCTACGCGTGCTGCGCTGGAACAGCCGCACACCAAGTCGCGCCTCCAGCTTGGCGACGCTCTTGCCCACCGCAGCAGGTGTCAGACTCAAGCGTCGCGCAGCCTCGGCGAAGCTGCCGACCTCAGCGCTGCGCACGAAGCATTCGATACTGCTGAAGGTTTCCATAAGCGCCACTATAAACTTCTGGTTTACACAGACTATAGCAATCACGGTCTACCCGCCGGGTAATGCGAAGCCGATACTCGACTCCGACAACAAGGCAGCCTGCCTTGAACTTCTGGAGATCGACATGACCACTCAACACCTCAGCGGTAAAGTAGCTCTGATTCAAGGCGGTTCACGCGGTATCGGTGCTGCCATCGTCAAACGCCTGGCCGCAGAAGGCGCAGCCGTCGCCTTCACCTATGTCAGCTCTACCGCCAAAGCCGAAGACCTGCAAAACAGCATCATCTCCGCCGGCGGCAAAGCCCTGGCCATCAAGGCCGACAGCGCCGATGCCGTTGCTATTCGCAATGCGGTCAACGCCACCGTCGAGGCCTTCGGCCGTCTGGACATCCTGGTCAACAACGCAGGCGTTCTGGCCGTCGCACCGCTGGAGGACTTTAAACTCGAAGACTTCGACCAGACCCTGGCCATCAACGTAAGAAGCGTGTTCATCGCCACCCAGGAAGCCGCCCGCCACATGACCGAAGGCGGTCGCATCATCAACATCGGCAGCACCAATGCCGAGCGCATGCCCTTCGCCGGTGGCGGCCCGTACGCCATGAGCAAATCGGCGCTGGTCGGCCTGACCAAAGGCCTGGCTCGCGACCTCGGCCCACGGGGCATCACCATCAACAACGTGCAACCGGGCCCGGTGGACACTGACATGAACCCCGCCAGCGGCGACTTCGCCGATAGCCTGATCCCGCTGATGGCTGTGGGTCGTTACGGCAACGTGGAAGAAATCGCCAGCTTCGTCGCTTACCTCGCAGGTCCCGAAGCTGGCTACATCACCGGTGCCAGCCTGACCATCGACGGTGGTTTCGGCGCCTGACACACCGCTCGATTGAAACAAAAACGCCGGCAATCAATTGTCGGCGTTTTTTTGTGTCAGGGACTTTTGTCTCAGGGACTACCGAATGATCAGGCCCACTCAAGCGCCGGCAAGCCACATGCGCTGGGCTTGAACGCCTTCAACGTACGAAGAATGCCATCGGCGTGTGCGTATTTTTCGTCGGCCATCGCCGCATCCGGTACCGCAATCGCCGTCATTCCTGCCGCTTTGGCTGCAGTGACGCCGAACGGCGAATCTTCGAATACCAGACAATCCCGAGGCGCGACCCCAAGGCGTCGTGCCGCCGTCAGGAAAATATCCGGCGCCGGTTTCGCCGCCCCCACTTCCGGGTCGTCAGCGGTGACGATGAAGTCGAACAGCGCGAACCAGTCGCGGTGCAAGGTGGTTTTCTGACCAAACGACTGACGCGAAGAACTGGTGCCCACCGCGATAGGAATGTTGTTGGCTTTCAAGTGCCGAACCAGTTCCTCCGCGCCGGGCATCGCCAGCGCCGTCGGAAAACGCTCGCGCATCAAGGGCTCGCGGATCACCAAAAACTCTTCGGCGGTGATCGGCAGGTCCAGCGCCTCGACCACATAGCGCGCCAGATCACCCGCGCCACGGCCAATGATGTTCTGTTTGACGCTCCAGTCGAAGGTCCGCCCATAACGCTCGGCAATGATGGACGTGACCTCGGTGTAAATGCCCTCGGTGTCCAGCAGCAAACCGTCCATATCGAAAATCACGGCCTTGATCGGACCGAACTCATCCAAGGGTGCACTCATCGCATCTGATCCGTTTTCTCATGACATCTCAGGGCGGCTCAGGTATGGCCGGATCCGTGATGGATTAAAGGGTTCAGCAGCATAGCGAGCGCGATTGGTCGAGAGCAACGGGCAATGCCTGGCGGATACAAAATCCTCTGCCAAGGGCGCCGTGATGATTTAGCGATTTCCCCTACACCAAACACCTCCTTTCCCGACTTCTTTCCTTTTTGATCCCCCGCAAAGTCTCTCGCTCCACATTGATCTGCGCGAGGGATTGCGAATGTTCGAACCTGACAAGGTCCTGGCCTTGAACAACGCCATCGGTCTGTTGGTGGTCGCCGCCATGAACCCCGAGCAGCCGAACATCGAAGCGCTGCTCAGTGATTTCCGACTCTGCCTCAACGACTACGAGGCCTGGGCGGAAAACTTCTGGACCGGTGGCGCGCTGAACGTCGAGCAAGTGTTCAAGGTCGGCAACGAAGTCCGGCTCAGCGCACCGAAGGACTCCACCGCGCCTGTCAGTTCGACACTCGCCGTGTGCCCGGCCAGCGGTCCGTTGACCCTGGTGCATATGTTTGAAGCCGCGCGTTTCGTGCCGATCGGCGATACGCCGGTGATGCTCGAGCCGGTTATCTCCCAGCACAACGGTGAGCTGACGTTCGGTGAGCCCGTCCACGCAACCATCGGCCCCAGCGGCATTCTCGAAATCCCCGAATGCTGGCGCGGCCATCGCTATCGCATCACCTTCTTTCCCAATGTCACCACTGAACACGTCAAAGCGCTCTACGCCTCCTATCAGGGCGTGATCGGCGAGCTGGAAGGCTGGTTGCGCAACGAATGGAGGAGCGAATTCGAGCCTTTATGGGCAGATTTTTCCAAAGCAGGTTTCACCCAACGCTACGGCCTGCTGCAACAGGCTGACTGGCACAGTTTCGAGCGCTCGCTGCACGGTTTGTGGGATGACGTGAAGCAGGTCTACGCCCTGGTGGCGGACCTGCAAGGCAGCAGCGAAAAACTCCTTGAGTACCTGACACAAGGCGAGCTTGAGACGCTGCTGAACGCTTCGGCTGAAACCATTGCCAATGTGTTGCTGATGCTGAGCGATGAGCCGTTGATGTTCATCCATCTCGCAGCCTTCACCAGTTGGCTGAGGATGTTGCCGCCGCAGTACATCGCCGAAGCCGTGGCACAAGTTCGTACGGAAATATTGATCAGTTTCCTGCTGATGTGCCTCACCGGCCCTACGGGGCTGAATCTCGGCATGAGCGCCAGGGTCCTGGACAAAATCAAATCCCCGCGGGCTCGACAATGGTTGGCGGCGGCCAGTTTGCGACTGGCCGAACTGACGGCCAAATCCGATCTGACGGCCCACGCTGGCGTCCTCAAACCGCTTGTGGTCAGCGCGCGCAATGCACCGCTGAGACCTGCACCGACGGTTCCACTGCAGATCAGCGCCGGCAACTCACCGGTTGTGCACGTGAACAATCCGATCGCCATTGCCCGCGACAAGTCTGCCGCCAAAACCCGGCTGGGTCGTCACGAACCCCACGACGATGCACCGAATCAAGCGAAAAACCCCAATGGCGACAGCGCCGATTGCTCGGCACTGACCTGCACCAACGGCTGTCCTGTGTCGATGGTCAGCGGCGAAGAACTGCTGACCCTCACCGACGGTGCGCTGGACGGCATCCTGCCGTTCGACTTCACCCGACTCTATCGCACCAGCGCCGCCGAGATCGACTGCGGCCTCGGCTTTGGCTGGAGCCATTCGCTGGCGCAGCGGTTGGAGCTGGGCGTTGAACAGGTCGTCTGGATCGACCATGAAAACCGTCGTACGACGTTCCCGTTGCCGAGCGTCGAGCGCCCGGCCATTCATAACAGCCTGTCGCGAGCAGCGATTTACCTCGGAGACGAGCCGGAGGAATTGATTCTCGCGCTGGCCGGCGAAACGAGCCGGTTCTACCACTTTCACAACGGTCGGCTGACCGCCATCAGTGATGCCTACAACAACCGCCTGCGCATCACCCGCGACCGTCAGGAACGCATCCAGCGCCTCGACAACGGTGCCGGTCGTTCGCTGCTGTTGTGCTACGAGCGCAGGCACCTCATCGCCGTCGAATACCAGTCGTTTCACCCCAGCGATGACTTGGGTGAAGCCTGGCGTACAGAGCAAACACTGGCTTTCTACCGCTATGACGCCCGCCAGCGCTTGATCGAAGCGAGCAATGCCGCCGGGGAAAGCGAGCGTTACGACTACGACGACAACCACGTAATTTTGCAGCGGCAACTGGCCGGCGGCGCGAGTTTCTTCTGGGAGTGGGAACGGTCTGGCAAGTCGGCGCGCTGCGTACGGCATTGGGCGTCGTTTGCGCAGATGGACACGCGCTATGTCTGGAATGACCAAGGCAGCGTCACCGTCCGGAACATCGACGGCAGCGAAGAGGTTTACGTCCACGACGACCGGGCGCGGCTGGTGCGCCGGGTCGAACTGGATGGCGGTGAACAGCTCAAGGCCTACGACGAGCAGGGCCGATTGGTGGCCGAGCAGGATCCGCTCGGCGCTGTCACCGAATACCGCTACGACGACGTCGGACGGCTGGTGGCACTGATTCCGCCGCAGGACGAACCGACGTCCTACGAGTATCGCAACGGTTTCCTGCATGCGCGCTCTCGCGGCCAGGCGGTGTGGACCTATCGACGCAATGCTCAGGGCGACGTCACCGAAGCGGTTGATCCCGACGGCCAGGTCACCCATTACCACTACGACCCTCAGGGCAGGTTACTGTCGATCCGCTACCCGGACACCAGTCGGCATGTCTTTGTCTGGAATGCCTTGGGCCAGTTGCTTGAGGAAACACTGCCGGACGGTGGGCAGCGAACGTTTTCCTACGATGCGCTGGGACGGCAGACGACTCGTCAGGACGAACACGGTGCCGTCACCCAGTACCAATGGGACGCCGTCGGCCGACTGATCCAGACGACGCATCCTACCGGTGCCACCCGTGGGTTCAGCTACAACACCTACAGCAAGATCACCGCCGAACGCGATGAACTGGGCCGCGTCACCCGCTATGAATACGTCGACGACCTGCACCTGGTCAGCCGCCGGATCAATCCCGATGGCACCCAGCTCAAGTACCGCTATGACAATGCGCAGCTGCTGCTCACGGAAATCGAAAACGAATCCGGCGAACACTATCGGCTGGACTACACACCCAACGGCTTGATCCGACAGGAAACCGGTTTCGACGGCCGTCGTACCGCGTATGCCTACGACCTCAACGGTCACCTGCAGGAGAAAACCGAGTTCGGTGATGACGGTTCGCAGCTGGTCACGGGCTATCAACGGGACTCGGCCGGGCGGTTGCTGGTCAAGACTTTGCCCGACGGCATCCAGGTCGAATACCGCTACGACTCGTTGGGCCGGCTGACCAGCGTCGACGACGGCCACGATCACCCGCTGGAGTTCGAGTACGACCAGCAGGACCGGCTGATCACCGAACATCAGGGCTGGGGTACCTTGCGTTACGGCTACGACGCCTGCGGCCAGCTCAATCGCCTACGCCTGCCGGACGGCAGCAAACTCGACTACTACCACGCCAAGGGCGGTGCGCTGACGGCCATCGACCTCAATGGCGCACGACTGACCTCGCATACGTTCCTTGCCGGTCGCGAACAAAACCGTCAACAGGGCCTGCTGCTCAGTGAATATGCCTACGACGAACAGGGCCGTCTGAAGGCCCACGCTGTCGGCCAGCACCAACATCCGCTCTACCGCCGCGACTATGCCTACAGCCTCAATGGCAATCTCGACAGCATCGCCGACACCCGCCATGGCCAGCGCAGCTATCAGTACGACCCGCTCAATCGACTGATCCGCGTGCGCTACTCCCGCGACCAACAGCCGGAAAGCTACACCCACGACCCAGCCGGCAACCTGCTGATGCAGGACCGCCCCGGCCCGACGACGATCAAAGGCAATCGCCTGTTGATGCAAGGCGACCGCCACTTCGACTACGACACCTTCGGCAACCTGATCCGCGAGCGCCGTGGCACCGGACAGAAACTGGTCACCGAATACCGTTATGACTGCCAGCACCGGCTGGTCGGCGTCTCCACTCCGGATGGCCGCTGCTCCAGTTATCGCTACGACGCTTTCGGCCGCCGCATCGCCAAAACCGTCGACGGCAAGACCACCGAGTTTTTCTGGCAGGGCGACAACCTTGTCGCCGAAAGCAGCAGCGAGCACCACCGCAGCTACATCTACGAACCCGGCAGCTTCCGCCCACTGGCCATGCTCGACGGCAAGGGCCCGCGCCATGCCTGTCCGTTCTACTACCAACTCGACCACCTCGGCACCCCGCAAGAACTCACCGACTACAGCGGCGACATCATCTGGGCCGCCCGATACACCGCCTATGGCCGCCTCACCCGCCTCAACCGCGACACCCACCAGGTCCTCGACCAGCCGCTACGCTTTCAAGGGCAATATTTCGACGCGGAAACCGGCCTGCATTACAACCGGCATCGCTACTACAATCCGGATGTCGGGCGGTATTTGACCCCGGATCCGAGCAAGCTGGCGGGTGGGTTAAACGGGTATCAGTACACGCGCAATCCGGCGGGTTGGGTTGATCCGTTGGGGTTGAGTGAGTGCCCTGGGGGGGATGGGTGTAGGCCGGCGGACGGGATTAAAGACCCGACGGTAGACGCCAGAGCTGCTCTGGGGGAGCCCGGTCTCCCTACCCCAAGAAATCGGTATTTGTACCGTGGAGACTCGCGGGAATCTTGGGAGATTTTTGAAGCTGGGTTTGAGCCCTTGGGTGATAGTACTGATCTCTACCTGCATGCTCTGGACAACAGAAGCCCTCCCAGCCTATTTGTCAGCACTACAACATCCGAAAAGGAAGCAATAAAGTTCGCTACAGGCTACGGATATGAAGCCGGATTTATTTACGTGATAAAGAATATTCGCGGAATAGATGTGAATAAGAAACTCGGCATGATGTCCCCTCATAGGGGTGAGGTTGAAATTGCTTTTCCGGGTGGAATTGACACCCGAGACATTATCGGCGTTACCCCCGTCAACGCCGATGGTAGCTATGTGGGCTACTCAACCCCCAACCCAAACAGGAAGTGACCATGAAAATAGTAGAAGTATCTATATACACTCAAGGTATCACTGAGAAAGTTTTGATCGAATGCGATCGGCAAAAATCGGCACTAACTTTCACAATAAAAAACGGCTTAAAAAAAACATACGTAGCCCCTGATCTTTACTTATGCCTTGGTCTGTTACGAGCCGACTTCCCAGAAACAAAATTTCTGTGTAAAGGCTCAAAACTTAACGTTCATCCCTCGCGCATGTCATCACAAATGTCTGGTGGAGTCGTAGCGTATGAACTTCACATGGGAAAACCAACCGAAACTGAAGACGTAGTCAACATCTTCGATTACGAAGAAAACGACATCACACATGACATTCAACAACAAAAGGATTTCTACAAACGTTGGCTCGAATCATTAGCATAATGAACCCGATACATACACATCTAGATTTCCGAGCTTTGAAGTTAGGCACTAGCATGGGGGCTGGGGGCTGGGGGGGTCGTAAAAACCAACTCATATGAAAAGCCCATCTGGTTGCTGGGCTTCGATATCTACTCGACCTTAATCTAACCACCAGTTCTACCATCTTCCCCACTGTCAGAACTTTCCGAGCGTCCACTTTGCCCAGAACCACCTGATCCTCCAGACCCACTTCCAAAACCACTCCCCATCGAACTTCCACCACTCACCGACCCGCTGCCCTTCCCCGAGTCGATGCTACTCCCGTTGGCATCACCACCACTCCCACCACCAATGGTGTCCGGTGGCAGCGCCTTCCCATCCGAGGTACCTGCATTCATTTCCGAGTAGGGCGGCATCCCACCCTTATCGACCGGTGCGTCGCGACCAGTAGATTGAGCAACCGCCGCCAATGAACTGATCGACAATAAGCCGACCATCGTAAGCGCCATCCATTTTGACCTGATCATGGTGCATCTCCTTTAAAGAGTGCTTTACCTGATCTCTGGTGGTGATCGCTTTTTAAAGAAGCCGCACAATCGACAATCGGCGATGCACCACCTCACAGGTTTCAGCTCGGTTCGCCCGAGGCGTCATCGCCGGCGATGTCCGGGTCTTCCGGGTCGGCTTCCACATTACCGCGCCTCACATCATCGGCGGGCACCTGTTCGACAGCGGTGTCGTCATCGTCGGGCGGGCGCTGGTCGCGGCGCAGCGAATTGGTGGGCGAAGGCAGCGGATATTCGGGGGTATCGTCGATATCGGAGTCTTTCGGATCAGCGTTCATAACGCACCTCTCAATGGACCCGAAAAGCAGATCCTTGCCTTTCGAGGCCAACACGACAGACGCGGTTCGATCAGAGGGATCAATCGGTCGGGCCGACTACAAAATCACTCGTCGTCTTCCTCGTCATACTCATCATTCTCTAAGTTGCCCACATCGCCCGCGTCATCGGCATCGTTGAGCGGCACCGTGGCGTCGTCCATCAGAGACCCCGGATCTTCGTTGCCAGGATCGTTGATCGGGCCTTCTTCTTCCTTGTCTTCAGTTTCCGGAGTCATGGCATGCCTCACAACGTTCAGTGTGTATATTAAGTTCGAGACGTCCTACGGCCAATCGTTCCGGAGTCCTATTGATAGAAACGAAAAACCCGGCACTCGGCCGGGTTTTTACTGTCACTCGATATCGAGTTAGTGATTCTTGTACTTATTTTTATGCTTGTGTTTGTAGTAGCCGCCACCGGAATGCGAACTGCCGCGGTCATCACCCATGCTGCTGCCCACCGCGCCACCGGCTGCGCCACCCAGGCCTGCGCCAATGGCCGAACCAGTGGAGCCACCCAGGCTGTTGCCGATCACCGAACCACCCGCCGCGCCGAGACCACCGCCGACGGCCGCTTCAGTGCGACTGCCCTTGCGCGCACCGACCGCACTGCCTGCCGCACCGCCGACGCCAGCGCCCACCGCGGCCCCGGTGCTGCCGCCCAACTGCCCGCCGACTACGTTGCCCAACACACCGCCAAGACCACCGCCGACTGCGGCATCACCGTTGCCGCCCGCCATTGCGCCCTGAGCGACCAAAAGCCCCAAAAACACCGTGGACAATGTCAAACGCATGAAACGCATGATATGCACCTCTAATTTCCGCATTGGGGGGAAGAACGTGCCGCGGATAGGCATCAGCCTGCATCTGGGTCTGTTATACAGAAAACCAATACCGACTGTATGAGATTTGAGCCACATGATGCAGAAACGTTCCAAAACGAAAAAGCCCGGCATTAAGCCGGGCTTTTTCAGCTGACCTTCAGAATCAATGACGCTTCTTGGACAGGTTGCTGCCTACGCCGCCGCCCAATGCGCCACCCAGGCCTGCGCCGATGGTGGAGCCGGTCTTGCCGCCCAGGCTGTTACCGATTATCGAACCGCCGGCCGCGCCAACACCGCCGCCGATGGCCGCTTTGGTGCGGCTGCCTTTACGTGCGGCAACAGCGCTGCCGGCTGCACCCGCTACGCCAGCACCAATCGCTGCGCCAGTGCTGCCGCCCATTTTCTGGCCAACCACGTTACCCAACGCACCACCCAGACCACCACCGAGCGCGGCTGTGCCGTCGCCGGCAGCCATCGCACCTTGAGCAACCAAAAGGCCCAGAACCAGAGCAGGCAGTGTCAAACGCATAACAAGAACCTCAAAAAAGTGGGAACCGAAAGGCCGGAGATTGAATGCTTTAGCGGAGGGAAAGTCCAGACACAAAACCAGAACAACCTCGCCATTGGCGACGGTTGGACAGCGTTTATGCAAAAGGTTTTATGACAGGCAAAAAAAAGCCCGCTGGGGAGACGGGCCAGGGTACTGCTTTCTAACGGATGAGCTGAGCCTACGGAGGCCGGTGTGAAAAGTTTGTGAAAAAACACCAGCACCAGAAAAGTTGTAGGACATTTCTCGGCATTGCCACCGAACCACGTTTCCTGCCCTTCAGAAACAAGAAACCCCGCTCGATGGCGGGGTTCGTGCTGTTATCGGTTTACTTCCTGGAGGGCGCCCCCAGCTTGGGCATAAATTTCGATTTCGGCCCTCGAGTCCTAGGCACTGCAGATTTGATTTTGTTTATTTTGATACGGTCTTCACCGAAGCTCGGCACATAGTCCGTCTGACCACACTGCACGCAATCATTGATTGGAAACTCTGCACCGTCGTCTTCGATATACGGCTCAGCCATATCTTCGCTCCTCTCAAAACGGGTCGATACCGGCAAGCCCTCTTTGCCTGAAAAATATCGACCACCCTGGTTTTTGAGACTAGCCGGTCATTCCCAGACTTGTGATTCAGATCGTTACATGCCCGACGAATGGCCAGTACCGCGCGACCTACCTCAGCTTGACCGCTGTCCCGGTCACAAACACCACCACCATCCCACCCTTGCCGGCCGGCATGCTGATCTCATAATCGAGCCCCACCACCGCATCCGCCTGAAGCACCCGCGCCCGCTCCTTGATCTCGTCGGTCGCCTGAATCCGCGCCTCCTTCAATGCCCGCTCCAACGTCTGAGAACGCCCACCGAAAAAATCCCGCATCCCGGCAAACATGTCGCGAATCACGTTAACGCCCTGCACCGACTCGGCGCTGACGATGTCCAGGTAGGCGGTGATTTGCCGACCTTCGATGGTGTGGGTTGTGGTGGTGATCATGGGATGTCCTTGTTCATAGAAGCGCGCATTATTCCTCGGCAGCCAGGTGATGAAAACAAAAAGCCCGGAACTGGATTACCCCCAGTAATGGTTGAGTAATACCAACTCGAATGCCGCTACAAGCACCATAAAGAACACGAACCGTCGTGAAAATACGCGCCTGGGGCGTGATGGCGTCCAATCGGATACCTGGCACAGCGCACTGATGAAATCGAGTAAATCGCTCATGAATCCCTTCATACACAAAAAACTCGCACCGAACGGATCGCGAGGCGAGGTGAATCAGCCTTTCACGGCATCGAAAGAATCAGGGGTCAGAGCAGCTTGATCAACACCGCAGTGACAGTCGCCACCGTACCGATCAAGCCAGTCGCAACAGCTACCGGGTACCAAAAAGTTTCACGGGTCATCTTGCCCGCTTCGGCATTCAGCTTGCGCTGCTCAGCCATCAGCTTGACGATTTCCACGTGAACCTTCTCCAACTCCGCCTGCTTCATGGTGAATTCCTGCATAACCTGCGTGCGTCCGTTCCGAATAATGGGGCGCGTCGTGTGCACTGCCCTTTGGGTCATTTTGTACCTTAAAGGCGCAAAACGAATACCCCCTCCCGATGCGGCTCATGCAAGGTGCCAAAACCTATGAAAGCCCCCAAACCATATGGCTTTCCAGCATTGCTTCCCACACGCCTATCCATCGTCCTACATCAATTTCGGAAGCGCCTTCGCTGATACCGCCATGCATAAAATCCAGACGCCAGAAACCACAAAACCCCTGACTTCTCTCGAAATCAGGGGTTTTGTGTATATCTAATTTGGCGGTGAAGGAGAGATTCGAACTCTCGATACAGTTTCCTGTATACACACTTTCCAGGCGTGCTCCTTAAGCCACTCGGACACTTCACCGTATCTCGTCAAACTTATTCAGTCTGTCGAGGCGCGCTAATGTAGTCGAAAGCTTTTCTGATGGCAAATATTTTTTTCAGAATTTTCATGCGCTTAACGCGATTAACGCTTTGGGGGCGTTCAAGGGCATGGCAAACCTGCCAATCTCCGGCTTCACCTCCCCTTCTATATAGAGGCCAATGCGCGGTGGATGGGGCGGGCTGTGCCTGGCGGGCGGGAAAAGGGTGACTGGCGGGTCAGTCACGGCGCTTTACCTGGCCTACAGCGGTGGGTAACGTCTGCCCTACTTTATTAGAAGGATTGGCGTCATGAGTGAGTTGATTTCCTACCATCTCGAAGACGGTATCGCGACCCTGACCTTGAGCAATGGCAAGGTCAATGCCATCTCTCCAGACGTGATTGTCGCGTTTAACGCTGCGCTGGATCGGGCGGTAGCGGATCGGGCGGTGGTGATCATTACCGGTCAGCCGGGGATTTTGTCGGGTGGTTATGATTTGAAGGTGATGACGGCCGGCCCTAACGAGGCCATGGCGCTGGTGGCTGCGGGTTCGACCCTGGCTCGTCGCCTGTTGTCGCATCCGTTCCCGGTGGTCGTGGCGTGTCCTGGGCATGCGGTGGCCAAGGGTGCGTTTCTTCTGTTGTCGGCTGACTACCGCATCGGTGTCGATGGCCCGTTCAGCATTGGCCTGAACGAAGTGCAGATCGGCATGACCATGCACCATGCCGGTATCGAACTGGCCCGTGATCGTCTGCGCAAGTCGGCGTTCCATCGCGCGGTGATCAATGCAGAGATGTTCAACCCACAAAGCGCCGTGGATGCCGGCTTCCTCGATAAGGTGGTGTCGGCCGAAGAGCTGCAAGGCGCGGCGCTGGCGGCGGCTCGTCAGTTGAAGAAGCTCAACATGATCGCCCACAAGAACACCAAGCTGAAAACGCGCAAGACGCTGCTGGAGACGCTGGACAACGCGATCATCCTGGATCAGGAGCACATGGGTTAAGCCCAAATGCGCTGCACCGAAAAGCCCGACCGTCGTGTCGGGCTTTTTTCTTGGGTGTCTGGTTTAAAACCTTACAACCGCTCTAGGCCGCATCTGACCCACAAGTCGGAAACATGCGCTCAAACATCGGCTATCTCCCTCTTCTATAGCGGCAATTGCCGAAAACAGTGCACATCCGTACACTGCGCCACCTTTTGTGCCGGTGGGCCCTTTAAATGCTGTTTGTGTTTCGTATGTTATTGATGGGCCTGCACTTTATTCTGGCCGGAGTGCTCGGAGTGATTCTCGGACTGTGCCGCCCGTTCAATCCGGACAACAGCCGTTTGTGCGCGCGTCTGTATGCGTGGCCCGCGATGTGTATTTTGCGTTTGCGGGTGAAGGCCGATGTCGGGCCGTTGATGGATAAACCCGACAGCTGTGTGATCATCGCCAACCATCAGTCCAACTACGATCTGTTTGTGTTCGGCAACGTGGTGCCCCGCCGCACCGTGTGCATCGGCAAGAAGAGCCTGAAGTGGGTGCCGTTGTTCGGGCAGTTGTTCTGGCTGGCCGGCAATGTGTTGATCGATCGCGGCAATGCGCACAAGGCACGCCAGTCGATGCTGACCACCACGCACACCTTGCAAAATGAAGACACCTCGATCTGGGTCTTCCCCGAGGGCACCCGCAACTTGGGCGAAGAGCTGCTGCCGTTCAAGAAAGGCGCGTTCCAGATGGCAATCGCCGCCGGCGTGCCAATCGTGCCGGTGTGTGTCAGCAGTTACGTCAAACACATGCGATTGAACCGCTGGCGCAGTGGGAAGATTCTGATCCGTTCGCTGCCGGCAATTCCTACGGCCGGATTGAGCCTGGATGACATGCCGATGTTGATCGCCCAGTGCCGCGAACAGATGCGTGAGTGCATCGACTCGATGGATCGGCAACTGCAAGCCGCCTGAATGAAACCCGCCCTGTGCGGGTTTTCTTTTGCCTGCGAACTCTACCGATTTTGCTGACTCTCAAGCAGTAGACAAGGTTAAGCTGAAACCTGCCTGGCACCGCCAGTCTTTACCAATAGAAAGCGACCGATAAGAAGTGAATCATCATGGGTAGAGTCGTTGCTGCTGCGGTTTACAGCGCTGGTAAGAAAGTCACCAATATCACGCTTGACGAAGGTGCGGCCTGGGCTGCCAAGCCTGGCCACTTTGTGTGGATCGGCCTCGAAGAGCCCAATGCGCAGGAGCTGTTCAACCTGCAACGCCAGTTCAACCTGCACGAACTGGCCATCGAAGACGCCCTGGAAAAACACAGTCGACCGAAGCTGGAAACGTTCGGCGATGCGCTGTTCATCGTCACATATTCGCCGATCCGCCATGAAGGCAAATTGCAGTTCATCGAGACGCATATCTTCGCCGGCAAGGGTTACATCATTACCGCGCGCAATGGTCACTCGGCGTCCTACGCCCATGTCCGACAACGCTGTGAGGCACGTCCGCTGTTGCTGGAGCATGGGGAAGATTTCGTACTCTATGCCATCCTCGATTTCGTGATCGAAAACTACCAGCCGATGGGCGAAGCGATTCATGCCGAGATCGATGAGCTGGAAAGCAATGTCCTCTGCGGTTCGCTGAACGAGCGCGATATCCAGAAACTCCACGGCCTGCGTCGCGATGTATTGCGCTTGCGCCGGTTTGCGGCGCCGATGGTGGAGATCGGTGAGGAACTGCAAAAGCTGAGTTTTCCGTTTATCGACAAAAACATGCGCCCGTATTTTCGCGATGTGCAGATTCATGTCACGCGGCAGATGGAAGACCTGACGACCCTGGCGGACATTGCCAGCCAGACCATCGAGGTTGGGGTGTTGCTTGAGGCGTCGCGCCAGAGCGTGGTGCAGCGCAAATTTGCGGCGTGGGCGGCGATTCTGGCGTTTCCGACGGCGATAGCGGGGATTTACGGGATGAACTTCCAGGACATGCCAGAGTTGACTTGGCATTACGGGTATTTTGCGGTGTTGGGGTTTATTACCGTTGGATGCGTCGGTTTGTGGGCGAGTTTCAAGCGGTCAGGATGGTTGTAGAGCCGCGTGTTTTCAGTGAGAGCCGGTTGCCCCCATTCGCGAGCAAGCCCGCTCCCACAGGGATTCTCAGTGTGTCACCCATCGTGTGCACACCGAGGATCTACTGTGGGAGCGGGCTTGCTCGCGAAGCTTTTAGCTTTTAGCTTCAACCGGTCCAGCATCAGGCTTGTGCGCCACAAACCGCATCATCCACTCTGCGACGGTAGTGCCGTGATGCTCGTGTTCAAGACTCGCCATACCTTTCGAATAAATCTGCTCGCCCAGCGCTTCCTGACGAATATCCAGCAACGCCCGTGAGTAATCGTGAATGAACTCCGGATGCCCCTGGAAGCACAGCACCTGATCGTTAATATGGTAGGCGGCGAACGGGCAGAAATCGCTCGAGGCAATCACCGTAGCGTTTTCCGGCAGCGCGGTGACCTGATCCTGGTGACTGATCAGCAACGTCAGCTCTTCCCTCACCGGGCTCATCCACGGCGCCTTGGCCGCGAGTTTGTATTTGTGGGTGCCGACGCCCCAGCCCTGGGTCGCCCGCTCGCTCTTGCCGCCCAATAGCAGCGCCAACAGTTGGTGACCGAAGCACACGCCCAGCAGTTTGTCGCCACGCTCGTAGCGCTTCAGCAGATACGTCTTGAGGGTTTGAATCCATGGGTCGGTGCCGAAGGAATCGGCCTTGCTGCCGGTGACCAGATACGCATCGAAGGTCTGATCATCGCTTGGATATTCGCCCTGCATCACGTTGTACACGCTGAATTCGGCCGCGATGGGTTGCTGCGAAAACAGACGCTGGAACATCTGCCCGTAACCCTGATATTGATCGACCAGTTCCGGACGCAGGATGTCGGTTTCCAGAATGCAGATGCGTAACGACATAAAAAATACCTGACACATGGTGGGAATAATGCACACCCCAGAGCCTGCCTTGAAACACGGTGGCAAGGCAAGCCCCGGAAGGCGTCATCGGTCCCTTAGAACGCCCCTTAGAACAACGCGTCCTTGGCGGCTTTCTCCAGCAACAGCGCAGGCGGCGTGAAGCGTTCGCCATATTGCTCGGCCAGGTACTGGGCGCGGGCAACAAAGTCTTTCACACCGTATTGGTTGATGAACTGCAACGCACCGCCGGTCCAGGCCGCGAAACCGATGCCGAAGATCGAGCCAACGTTGGCATCCGCCGTTGAGGTCAGCACGCCCTCCTCTACACAACGCACGGTTTCGATGGCCTGGATGAACAGCAGTCGATCACGCACATCCTTAGGCGAAATCTGCCCGTCAGCTTTCTCGAAGCGGGTTTTCAACTCCGGCCACAAATGTTTCTGCCCGGCAGCCGGGTAATCGTAGAAACCACCTCCAGCAGCCTTGCCCGGACGCTTGAATTCCTTGAGCAGCAAGTCAATCACGGCGAACGCCGGGTGCTCAATCAGCGGTTTCCCTTCCGCTTGCAGGTCTTTGGCGGTTTGCTCGCGGATATGGCTCATGAGGCTGAGGGAAACTTCGTCGGAGATCGCCAGAGGCCCGACAGGCATGCCGGCCTTGCGCGCTTCGGTCTCGATCATCGGCGCACTCACCCCTTCACCCAGCATGGCGATGCCCTCGTTGGTAAAGGTGCCGAACACCCGCGATGTGAAGAAACCGCGACTGTCGTTGACCACAATCGGAGTTTTCTTGATTTGCAGGACGAAATCGAAACCGCGAGCCAGGGTTTCGTCGCTGGTATGGACGCCTTTGATGATTTCCACCAACGGCATTTTCTCCACGGGACTGAAGAAATGCAGGCCGATGAATTTGCTCTGGTCTGGCACGGCGGTGGCCAGGCCACTGATCGGCAACGTCGAGGTGTTGGAGGCGATCACCGCGTCCGGGCCGACGACGGTTTGCGCTGCCGATGAGACCCTGGCTTTAAGCTCGCGATCTTCAAACACCGCTTCGATGATCAAATCACAACCGGCCAGATCCGCATCGTCTTGAGTGGTATGGATTCGCGTCAGAATCGCCTCGCGCTGCTCCCGGCTCAACTGACCCCGAACAACCTTCTTGTCCAGCAGCGCCGCCGAGTGAGCCTTGCCCTTCTCTGCCGCGACGAGGTTGATGTCTTTGAGCACCACATCGATACCGGCCGAGGCGCTGACAAACGCGATGCCCGCGCCCATCATCCCGGCGCCGAGCACGCCGACTTTCTTCGTCACGTAAGGCGCTATGCCCTGAGGTCGCGAACCGCCGGCATTGATCTCATTGAGCTGGAACCAAAAGGTGCCGATGAGGTTTTTCGACACCTGGCCCGTAGTCAGTTCGGTGAAGTAGCGGGTTTCGATCAGATGCGCGGTGTCGAAATCCACCTGAGCGCCCTCCACTGCGGCGCAGAGGATTTTCTCCGGTGCGGGCAGGCAGCCCTGGGTTTTGCTGCGCAGGATCGATGGCGTGATGGCCAGCATCTGCGTGACTTTCGGATCCGACGGCGTACCGCCAGGGATCTGATAACCCTTCACATCCCAGCGCTGCACAGCAACCGGATGAGCAGCAATCCACGCCCGCGCCTTGGCCATCAGCTCATCGTGATCGACAGCCAACTCGTCGATCAACCGCGCTTGCAGCGCCTGTTGCGGACGGATTTTCTTACCTTCCAGCAGATACGGCAGAGCTTTTTCGATGCCCAGCATGCGCACCATGCGCACCACCCCGCCACCGCCCGGCAACAGGCCGAGGGTGACTTCCGGCAGGCCAAGCAGCACCGACGGGTTGTCGAGCGCTACACGGTGATGGCACGCCAGGCAGATTTCCCAGCCGCCGCCGAGCGCCGCGCCGTTAATGGCGGCAACCACCGGTTTGCCAAGGGTTTCCAGGGTGCGCAACTGGCCCTTGAGGGTCAGCACCATGTCGTAAAAGGCTTGGGCTTCGGGCTTGCCGACCTTGATCAGTTCATTGAGGTCGCCACCGGCGAAGAAGGTTTTCTTGGCCGAGGTGATGATCACGCCGGCAATCGCATCCTTGTCGGCGACCAGGCGCTCGACACAGGTGGCCATGGCCTCGCGGTAGACCGCGTTCATGGTGTTGGCGCTCTGGCCCGGCATGTCGATGGTCAGGACGACGATCCGGTCCTGGCCCTTTTCGTAACGAATGGCTTGGGTCATGGCAATTTTCCTTGAGTCGGATTTTCTTAAAGGCAGGCTCAGAGGCGTTCGATGATGGTGGCAATGCCCATGCCGCCGCCGACACACAATGTCGCCAGGCCATAGCGCAGGCGCCGGGTTTCCAGTTCATCGAGCAGCGTGCCGAGAATCGCGCAACCGGTGGCGCCGAGCGGGTGGCCCATGGCGATGGAGCCGCCGTTGACGTTGACCTTGTCCGGGTCGATGGCCATGTCCTTGATGAACTTGAGCACCACCGAGGCGAACGCTTCATTGACTTCGAAAAGGTCGATGTCTTCGACTCGCAGCCCGGCCTTGGCCAGTGCCTTGCGGGTGGCCGGCGCCGGGCCGGTGAGCATGATGGTCGGGTCGGTGCTGGTGACCGCCGTGGCGACGACCCGCGCCCGTGGCTGCAAACCCAGTGCCCGGCCCTTCGCTTCGGAGCCGATCAGCATCAATGCCGCGCCATCAACGATCCCGGAACTGTTGCCCGGTGTGTGAACGTGGTTGATCCGCTCGACCTGGCTGTACACCCGCAATGCCGTGGCGTCGAAGCCCATTTGCCCGATCATTTCGAAACTCGGCTTGAGCTTGCCCAGGCCTTCCATTGTCGAATCGGCGCGAATGAACTCATCATGATCGAGCAGGATGATGCCGTTCTGGTCCTGCACCGGCACCAGCGACTTGTTGAAGGAACCATTCGCCCGCGCCCGCGCCGCCTTCTGCTGCGAGTGCAACGCGAAGGCATCGACGTCCTGACGACTGAAACCTTCGATTGTCGCGATCAGGTCGGCGCCCACGCCCTGGGGTGTGAAATGGCTGCGCAAGTTGGTTTCCGGGTCCAGCGCCCAGGCCCCGCCGTCGCTGCCCATGGCCACGCGGGACATCGACTCGACGCCACCGACCACCACCAGATCTTCGAAGCCGGAACGCACTTTCATCGCACCCAGGTTCACTGCTTCCAGCCCCGACGCGCAGAAGCGATTGAGTTGCACACCCGCCACGCTGACGTCCCAATCGGCCACTTGTGTGGCGGTCTTGGCAATGTCGGCGCCCTGATCACCGATAGGCGTCACGCAGCCAAGCACCACGTCGTCGACCTGACTGGTGTCCAGGGAGGTGCGCTGCTGCAACGCCGTCAGCAGCCCGGCCACCAGGTTCACTGGCTTGACGCTGTGCAAGGCGCCATTGGCCTTGCCTTTGCCACGGGGCGTGCGTAACGCGTCGAATATCAAAGCTTGGGTCATGGCGTTCTCGAACCTGAGGGTGATCTCTATACCCTCACCTTATGCCGAGCAGCCGTGGATTCAATGACCACAGCGCTCATAGGCGTTGACGGTCACGCTCAGACGAACGGTAGTCAGCTATCGGATTAATCGATTCGTGTCACCAAGCTGTCTAGCCAACGGGCGCCCAAGAAGCTGGCCATAGGCCTCATGTCTTTTTGGCAGCGATCAGCGCTAATTCCATACGAAATGGATCTAAGCCAAGCGTGACGCGGGCCCTAATGTAAACCTGTACGAAGTTGTCGTCGGGTTTTGCCGAGGCTCTCGTCCTACAGGAAGTGCAGCGCTCTGCCGTCATGGAGATATGCAGGCAGGCAACCAGGAAATAACAAAAAAGGCGGTCAAGCCATGTTCAAACATTCGAAAGTACGTCAAGCCGGGCTCATTCTATTTGCTACTACGCTGTTGTTGATTTTGCCGAACCTGACCAAGGTGCTTGGCTGATCGAGCAGCGGGGGTTTTCATTACACCTGATAAAAATGTGACTGGCTCGCTATCCGGGCCTGCTTGGCTGTGCCAACCTTTACGGCACTTCCACGACATGGACGACGATCATTTGAAAGCGCTCATTCTGTTGGGGGCCTTGCTGCTCAGCACGCCTCTGTCCGCCGCACAGCTGAACCTTGAGCTGGGTGCAAGTTCTCGCACCTGGCAGACCGATGAATTGCTCAAGCATCCTCAGGTTCAGACCATCACGATCACTAACGACGTTTCCTACAAACGGGACATGAGCTATCGCGCCGTGCCGATGGCGGCGTTGTTGACGGGCACCAAGCCTGACGATCACCTGCAAGCGGTAGCTCTGGACGGTTTTGCCGCCGAACTGGCCGCCGCGCCGTTGCTCAATACTCAGGGTGCGCAGGCCTGGCTGGCGATTGAAGACCCGGCCAAGCCGTGGCCGCCGCTGTCCGAGGGCAAACACAGTGCAGGGCCGTTTTACCTGGTCTGGACCGATCCGCAGGCGGGCAATATCAGCCCCGAGCAATGGCCGTTCGAGGTCGCGAGTATCAAACGCATGGCCCCGGTGGCCGAACGCTTCCCTGCCCTGCTCCCCGATCCCGCGCTGAAGGCGGACCATCCGGTGAACAAAGGCTTTGCGCTGTTTCAGAAAAACTGCCTGGCCTGCCATCGACTCAATGGCGCGGGGGATGCGCAGTTCGGACCGGACCTGAATATTCCGTTCAACCCGACCGAGTATTTCGGCGCGAATTTCCTCAAGCGTTACATTCGTGACCCGCAGAGCTTGCGCCAGTGGCCGCAGGCGAAGATGCCCGGGTTCTCGCCGACGGTATTGCCGGAGAGGGATCTGGAGTTGTTGGTGGGGTATTTGAAGCACATGGCGGGACGCAAGGTGTCTACGGCCAAGTAAACATCCACCTGTGGCGAGGGAGCTCGCTCCCGCTGGGGCGCGAAGCGGCCCTCAAATCAGGCGACGCGATCCGTCAGGCAAACCGCATTCGCCGGGTTTGCGACTGCTGCGCCCGGTCGCGGATCGGCCGGCGGGAGCAAGCTCCCTCGCCACAATGAATGACTGCTACTGCTGTTGGACGGAGATCACCGGCGCAGGCGTCGGCGAGACCAACACCTTGGCATGCATCTGCTCATACCCACCGCCACGGCGCATGCCGCGCACCGGGCAGGCGTCGAGGTAGTCCAGGCCCACGGCCAGTTTCAAGTGACGTTCAGGCCGGGCCAGTTCGTTGGTTACATCGAAGCTATACCAGGCGTCATCCAGCCAGGCTTCCGCCCAGGCGTGACTGGCCAGGTGTTCACTGTTCTCGCTGTACAAATACCCCGACACATAACGCGAGGGGATGCCCAGGCTGCGGGCGCAGGCGAGAAACGCATGGGTATGGTCCTGGCAGACCCCGGAACGCCCGGCGAAAGCTTGCGCTGCGCTGGTCTCCACTTCAGTGGAACCCGGCGTGTAGGTCATGTGCTGGTTCAGGCCATGCATTAAATCGATCAGCGCCGTGCGATCCCGCCGTTGCTTGCACGCCTTCTCGGCAAACGCGCGCAGGGCTTCGTCGGCTTCGGTCAGCCGGGTGAAACGCAGGAACGGCAGCGCCGACTGACTCTCGTGCTCGGCTTCGCGCAGCTCGTCGATATCGACCTGGCCACGGGCGCCGATGATGATCGCCTCATGCGGCTCGTCCAGGGTCAACACATGCAGGATGTTGCCGAACGGATCGAGTTGCGCGCGCACCGGGCGCGGCAGGTCGAGTTGCCAGCTCAGCACGTGCTGGCGCTCGCTGTCGTGGGGTGTCAGTCGCAGGTACTGGATGCTCGCCCGCACCTGATCTTCGTAGTGATAGGCGGTCTCGTGGCTAATGGAAAGTCTCATGCAGCCTCCAGATAGGAACTGTGTATGGCATTGCCCAACTGGCGCACCAGCGGGATGAACTCGGTCAGCCAGGTGTGCAGGCCTTCGTCGAGGATTTCGTTGATACCGGTGTAGCGCAGGCGCGCGTCCATTTCCGCCGCCAGGCGTTGTGCGGGACGGCCGTTGGCCCCCGGTAGTTGAGCGAGAATCTGATCGACCTCTTCGGTGCAGGCTCGCAGGGATCGCGGCACATCGGCGCGCAGCAACAACAGCTCGGCCACATGCCGGGCGCCGGGGGCGTCGCGGTAGATTTCGGTGTAGGCCTCGAACGATGACAAGGCCCGCAACAAGGCGCTCCATTGGTAATAGGCGTGGGCCGTACCGTCACTGACGGCTTCGGCTTGATCGCCGGCCATTTCGTAACGGGCATCAAGCAGGCGCAAGGTGTTGTCGGCCCTTTCGATAAAGGTGCCCAGACGAATGAAGCGGAACGCGTCGTTACGCATGATCGTGCCGTAGCAAGCGCCGCGGAACAGGTGGGAACGTTCCTTGATCCACTCACAGAAACGGCTCATGCCGTAGCGACTCAAGCCCTGCTCGGCGATCCCGCGAATTTCCAGCCAGGTGGCGTTGATGTTTTCCCACATGTCGGCGGTGATTCGCCCACGCACCGCATGGGCGCTGGCTCGCGCGGCACCGAGGCAGCTGTAGATGCTCGCCGGGTTGGCCGCGTCCAGGGCGAAAAAATGCAGCAGCCGTTCGGCATGCAGATCGCCGTGGCGCGCCAGGTAATCGTCCAGGGTGCCGGTGATCAGCAACGGCATGGCCAGTTCGTGCAAGCCGTCGCCACGACCGTCCTGGGGCATCAGCGACAGCGAATAACTGATGTCGAGCATCCGCGCGAGGTTTTCCGCCCGCTCCAGGTAACGCGACATCCAGTACAGATCCGAGGCAGTTCTACTTAACATGGCAAGCTTCCTTCAATCCTCGACCACCCAGGTGTCCTTGGTTCCGCCGCCCTGGGACGAGTTCACCACCAGGGAGCCTTCACGCAAGGCGACACGGGTCAAACCGCCGGGCACAACCCGGGTTTCGCGGCCAGACAATACAAACGGACGCAGGTCGATGTGGCGCGGTGCGATGCCGTTTTCGACAAAGGTCGGACAGGTCGACAACGACAACGTCGGTTGCGCGATGTATGCGTGGGGCTTGGCTTTGATCCGCTCGCGGAAAGATTCGATTTCCGCCGCCGTCGCCGCCGGCCCCACCAGCATTCCGTAACCGCCGGAGCCTTGGGTTTCCTTGACCACCAGCTCCGGAAGGTTGGCCAGCACGTGGGACAGTTCAGAAGGATTACGACACTGCCACGTCGGCACGTTCTTCAGGATCGGCTCTTCATCGAGGTAGAAACGAATCATGTCCGTGACGAAGGGATACACCGACTTGTCGTCCGCGACCCCGGTGCCGATGGCATTCGCCAGCACCACATTGCCGGAGCGGTAGGACGACAGCAGCCCTGGAACGCCAAGCATCGAATCGGGGTTGAACGCCAGCGGATCGAGGAACGCATCGTCGAGGCGACGGTAGATCACGTCGACCGCTTTCGGCCCGTCCGTGGTGCGCATGAACACCTTGTCGTCGCGCACGAAAAGGTCCGCGCCTTCCACCAGTTCAACGCCCATTTCCCGAGCGAGGAACGCATGCTCGAAAAACGCACTGTTGAAACGCCCCGGCGTCAGCACCACCACGCTCGGGTTGTCGATCGGGCTGGAGCTTTTCAGGGTGTCGAGCAACAGGTTCGGGTAGTGGTCGATCGGTGCGATGCGCTGGGCCGCGAACAACTCGGGGAACAGGCGCATCATCATCTTGCGGTCTTCGAGCATGTAGCTCACGCCGCTGGGGGTACGCAGGTTGTCTTCGAGCACGTAGTAGGTGCCGTCGCCATCGCGCACCAGGTCGACACCGGAAATGTGCGAATAGATATCGCGGTGCAGATCCAGCCCTTGCATCGCCAACTGGTATTGCTCGTTGGCCAGCACTTGTTCGGCCGGGATGATGCCGGCCTTGATGATGCGCTGCTCGTGATAGAGGTCGGCAAGGAACATGTTCAATGCCTTGACCCGCTGAATACAGCCGCGTTCGACGACCCGCCATTCACTGGCGGGGATGCTGCGGGGAATGGTGTCGAAGGGAATCAGGCGCTCTGTCCCCTGCTCATCACCATAGAGCGTGAAGGTAATCCCGGCGCGATGAAATAACAGATCGGCCTCGCGTCGCCGTTGTGCCAAAAGCTCGTCAGGCGTTTCGGCCAGCCAACGGGCAAACTCCCGATAATGCGGACGGACCTGGCCGCCGGCATCGTACATCTCATCAAAATAGGTGCGGATCATGCCGTACTCCTTGTCACACGGACATCCAGGCCTTCGCAAGGCCCGTGCCATAGGCAGAAACGCTTTGATATCAATCAGTTGGATAATGTCGCTGCACGCACCGCACCAATCCTGTGCGGTAAATGCCCCACCCTGATCGCCCCCGCTTCATGGCGAAGCAATGCTGTCGCCTATCAGCAGCATAGTCAGAGTTGATTTCACTGCTCGGGAGGCAGATGCGGATAATCCGTGCATTCGCTGGAAAACTGATCGCTCTTCCCTTTAGCCGCCTGTTCAGGTGGCTTTTTTTTGTCCGTTTGAAATGTGGCGAAATAAAAAGATTGAAACAAAAACGGCCAACCCAAAGGTCAGCCGTTACTAAGTGTCACTGTTCATAAGCTTATGCGAGTAGCCCTCGTATCTCCTGTTTGACGCCCCATCCCTCGATGATGCCACCCAGAGGCTCGACCACCGCCTCGAAGTCCTGCTCGAAGTCGCCGATCCCGTCGTAGGTGGCGTACATCACTTTGCTCAGTTCCAGCGACCACGCGCCGTCGTCACGCGCGCTGATCTGGGCATTCAAGGATTCACCACAAAAATGACCTGCCGCCCTGCGTGCCCGCTCCTCGTCCGGGAAAATGGCGTAGAACTCGATGGGATGGAATCGTGAAAAATCGAAACCGCCTTCTTTCATGCGGCGCAGCACGCTGCTGCTGATGTCTTCTTGATAGGCTGTGCTCATGAAACGTCCCCCTCAGACTGATGGATAGACTTTCCGTATTCCCTGCACTTTCGATGCGGCAACAGAGGTTGCCGCCGGGAAACAAGCATGTAGCTGACAAGACCAGACCTTAGCGAGTCACTCGCTGATCTCGGTTGCAGAGTAGCCTCAAGACAGAGCCGCTGCCAAGGCCTGGTGGTGAATGTGACAGGAGGTGTATCAAATCGGAGTAATGCTGAGGATTTCAATGCTGTGCTGGGATTTCAGACTTTTGACGGTCGGATCATCGGTACGACCCTCCAGATCATTGAGGTCCAGTTTCGCAGCCACCGGCAGTCGCCGGTCGCGAATGAGTTGGGCGGCTTGCTCGTTGCTCGGGCACTCCTCGCACTCGAAGAGTTCGTCGACTGATTCACCGTGTTCATCCACGAAAGTGATTTTCCACTTTTGCATCGGTGCCTCCTCGGTAAAACCCATGGATGGGCTTACATCTATCTCGACTCGTGCATTGGCCGATCGTTCCAAGGGATCCTAAAAGCGAGACATGAAAAAAGGCCGTCACCCGCGTGTCTCACACACCGGCGACGGCCTTTCTTATCGACGAAGCATCAGTCGTTGCTAGGTTTGTTCACCGCTTGCAGCACGTACTGCGGCAACGCGAAGGCACCAATGTGGATTTCCGGGTTGTAGTAGCGGGTGATGATGCCGCTGCCGGCGAAGCGCTGTTGCAGGGTTTCGCGGGACAATTTGCGATAGGCGGTATCGGTCGCGCCCCAGGCGAAGGTCATTGCGCCGCCGATGTAGGTCGGCACGGCCGCCTGATAGAAGTGCCAGTCCGGGAACAGGCTGCGCAGGCGACCCGCGGTGGTTTTGACTTCTTCGATTTGCATGAACGGGGTGCCGTTCTGGGTCACCAGAATGCCGCCTTCGTTCAGGCAGCGGTGGCAAGCCTGGTAGAAGTTTTCGGAGAACAGCACTTCGCCCGGACCGATCGGGTCGGTGGAGTCGGAAATGATCACGTCGAACTTTTCGGTGGTGGTGGCGACGAAACGCATGCCGTCGTCGATCACCAGGTTCAGGCGTGGATCATCGAACGCACCCTTGGAGTGGTTCGGCAGGAATTCCTTGCACATGTCGACCACGGTGCCGTCGATTTCGACCATGGTGATGTGCTCGACGCTGCGGTGCTTGGCCACTTCACGCAGCATGCCGCCATCGCCACCACCGATGATCAGCACGCGCTTGGCGGTGCCATGGGCGAGGATCGGCACGTGGGTGAGCATTTCGTGGTAGATGAATTCGTCGGCTTCGGTGGTCTGGATTACGCCATCCAGCGCCATCACCCGGCCCATGCGCGGGTTTTCGAAGATCACCAGGTGCTGGTGTTCGGTGCGCACTTCGTGCAGCAGTTTTTCCATGCGAAAACGCTGGCCATAGCCTTCGTAGAGGGTTTCCAGGTACTCGCTGGTTGGGGTATTGCTCATGGGAAGTGCTCCGATGAATGCGGGTGGCAACGGACGGTTACCCGCCCATGATGGCCAATCGATCACCTCGATTGACCGGGAAAGGCGCGCATTCTACGTCGCGGAACATGACAGGTCGAACCTTCTGATGCACACACCGGTAGGAGCGAGGCTTGCCCGCGAAGAACGATGACTCGGTCTATCAGGTACACCGCAGCGATCCTTTCGCGGGCAAGCCTCGCTCCTACCATGAAGATCGTCAGATCCGCACATCGCCTCTTGGCCCGGCGATGGCCCAGATGATCAGGCCCAGCACCGGCAGCAACAGGATCAACAGCACCCAGAGGACTTTCATCCCGACTTCGGCGCCACTTTTAAGCACATTGATGATGGCCCAGATATCCAGGGCAAAAATAATCAGGCCGATCAGGGTGTTGAACGTGGAACCCATGGTGTCGCTCCAAAAAAATGGTAGGCACTCTTAGGATAGTCGGGCCTGGCGAGGGTTCCGTTTTATTACCGTTGTAGATGGTTTCAGACGTGGATGGCCACTTTCAGGGCTTCCAGGGAGGGCGCGGCGGCGATGCCGACTTCGGCGCACAACTCCAGCACCCGTGGCACGTCGTTGCCATAGACCAGCACCACTTGCAGTTCGTCGTCGAGCAACTGGCTGAAATTCATCAAGGTGTAGCCACCGTTTTCCTTGTTCAGGCTGCTCATCTGCACCTGAATGCGATTGAGTGCCGTGAGAGCTTCGGTTTTGGCCAGTTGCTTGGGCTTGATGTTGAACTCAACGCCGGGGCCGAACGAGGCGACGATCTGCGCGAACAGGTCCATGTAGGTGTCGGCCTGGAACAACACGGTTTCTGGCAGACTGCCGACGACAACCCACTCGCCCAACGGGATCGGAAAGGTGTCGTCGTAGTTGACGTCTGGATTGGCCGCCAGAAAAGCCTCGGGATCGGCGTAGGCCTGAGCCGCTTCGTCAGCGATTTTCAGGATTTCGTCCTCGCCCATGCACCCGGAGCTGATTTTGCTGATGAGTTCGACGAGTGCGGCTTTCATGAGGTGGATCCTGTAGCGAGGGAATTTTGAGGGCGCGAAGGATAACGCATTCGGAAACGGATTGCGGGACCTGGCAGGAACCTGTGGCGAGGGGGCTTGCCCCCGTTCGGCTGCGAAGCAGTCGTAAAACCAGAGAACTGGGTTTGAATGAGATACCGAAGGGGGCCGCTTCGCGGCCCAACGGGGGCAAGCCCCCTCGCCACAGAGCTCCCTCGCCACAAAAGCCCCGCGACACTACAGAGGTCAGGCCAGGAGTTTTTGCAGCTGAGCCGTGGTATCCGCCGCGCCCATGGTCTTGGCCGCGTCCAGCGCAGACACACCGTTGGCGTCCTTGGCCGCTGGATCGGCGCCTTTGCTGATCAGGTAGTCGATGATTTCGACGCGGTTGAACATCGCCGCCATCATCAACGCAGTGCGTCCGTCGAAGGACGAACCTTCCACTTCAGCGCCCCCCTCAACCAACGCCTTGACCACCGCCAGGTTGCCCTTGAATGCTGCACCGGCAATCGGACTCTGACCGTTGCCGTTGCGCAACTCGGGATCGGCCTTGTGCTTGAGCAGCACCTGCACCGCCTCTACATGCCCGTAGTAACTGGCGAGCATCAGCAAGGTATCGCCCTTGCTGTTACGCAGATTCACCGGCAATCCGGAGCTGATCAACCGGTCCAGCATCACCGCATCACCATCGCGCGCTTTGTTGAACACCTGTTCGGCAAATTCAGCTGCCTCTTCGGGGGTCATCTGGCGGCTTTTGTCTGACATTGGGGACTCCACATTCGGTCAATCGGAAAGCCGATAGTTTCCCGAGCAGCCCGGAACCTGTCACTTGTTTTTTCTCATGGACGGTCATAGCGATATTCAATAGCGACCCTTTCAATAGCGATGCCTGCCTCCGTAAATATCCGCCAGCACCTGCTCGGTGACTCGCACGTAGGTTTCGGTGCCCGGCAGCCAGGCATAAATCGGGTCATCGCCGGTTTTGCTCGGATCGAAGGCTTCGTCCTTGAGCCGGGTCTTCTGGTACTTGAAGGTCCCGGTGGTTTCCATTTTCACTTTCACCCGCAGGAACAGTGGCACCGCATAGGCCGGCATTTGTTGCCTGGCGAACGCCAGCAACTCACTGAAATCCAGGGTCGCCAGGGATTCGGCCGGGGTGATGGCCGCCATCCCTGCCCGCCCATTGGTGTTGTGAATTTCCACGCCATAGGCCACGGCTTCGGCGATGTGCGGGTGTTGCAATAGGATGTTCTCGACCTCGGTGGTGGAGACGTTTTCGCCCTTCCAGCGGTAGGTGTCGCCCAGGCGATCGACAAACTGCGCGTGACCGAAACCGATGTTGCGCAGCAGGTCACCGGTATTGAAGTAGCGGTCGCCCTTCACGAACACATCGTGGAGCACCACTTTTGCGGTCTTCTGCGGATCGGTGTAGCCGTCCAGAGGCGCCTTATCGTCGATCCTCGCCAACAACAGCCCCTGCTCGCCCTTGGCCACTTTGCGCATGAACCCCTTGGCATCCCGCGTGGGGGCGCCGCTGTCGTGGTCGTACGCCACCAGCTCCCAGGACATCAGGGAAAAGCCAATGGTGTTGTCGAAGTTGAGGATGTTGGTGAAGCCGATATTGCCATCGCTGGCGGCGTACAGCTCGCAGATGTGGTCGACGGCAAACCGCGTCTTGAACTCGCTCCACGCGCCGGGGCGCAGACCATTGCCGATCATCTTCGTCACGCTGTGCCGACTGTCGTCGACGCTACGCGGTTGATCCACCAGGTAGCGACACAATTCGCCGACGTACCCGAGGGTGGTCGCCCGGTATTTGCGCACGTCGCTCCAGAACTGGCTGGCGCTGAATTTTCGGCGGATGGCAAACCCCGACGCCCCGCTGATCGCCGAGCCCCAGCACACGCAGAGCCCGGTGGCGTGGTACAGCGGCAAGGTGCAATAGACGACGTCCTGCGGCTGCATGTCCAGGGCGATCAGCCCGAAGCTGGCGGAGCTGCGCATCCAGCGGCCGTGCTTGAACACCCCGGCCTTGGGCAACCCGGTGGTGCCCGAGGTGTAGATATAGAAACAAGGGTCGTCGAAAAAAACCTGCCGGCTGCTGACGGGATTGTCACTGGGCGCGTAGCAGCTGGCCGTCATCAGATTAATGAAGCCATCGGGTGTTTTGCCCGGATCGTGGTAAGTGTCTTGATCGGCGACAAACCAGGTGCGCGCCGCATCGATGACCACCCGCTCGCGGACCGCATTGAAGGCCGGAACCAGCTCTTCTCCAACTACGATCGCTACAGGCGCCACCAGGTTCAGGCTATGAGCCAGGGTATCGCGGGTCTGAGAGGTATTCAGCAAGGCGCTGATCGCACCGACCTTGGCCACCGCCAATATCGTCACCAGCAGTTCCACACGGTTCTCGATAAAGACCGCGACCACATCGCCCTTGCCGATGCCTTGGGCAATCAGGTGATGGGCGATGCGGTTGGCCCACTGATTGACCTGTGCATAAGTGAGTATCACGTCGCCCTGCAGCAATGCCGGGCCATCGGGATTGCGCAACGTCGCCTGCTCGAAGCTCCAGCCGAGACCACACGGTTGGGTCGGATCCTTGACGTTGGCGACTTTCATGCCCTTCACCACGCGGGGGATGGCTTTGGCAATGGAAGGCAGCTTGCGGAGCATCATGCCCCAGGTAATCGTGTCGTGCAGCGTGCGGCTCATGGTTGCTCCCGTTCGATCTTCTTATTGTCGGGTGGCGTTGATTGAGGCCGAAAATACGTCAGGGCTTCTTGAGCTGTACACGCGGTTTTTGCAATGTTTTGTATCCACGGCCGAAGCCTTCGCAAAGCGGAACTCCGCCGTTGCGATTGGTTCCGTCCAGTTGTCGACGATCTCGCAAAATGCAGGATGCACGATGGCCATTCATGCAAATTGCACGAAAGCCAAAAAATCATAAAAATATAACTTACTGATTTATATGAAATTTTAAAAATATAGGTGCTGGCACAATCACTGCAACTACCCCTCCATGTTGCCCTTCAAGCACAAAATGGAGCTGATAGACATGAGCCTGATCCAGGAAAAATTTTCGTCGCTGTTCTCCAACTTCGAAGTGACCACCCAGCCCCGGCCGGATGGCGGCATTCTGCTGACCCTGCGCAGCCACGACGGTAAAGTCTTCAAACGTTCGATTTCCTACCAGCAATTGCATGCCGGCGATCAGCTGTCATGGGTCATCAGCGCGATTCGCCGTGACGTCGCCGAACAGGCCAGCGAACTGCCGCAGATTTCCATGCTGCAAAGCCAGCAACGGTTCGCACTGCCGACCTATCACTCGGCGTAACCCGTAACAACGCTATAAACGATCAGGCCGTGAGAGCTTTCGCTTCACGGCCTGAGTTGTTTCTACGGCTGATGTTTAAAAGACAGACGGACTGATCCGCGCAAAACTGTCCACCGTCACATGCCCTGCCAATTCCCCGCCCTCACGAGCCAGGCCACAGGTTGCCATGCCGGCCGTGCGCGCCGCGTCCAGTTCCTGAACGATGTCGGACAGAAACAGAATCTGCGAAGCCTCGACACCCATCGCCTGGGTGATGCGCTGGTAGGACTGCGCTTCGCGCTTGGGCCCTGAAGTGGTGTCGAAATAGCCACTGAACAGTGGCGACAGATCCCCCGCCTCCGAACAACCGAAAATCAGTTTTTGCGCCTGAATCGAACCCGAGGAATAAACAAACAGTTGATAGCCCTCCTGATGCCAGCGTTTCAGCGCTTCAACGGCGTCCGGGTAAACATGGCCTTTCAACTGCCCGGCCTGATACCCCTGCTCCCAGACCATGCCTTGCAACGCTTTGAGCGGCGTGGCTTTGCGGTCTTCGGCGATCCAGCCCAAGAGGATTTCGATAACCCGCTCAACGTCTGCTTGCGGTTCACCGCTGTCACGCCGCACAGCCGCGAGCTGTTCGGCGACGTCAGCACGTTCGGCATTTTCGCGAACGAAGTCCGGCAGGTGTTTAGCCGCGTACGGAAACAACACGTCGAACACAAAACTCACCGCGCTGGTGGTGCCTTCGATGTCGGTGAGAATCGCTTTGATCGGCATCGGTTCAGTCCTCAAGACACGGGAAGTGGCTGGCGATGTCATCGCCGGTGAAGTTGGCCACCCAGCCTTCGGGGTTGTTGAACAGGCGGATTGCGACGAAATGCGGGTTTTCACCCATGTCGAACCAGTGCTTTGTGCCGGCTGGCACCGAGATCAGGTCGTTCTTCTCGCAGAGCACGGCATACACGTAATCGTCGATGTGCAGGGTGAACAAGCCACGGCCAGCGACGAAAAATCGCACTTCGTCTTCGCCATGGCGGTGTTCATCGAGGAACTTGGCACGCAACTCGGCTTTTTGCGGGTGATCGCTGTTCAGGCTGACCACGTCGACGGTGATGTAACCGCGCTCGGTCATCAGCTTGTCGATTTGCTCCTGGTACGCGGCGATCACTTCTTCCTGGCTGGCGCCAGGCTGGATTTTCGCTGCGGCTTGCCAACGGTCGAAACGCACGCCCTGCTCGGCCAGGGTCGAGGCGATGTCTTCAAAGTGGGTCAGCACCTTGTTCGGAATGTCAGGGCTTGAGACGTGGTAAACGGACAGGCTGCTCATCAGGGCAACTCCTTAACAGTTCATGCATTACGGTTAAAGAGCGAGCGCGTCTTCAACTCGCACTCGAACAAAAATTCAAAAGCCTCGATCTGCCGCAGTGCGTCGCTCATGCGCGCGCCCCACGTGTAGAGGCCATGACCGCGAATCAGGTAGCCGACGCAATCAGGGTGGGCGTCGAGCCAAGGCTGCACCTTGGCGGCCAGCCGCGCAATGTCCTGGTCGTTGTCGAAAATCGGCACGCGCACCCGGGACTCGTGGGTCGACACGCCGCTGAAGGCCTTTTGCAGTTCGTAGTCTTCGAACTCGATGAAATCTTCCGGCGTCAGGCGCGACAGCACCGTGGCGTTCACCGAATGGGTGTGCAGCACCGCGCCGATCTCCGGACGCCAGCTATAGAGCTGGGTGTGCAACAGGGTTTCGGCGGACGGCTTCTTGCCTGGCTCCAGGCTGTTGCCTGACAAGTCGGTAGCCAGCACATCGTCCGGGCCCAGTTGGCCCTTGTGCTTGCCGGACACGGTCAGCAAGGCTTCGGTCGGCGACAGGCGGGTCGAGTAATTGCTGCTGGTGGCCGGCGACCAGCCGCGGCCATACAGAAAACGCCCGGCGTCGATGATTTCCTGGGCGAGGTGTTCACGGGTAAGGCTCATGGCCTGTCCTCTTGCATACGTGTGGCAATGATAACGGCAGCGGCAAAGGCTGCGAGGCTGGCAATACTAAAGGTCAATGTGGCGCCGAGGGCATTCCAGCTGTAGCCGGAATACAACGCCCCCAGTGCGCCGCCGGTGCCGGCCAGCGCGGCATACAGCGCCTGACCCTGGCCTTGCTGGCGCGCGCCGAAGCTACGTTGCACGAACTGGATGGCAGCGGCGTGAAAGCTGCCGAAGGTGGCGGCGTGCAGCACCTGGGCGAACAACAACACCCAAAGGAACTCGGCAAACGAGCCGAGCAACAACCAACGCAAAGCCGCCAGCAGGAAGCTCGCCAGCAGCACCCGACGCACCGAGAAGCGCGCGAGAATCTTGCTCATGAACAGAAACATCAAGACTTCGGCGACCACGCCGACCGCCCAGAGCATGCCGATCAGCCCGCGACTGTAACCGAGTCGCTCAAGGTGCAAGGTCAGAAAGGTGTAATACGGCCCGTGGCTCATCTGCATCAACGCCACACACGCGTAAAACGCCAACACCCCGGGGCTGCGCAATTGCTGGAGGAATCCGTCCCCCGTCAACCGTTCACCCTGAACCGGTTGTGCGTTGGGCACCCACAAGCTGCTGACGACGATCCCGGCCATGATCAGCACCAGCGCCACCGGGTAAATGTCGAGGCTGAGCCATTCGAACAATCGGCCCAGCGCCACCACGGTGATGATGAAACCGATGGAACCCCACAGGCGGATCTGACTGTAGCGCGAGGTCTGCCCCCGCAAATGAGCCAGGGTGATGACCTCGAACTGCGGCAACACCGCGTGCCAGAAAAACGCGTGCAAGGCCATGACCATCGCCAGCCAGGCGTAGCTTTTGCTGACGAAAATCAGTGAGAAGGTCAGCAAGGTGCAGGCGGCGCCGAAACGCACGATGGCCAGCCGCCGCCCGGTGTAGTCACCGAGCCAGCCCCAGATATTCGGCGCCACGCAGCGCATCAGCATCGGGATCGCCACCAGTTCGCCAATGCGCGCGGCGCTGAAGCCCAGATGATCGAAGTACAGCGCCAGAAACGGCGCTGTCGAACCGAGCAAGGCGAAATAGAACAGGTAGAAGCTGGAAAGCCGCCAGTACGGGAGCGCCGCCACCGTCATCAGACTGTAGCGGCTTTCAGATCAGCCATTAAAGCTGCCCCAACACCGGAGTGCTCACGCGCACATCGGCGTTCTGCCCGCGGTGACGCAGCAAGTGGTCCATCAGCACGATGGCCATCATCGCTTCGGCGATTGGCGTGGCGCGGATGCCGACGCACGGGTCGTGACGGCCCTTGGTGACGACCTCCACCGGGTTGCCATGGATATCGATGGAACGGCCCGGCGTGGTGATGCTCGATGTAGGCTTGAGCGCCAGGTGCGCAACGATCGGCTGGCCCGACGAAATGCCACCGAGAATGCCGCCGGCGTTGTTGCTGAGGAAACCTTCCGGGGTCATTTCATCGCGGTGTTCAGTGCCGCGCTGGGCGATGCTGGCAAAACCGGCGCCGATTTCCACGCCCTTGACCGCGTTGATGCTCATCAGCGCATGGGCCAGTTCGGCGTCGAGGCGGTCGAAGATCGGCTCGCCGAGGCCCGGCATCACGCCTTCGGCGACCACGGTGATCTTCGCGCCGACCGAATCCTGGTCCCGACGCAACTGGTCCATATAGGCTTCCAGCTCCGGCACTTTGTCCGGGTCGGGGCTGAAGAAAGCGTTCTCTTCCACCGAATCCCAGGTCTTGAACGGGATTTCGATCGGGCCGAGCTGGCTCATGTAGCCACGAATGACGATGCCCTGGGTGGCCAGGTATTTCTTGGCAATCGCGCCGGCGGCTACGCGCATGGCGGTTTCACGGGCCGAGCTGCGACCGCCGCCGCGGTAATCGCGCTCACCGTATTTGTGATGGTAGGTGTAGTCGGCGTGGGCCGGACGGAACAGATCCTTGATCGCCGAGTAGTCCTTGGACTTCTGGTCGGTGTTGCGGATCAACAGGCCGATGGCGCAACCGGTGGTGCGGCCTTCGAACACGCCGGAAAGGATCTCGACTTCGTCGGCTTCCTGGCGCTGGGTGGTGTGGCGGCTGGTGCCGGGCTTGCGGCGGTCCAGGTCGCGCTGCAGGTCCTCAAGGGAGATCTCCAGGCCCGGCGGGCAGCCATCGACAATGGCGACCAACGCCGGACCATGGCTTTCGCCCGCGGTGGTGACAGTGAACAGCTTGCCGTAGGTATTGCCGGACATGCAGGACGCTCCGTGAAATCGAACCTAAAATACGTAATGCGCGCCAGTATACGCAGGCTACCCAAGTAGTTCATCCTCGAACCTTATGGGTGCCTGCGAGTCCAACCGGCACCTTGTTGATGATGGCGTGATGATGCTGCGAGTTCTAGCCTTGAGCCTTACCCTGTTTACCGGTTTTGTACAGGCCTCCGTCCTGCAACGCCCGATTACCCTGGACACCGGCAGTGGCGAGCTTTTCGGCTCGCTGTTGCTGCCCAAGTCCGACACGCCGGTACCGGTTGTCCTGATCATTTCCGGCTCCGGTCCTACGGATCGTGACGGAAACAACCCCGACGGCGGGCGCAACGACAGCCTCAAACGGCTGGCCTGGGTGCTGGCCAAACACAACATCGCCAGTGTGCGTTACGACAAACGCGGCGTGGCGGCGAGCCTTGCGGCCACACCGGATGAACGCAATCTGTCGGTGGAAGCCTATGTGGCCGATGCCGTGGCCTGGGGGCAGAAGCTCAAGGCCGACCCGCGTCTGGGCAAACTGATTTTGCTGGGCCACAGCGAAGGTGCGTTGATTGCCAGCCTGGCGGCGCCAAGCGTCGACGCTGCGGCGGTGATTTCCCTGTCCGGCAGCGCGCGGCCGATCGATCAAGTGCTGCGCCAGCAGTTGAGCAATCGCCTGCCGCCAGCCTTGATGCTGCGCAGCAATGAACTGCTCGACAGCCTCAAGGCTGGCCACACTGACGACAACGTGCCGCCGCAGTTGCAGGTGATTTTCCGCCCCAGCGTGCAGCCGTACCTGATTTCGCTGTTCCGCCAGGACCCGGCGGCAGCCTTTGCCAAACTGAAGATGCCGGCACTGATCATTCAGGGCAGCAACGACATCCAGGTCGGCGTGGGTGACGCCAGGGCGCTCAAAGCCGCCAAACCGGACGCCGAACTGGCACTGATCGAAGGCATGAACCACGTCATGCGCATCGTGCCCAACGACGTGAAGCGGCAATTGGCCTCCTATAAAGATCCGCAATTGCCCCTGGCGGCGGAACTCGGCGCACGAATCCTCGGATTTATTGACGGACTTCGCCCCAGTTAAGCTCCAGTCCTGAAAAAAACGGCCGATAAGCCTTTGTCGCCAGCGCTATGACTGACGGCAACAGAGCTTGGACAGGATCTCGCCGTTATGACTGATACCCAGACTTCACCCGACTCCACCGCTGAAAAAGACACACCGCCAGCGGTCGAGCTGCCGTGGGCGGACGTCCACGTCGAGCACCACAAAATGCTCCGCCTGGCGCCGTTGCAAACCGACCGTAACACCGGCGGCCGACCGCTGCGCTTTGTCGAATTCGGTTACGCCGAACGCAACAGCAAGGAGCACAGCCTGCTGCGCATGGCCATCAAGCTGCCAGGCCAACGGGTACGCAAAGAACAGAATCATCTGGATGTGTGGGTCGATCACACCGCCAAACGCGTGCATTTCGCTCCAGATAGCGGCTTGCAGATAGAGCCGATGAACCGTGGCATCGGGCGCTATATGGCGGCTCAAGGCATCACTTGGGCGAAGAAACGATGGCCCGCCTACACCGTCGACGGCACCGACCTGAACAACAAGGACGCGTTGAACGAAGACACGCGCCTGCGCCGCGACCACTTTCTGCGGGTGCACGGTTTTGATGTGGCCTACGCCGATGCCCAGCATTTGAAGGGCAGCGTCAAAGAGGTGCAGATCGGTGATTTGCTGGGCGACTGGAACAGCGAAAAGCTGCAACAGGTGGAAATCCTCGAAGCCGCGCAGATGCTCCAGCAAGCCGAGCAGAACCTGGCGGAACAGGAAGTCAAACTGAAGAAACACGAAGAAAAGGTCAGCAAGTACAAGCGTGAAGACGCCGGGCTGCGCTTTACCATTACGTGTCTGGTGGCGTTTGCGGTGTTTCAGGCGGGGTTGTTGATCTGGATTGCCACGCATCGGTAACCGACATAAAACCCAATTGTGGTGAGGGAGCTTGCTCACTCACCACAATATTCGGGGTCAGACGCGAGAAGCGAACAGCGCCTGATGATCGCGGCACTGCTCCGCTGTCAACATGAACACCCCATGCCCACCGCGCTCGAACTCCAGCCAGGCGAAATCGACTTCCGGGTACAACGCCTCGACGTGAACCTGGCTGTTACCCACCTCGACGATCAACAAACCTTTCTCGGTCAGATGATCCGCCGCTTCGGCGAGCATGCGTCGTACCAGGTTCAAACCGTCGTCGCCACAGGCCAGGCCCAGCTCGGGTTCGTGTTGATATTCGTCCGGCATGTCGGCGAAATCTTCCGCATCGACGTAAGGCGGGTTCGACACGATCAGGTCGAAACGTTGCCCTGGCAAACCATCGAAACCATCGCCCTGAACGGTGAACACGCGCTCGTCGACACCGTGGCGCTCGATGTTCTGGTTAGCCACTTCCAGTGCTTCGAACGACAGGTCGGCCAAAACCACTTCGGCGTTCTGGAACTCATAGGCACAGGCGATACCGATGCAACCGGAACCGGTGCACAAGTCGAGAATGCGCGCAGGTTCGGCACCCAGCCACGGCTCGAAGCGTTTTTCGATCAGCTCACCAATCGGCGAACGCGGGATCAGCACGCGTTCGTCGACAATGAACGACAAGCCGCAGAACCAGGCTTCGCCCAGCAGGTAAGCGGTCGGAATGCGTTCTTCGATGCGGCGCTTGAGCAAGCGTTGCAGATTGACCAGCTCATCGTCCTCCAGACGGCAGTCCAGATAGCTGTCGGCGATTTCCCACGGCAAGTGGAGCGCACCCAATACCAGTTGACGGGCTTCGTCCCAGGCGTTGTCGGTCCCATGGCCGAAAAACAGATCCTCCCCATGGAAGCGGCTGACGGCCCAACGGATATGGTCACGCAGGGTACGAAGTCGGGAAGTGATCACGGGGTAAACTCCAGAAAAAACGACTGACGATTCTAACAGCCAAAAGGCGCCGCGACGACGCAGGAAAAACACCGGATCAGATGTAGGACTCTTCTATTTTTCCAGCCAGCTATTGAACAGAACGAGTATCTTGACAAGGCTGCGAGCCAGCAACGGCGGTGCCTGCGATGGAAGCGATTCACAGAAGCGCTCAGCCAGAGGACAATGCCGCAAAAGCCCCACCCGAAGGAGCCCCAGAATGTCCGTTCCAAAAACGATGTTTCAACTCAGCGGCCGTGGTTATGCAGCGGCCAATCTGGGTCATGCGACCCTAGTCATCATCGATGCCCAGAAAGAATACCTCAGTGGTCCGCTGGCCCTGAGCGGCATGGATGCTGCCGTCGCGAACATCAAACACCTGCTGGCCGCTGCCCGTGCAGCCGGTCGGCCAATCGTACATGTGCGTCACCTCGGCACCGTCGGTGGGCTGTTCGATCCCCAGGGCGAACGCGGTGAGTTCATCCCGGGCCTGGAGCCACAGGGCGACGAAACCGTCATCGGCAAATTGCTGCCAAGCGCGTTTCACGGCACCGAACTGTACGATCGCCTGCAACAACTGGGCTCGCTCGACCTGATCGTTTGCGGTTTCATGAGTCACTCCAGCGTCAGCACCACCGTGCGTGCGGCGAAGAACCTGGGCTTTCGCTGCACCCTGGTGGAAGACGCCTGCGCGACGCGGGATTTGCCTTGCAAGGGCGGGATCCTCAGCGCCGAACACGTTCAGCAGACCGAAATGGCGATCATGGCGGACAACTTCGCCACCCTCGCCCTGACCCGCGATCTGATCTGATCGACCGTCGATGAGCGGCCCATACCGCCGCTCATCCGCAAAAGCCTCTCATTTGCCGTAATTGCCCTAGCCTCAGGAACATCCCGGTCAACTCCCGGTCGAAGGGCCGATACCCATTGAGGAAGGTCGGAATGAAGTTATCCGATGGTTTTGATGCACGCCGTTTGCGGCCCAAGGGCCAACGCAATTGGCGATTTCGCTTCGGCGCAGCGTTCGCTGCCCTGCTGGCGATGTGCGGTGTATTGCTGGCGATGGCCGGCGCGGCCAGCCTACTGGGGCGGCCACCGGCGTTGGGCGAGTTGAATGCCAGCCCGCTGGGCTCGTCGATCATTCTGGCGGTGGGCGTGTTTGTGCTGTACCTCGGCGTGTTGCTATGGCGCCGCTGCCGTCGCCGTTCGCGCCAGTCGCGAGAGCTGAACATAGCCCCGCACCTGATGAAAAAACACGACTGAATCAAAGGCCCGGCGTTTTGACGGGCCTCAATTGTTATGGATAGCGCTCCGACTTGGGTAAACTGCCCCCCTTCGCGGAGGCTGACATGCAAGACGACGATTTTTCCCTGTTCAAAAGCGCGATCCAAGGCGTCAAGCCGATCAAGCACGATCGCGCCGAAACCGGCAAACCCAAGGCCGACCGCGCGCAAATCGCCAAGCTGCGCCAGGCCGCCACTGTGCGCACCGATGCGACCACCGTTGACGGGCTGTCCGATCAGTTTGTGATTGATGTCGGCCCGGAAGACGAGCTGATGTGGGCGCGTGACGGTGTTCAGGAAAGCCAGATGCGCAAGCTCAAGATCGGACAGATTCCGTTCGAAGGCAGCCTTGACCTGCATGGCATGAACGTGGAAAAGGCCCGTGAAACCCTCTGGGCGTTTCTGGCCGAAGCAACTAAATTCGAAATCCGCTGCGTGCGCGTCACCCACGGCAAAGCCGTGCGTCTGGACGGCAAGCGGCCGATGATCAAGAGTCACGTCAACACCTGGCTACGTCAGCATCCACAGGTGCTCGGCTTCACCTCGTGCCAGCCGAAACACGGCGGCGCAGGAGCGGTTTACGTGATGCTTAAACGAACCATGATGGAAGGTCGCGACGAGTAAAGCTGTCGCTTCACGCTTGCAGCGCCGTGTTTGCCACCGTACCCTTGCCCTTTGCGTAAAATCCCACAGGTAGTTTCATGTCCCTGGAACAGAATTACACCGCGATTCTCGGCCAATTGGGCGAGGACGTGTCCCGCGAGGGCCTGCTCGACACGCCAAAACGTGCCGCCAAAGCCATGCAGTACCTCTGCCGCGGTTATGAACAGACGCTGGAAGAGGTCACCAACGGTGCCTTGTTCAGCTCCGACAACAGCGAGATGGTGCTGGTCAAGGACATCGAGCTCTACTCGTTGTGCGAGCATCACCTGCTGCCGTTCATCGGCAAGGCGCACGTTGCCTATATTCCGAGCGGCAAGGTACTGGGACTGTCGAAAGTCGCGCGGATCGTCGATATGTACGCCCGCCGCCTGCAGATCCAGGAAAACCTCAGCCGCCAGATCGCCGATGCGGTCCAGCAAGTCACCGGCGCCCTGGGCGTGGCGGTGGTGATCGAGGCCAAGCACATGTGCATGATGATGCGCGGTGTGGAGAAACAGAATTCGACGATGATCACCTCGGTGATGCTCGGTGAGTTCCGCGAAAACGCCGCCACCCGCAGCGAGTTTCTCAGCCTGATCAAGTAATTCGCAGCACGAAGAAAACCGGCACTGATCGCCGGTTTTTTTTCGCCTGCGAAAAATCAGGTAAGCTGCGCGCCTTCTGTTTGCCCTGAGAGACTTATACCGTGTTCGTAAAAGCGCTTCGTGTCGGCCTCGGCCAACTGATCATCTTCATCGACTTCATTACCCGTCCTGGCAAGAAGCAGCGCCCCGCCGCCGCTCAGGCCCAGGTCGAAGCGGCCGCCAAGGACCTGACGCTGTATCAGTTCCACGCCTGCCCGTTCTGCGTGAAAACCCGTCGCACCCTGCGTCGCCTGAACGTTCCGGTGGCCTTGCGCGATGCCAAGAACAACGAAAAGGATCGCCAGGCCCTGCTGGAGCAAGGCGGTAAGATCAAGGTGCCGTGCCTGCGCATCGAAGAGAATGGCCAGACCACCTGGATGTATGAGTCCAAGGTGATCATTGATTATCTGGATAAGCGGTTTGCTGCGGTCTGACGCTTCTGTGGCGCCGGTATAAACACCGCAAAACCCGAACAAAAATAAACCGGTCCAATGACCGGTTTATTCATTTCTACACCCTCCTCCACCAACAGCCTCAGGCCGCTTGCGCCGCCTGGGCCTGACGCACCACCGATGCCAATCGCTTGAGCCCTTCGTCCAGCCGTGCCGGGTCAATGTGGCTGAAATTCAGCCGCAGATGGCCGGGGTTGTTATCCGGCTCGGGGAAAAACGGTTCGCCCGGCATGAACGCCACCTCTGCTGCCAGCGCCGCTTTGAGCAGCGTGCGGGTATCCAGCGGCTGCTTGAGCATCAGCCAGAAAAACAGCCCACCCTGCGGCACGTTCCAATCCGCCAGATCGGAAAAATGCCTTTCAAGTGCCGACTGGAACGCATCCCGACGAACCCGGTAGAAGTCCCGCAACTCGCCCAAGTGCTGCTGGTATTTTTCAGTACCGATCCATTGCAGCGCTTGCCACTGCCCGATGCGGTTGGTGTGCAGATCGGCCGATTGCTTGAGCCGCAGCAAATGCGGGAACAGGTCCGGACTGGCAATCAAATAACCAACCCGCAGGCCAGGCAGCAGGGTTTTCGACACGGTGCCGGTGTAGATCCAGCTGGCCTTGGTCAAGCGGCTGACGATCGGTGTGGCGCTGCCGCCATCGAAGGTCAGTTCGCGATAGGGTTCGTCTTCGATCAGGGTCACGGCGAATTCGTCGAGCAACGCTGCCACCGCATCGCGCTTGGCTTCGCTGTAGCGCACCGCCGACGGATTCTGAAACGTCGGAATCAGGTAGATGAACGCTGGCTTGTGTTGTTCCAGACGGCTGCGCAGTTGCGCCAGGTTCGGGCCATCGGCTTCCAGTGGGACAGTGATGCAATCGGCGCCAAACAGCTGAAAAATCTGCAACGCCGCCAGGTAGGTCGGCGCTTCAAGCAAGATTTCGGTGCCTTTGTCGATGTGAAGCTTGGCCGCCAGATCGAGGGTTTGTTGCGAACCGCTGACCACCAACACCTGACTCGCCTCACACGGCACGCCCAACGCCCGGGCTTCGGCCGCCAACGCTTCACGCAGCGCCGGCTCGCCTTCGCTCATCCCGTATTGGCCCATGGACAGCGGCATCTGCGCCCACTCGACTTTCGGCAGCATGGCTTCGGCCGGCAAGCCGCCAGCGAACGACATCACTTCCGGGCGCTGGGCGGCGGCGAGGATTTCACGGATCAAAGAACTTTTAAGGCGCGAGACACGTTCGGAAAAAGCCATGGGGGTCACCGGTAGCGAGGCCTGAGGAAAATGAGTCAAACTGATTGACCGAAATTACGACAGACCGAGCGGATACGTCAACATGCTTGACCTTAAAAACCCCACCACCCAGCAACAAGCCATGGAAGCGTTCTTCTTCGGCTATCAGGCCTTCACCGCCAAGGCTGATGAAATGCTCGAGCGTCGCGGCTTGAGCCGGGTGCATCAGCGCATTGTGTTTTTCATCGCGCGCTACCCGAACCTGAGCGTCAAGGAGTTGCTGGCGTTGCTCGGCGTGACCAAGCAGGCGCTGAACATTCCGCTGCGGCAGTTGGTGGAAATGCATTTGGTGAACAGCGTCGCGTCCCAGACCGACAAGCGTAAGCGGCTGCTGGAACTGACCGTGGAAGGCGCGCGGTTCGAGCAGTCGTTGCGGCGCGAGCAGGTGAAATTGCTCGAGCGAGTGTTTGCCGAGGCTGGGGAAACGGCGGTGAATGGGTGGTTGGCGGTGAATCTGGCATTGGGGGAAGTAACCAGAGTTGACCGGGACGACACCTGACTGTGGCGAGGGAGCTTGCTCCCGTTCGGCTGCGCAGCAGTCGCAAAGAACGATAACGCCGGTATGCCTGAAAAATTGCCACCGCCTGAGTCGGGCCGCTGCGCGCCCCAGCGGGAGCAAGCTCCCTCGCCACAAAAAGCTCGCTACACATCACATTTCATATCTATATGCCCCGCCTGCCATTTTTTTCGTCTACAAAATCAAAAACATTATTTGCTTTATTTGTATACAAAAGCATAATTCGCTTCGTGCGAGTTCCTGACCATCAGGTCAACAAATTCGCAAGTACCTCAAAGGGTCGCTGCCACCCTCATGGGTCCGGCCCTGGAAATAACAATAAAACTCTTGAGGAGTACTCGCTGTGGAAAGCCGCAAATCCGAAGCCTCGACGCTGGAACTCTCGCCGCCGTTACGCAATGGCTGGCTGGAGCGCATCTTCAAACTCAGCTTGCACGGCACCACGGTGAAGACCGAGCTGATCGCCGGTCTGACAACCTTCATCACCATGGCCTACATCATCTTCGTCAACCCCAACATCATGGCCGACGCCGGGATCGATCACGGTGCCGCGTTCGTGGCCACCTGTATCGCCGCCGCGCTGGGTTGCCTGTTGATGGGCCTGTACGCCAACTGGCCGGTGGGCCTGGCGCCGGGCATGGGGCTGAACGCGTTCTTCACCTACACCGTGGTCGGCACCATGGGCTACAACTGGGAAACCGCCCTCGGCGCGGTGTTCGTGTCCGGTGTGTTGTTCATGTTCCTGACCTTTTCCCGGATTCGTGAATGGCTGCTCAATAGCATTCCGGTGAGCCTGCGCTTTGCCATGGGTGCGGGTGTGGGCCTGTTTCTGGGGCTGATCGGCCTGAAAACCGCAGGCATCGTCGTCGATAGCCCGGCCACCCTGATCAAGCTCGGCTCCCTGCGCGAGCCCGGCCCGCTGCTGGCTGCCATCTGCTTCCTGATGATCGCCGTACTCAGCTACCACAAAGTGTTCGGCGCGATCCTCATCAGCATCATCACCGTGACCCTCGCCGGTTGGGGTCTGGGTCTGGTGCACTACGAGGGCATCATGTCTGCCCCGCCGAGCCTGGCACCGACCTGGATGGCCATGAACATCGCCGGCGTGTTCAACGTCAGCATGATCAGTGTGGTGCTGGCCTTCCTCTTTGTGCACATGTTCGATACCGCCGGCACCTTGATGGGCGTCGCCCAGCGCGCCAACCTGGTGAACGCTGACGGCCGGATCGAAAACCTGTCCCGCGCCATGAAAGCTGACAGTGCCTCCAGCGTTTTCGGGGCCGTGGTGGGTGTTCCACCGGTCACCAGTTATGTGGAAAGTGCCGCTGGCGTAGCGGCGGGTGGTCGGACTGGTCTTACCGCCGTGACCGTAGGTGTGCTATTTATTGCCGCAATGTTTTTCGCCCCGCTGGCTGGCATGATCCCCGCTTATGCAACCGCCGGTGCGCTGATTTATGTAGCGATGCTGATGATGGGCGGCATGGCGCACATCGAATGGGACGAAGCGACCGACAGCATTCCGGCGATCGTCACCGCGATCATGATGCCGCTGACCTTCTCGGTCGCCGACGGCATCGCGCTGGGCTTCATCACCTACGTGGCGCTGAAGGCCGGCACCGGTAAGTACAAGGAAATTTCGGTGAGCCTGTGGGTGCTCTGCGCGATCTTCATCGCCAAGTTCATCTTCTTGTAAGCGTCACGCGGTACGCGTTTCAAACCAGCCTCACCCCGTCGGGTGGGGCTTTTGTGCATAGGGAGGAAAGTGATGAGTCTGGAAACCTGGCTGCTGTTCAGCGGCGCTGCGCTGGTGGTGATCCTGATACCGGGGCCACTGTCTTTGCTGATGATCAGCAACAGTCTGAATTACGGTTTGCGCCGTTCTTATCCGGCGTTTCTCGGAGGCGTGTTTGCCTCGATCTGCCTGCTCAGCGCTTCGGCGCTCGGCTTGGGTGCATTGCTGCTGGCGTCGGAACAGCTGTTCAGCGCCCTGAAAATCGTCGGCGCGCTGTATCTGTTCTACCTCGCCTGGCAGAGCTGGCAGCAATCACGCCAACCCTCCCAGGGCGCCGAAGTGCCCCAGGCTGCGCCGGTGCCACGCTTTCGTGCACTGTTCGGGCGCGCGTTCATGCTCGGCGCCAGCAACCCGAAAGACATTTTGTTCTTTGCCGCGTTCCTGCCGCAGTTTTTGAGTGCCGAACAACCGTTCCTGCCGCAGTTGCTGGTGATGATTGCCACCTGGACCGTGCTGGATCTGCTGTGCAAGCTGGCTTATGGGCTGGGGGCTCATGGCGCGGCGCGGTATCTGCGTAGCGGCAAGGGGCAGAGCTGGTTTAACCGGGTGAGTGCCGGGTTGTTCAGCGGTGCGGGCGCGGCCTCATTGTTGAGCCGCTAAGGGCAAAAGATCGCAGCCTCGTTGCACTCGACAGCTCCTACAGGGGGAATGCGTTTCCATGTGGAGCTGCCGAAGGCTGCGATCTTTTGACTTTCCACCAGGCGAAAAAAAGCCCGCAGTGTGAGCGGGCGAAAGACCAAAGAAGCTATATGCGCAGTCGCTTCCAGGTTGAGGCAGCTGCTTGGGGGATCAGCTGCCGCGATACGTGGAATAGCTATATGGCGAAATCAGCAAAGGCACATGGTAGTGATCCTGTTCGGCAGAGATGCCGAACCGCAGCACCACCACGTCGAGGAACGCAGGCTCAGGCAGCTGAACGCCCCGGGCGCGGTAGTAATCGCCCGCATGAAATTGCAGCTGATAGACCCCGGAACGGTAGTCATCGCCTTGCAGCAACGGCGCATCGACCCGGCCGTCGCTGTTGGTGAGCACCGTGGCGACCAGTTCCAGCTGCGAGCCTTCGACGCGGTACAGCTCGACCTTGATCGAACTGCCCGGGCAACCGTGTGCAGCGTCCAAAACGTGTGTAGTCAAACGTCCCATTGATTCTGCGCGCCTGCCTGCGTGGAGCAGTCAGACCTCGCGCCTCCCGAAGTCAGTTGTAAAGGAGACCGCACCGTTCCGGAGCACGAAACGTTGCGGCGAGCGACTGATTAAGACATTTTTCAAAAAAATTGTACACAATAAAAACGACATTTTTACTGCCACCAACGGCATTCAGGGTTTGCAGGCGAATCTTGCGCCAAACCATAAGATCAGTGGACCTTCTATCCATTAGCTGACCAGTCAGGCAGGTTTCTTGCAGTACCCTCCAATGAGAGCAGTCAGTGAAAAATGCAAAAAATCAGGCTTACAAAGTGAATATAAAGTTGTATACAATCACTCCATCGCTGTGACGCCAGCCTGCCCTCTCATCGCCAGGCCGCCACACACACCCTGACTTTGAACAAGTCGACACGAACAAGAAGGAAGACTGCAGTGAGCGCTGACTACCCACGCGACCTGATCGGTTACGGCAGTAACCCTCCTCACCCACACTGGCCGGGCAATGCCCGCATCGCCCTGTCCTTCGTGCTCAACTACGAGGAAGGTGGCGAGCGCAATATCCTTCACGGCGATAAAGAGTCCGAAGCCTTCCTCTCGGAAATGGTCTCGGCGCAGCCGCTGCAAGGCGAGCGCAACATGAGCATGGAATCCCTTTACGAGTATGGCAGCCGTGCCGGCGTCTGGCGGATTCTGAAACTGTTCAAGGAATTCGACATCCCGCTGACCATCTTCGCCGTGGCCATGGCCGCCCAGCGTCACCCGGACGTGATCCGCGCGATGGTCGAGGCCGGCCACGAAATCTGCAGCCACGGCTATCGCTGGATCGACTACCAGTACATGGACGAAGCGCAAGAACGCGAGCACATGCTCGAAGCGATCCGCATCCTCACCGAAATCACCGGCGAGCGCCCGCTGGGCTGGTACACCGGCCGCACCGGCCCGAACACCCGTCGGCTGGTGATGGAAGAAGGCGGTTTCCTCTATGACTGCGACACCTACGACGACGACCTGCCCTACTGGGAACCGAACAACCCGACCGGCAAGCCACACCTGGTGATTCCATACACCCTGGACACCAACGACATGCGCTTCACCCAGGTCCAGGGCTTCAACAAGGGCGACGACTTCTTCGAATACCTGAAGGACGCGTTTGACGTTCTTTATGCCGAAGGCGCCGAGGCACCGAAGATGTTGTCGATCGGCCTGCACTGCCGGCTGATCGGCCGCCCGGCGCGCCTGGCCTCGCTCAAGCGCTTTATCGAATACGCTAAAAGTCATGAACAGGTGTGGTTCAGCCGCCGTGTCGACATCGCTCGCCACTGGCAGCAAACCCACCCGTACCAAGGGGCTGCCAAATGAGCACCTTTCAAACGCTGAAACCCTCGACCCTGAGCCGCGACGCATTTGTCGCCGCCTTCGCCGACATCTACGAACACTCGCCATGGGTAGCCGAGAAGGCCTTCGACCTGGGCCAGGACGCTTCGATCGACCAGATCGAAACCCTGCACCAGCGCATGAGCGACATCCTGTTGAGCGCCGATCACGCCAGCCAACTGGCCCTGATCAACGCTCACCCGGACCTGGCCGGCAAAGCCGCCGTCCAGGGCCAACTGACCGAAGCCAGCACCCATGAACAGGCCGGCGCCGGTATCCACCAATGCTCGAGCGATGAGTTCCAGCGCTTCACCGAGCTGAACGACGCCTACAAGGCCAAGTTCAAGTTTCCCTTCATCATGGCGGTAAAAGGCAGCAACCGGCATCAGATCCTCGCGGCGTTCGAAACGCGCATTCACAACTCGGTCGACACCGAATTCAAATGCGCGCTGGCGGAGATCAACAAAATCGCGTTGTTCCGATTACTGACCCTATAGCGACCTTGGCCCGAGCGAGTTCCCGAACGCAGAACGAGCCCAGGGCCCTGCAAGCATCCCAAGCCAACTTATTAAAGGCAGACAAGAAGAATGAAAGCTTACGCCGTACCTTTCGAGAAGTTCGTCAACCTGGCCGACGCCCGCCTGGGCACCAAAATCATCTCGGTCACCGATGACTGGTTCGCAGACGCCAACCGTCTGTTCCAGCCGACCCCGGCCGTGTGGAAGGAGGGCGTGTTCGATGACAACGGCAAGTGGATGGACGGCTGGGAGTCGCGCCGCAAGCGCTTCGAAGGCTACGACAGCGCGGTGATCCGCCTGGGCGTACCGGGTTCGATCAAAGGCGTGGACATCGACACTTCATTCTTCACCGGCAACTACCCGCCATCGGCGTCCCTGGAAGCCTGCTTCCTGGCCTCGGGCGAGCCGGACGAAAACACCCAGTGGACTGAAGTGCTGTCGGCCGTCGAGCTGCAGGGCAACAGCCACCACTACCACGAAATCAATAACGACCAGGCGTTCAGCCACCTGCGCTTCAACATCTATCCGGATGGTGGCGTGGCCCGTCTGCGCGTGTACGGCATTCCGTTCCGCGACTGGTCGGCCGTTGGCGACAACGAACAAGTCGACCTGGCTGCCGCCCTGAACGGCGGTCGCGCCCTCGCCTGCTCCGACGAACACTTCGGCCGCATGAGCAACATCCTCAACCCGGGCCGTGGCATCAACATGGGCGATGGCTGGGAAACCGCACGTCGTCGTACCCCGGGCAATGACTGGGTGATCGTCGCGCTGGGCCATGCCGGTGAAGTCGAGAAAGTCATCGTCGACACCCTGCACTTCAAGGGCAACTACCCGGACAGCTGCTCGATCCAGGGCGCATTCGTGAAGGGCGGCACCGACAGCCAGATCGAAACCCAATCGCTGTTCTGGCGCGAACTGCTGCCAAGCCAGAAGCTGGAAATGCACGCCGAACACACCTTCGCCGAGCAGATCAAGGCGCTGGGCCCGATCACCCACATCCGCCTGAACGTGTTCCCGGATGGTGGTGTGAGCCGCCTGCGCGTTCTCGGCAAGGTCGCGAAGTAATGCTGAGCCTGTAGGAGCCGGCTTGCTGGCGATAGCGCCCTCACTGACGCCATCGCCAGCAAGCCGGCTCCTACAAAAGCAGTACCCCAACACACTCGAGATTAAGAAGACCAGCATGCGCACATTGACGATTGAACCGCTGACCAAAGAAGCCTTCGCCCCTTTCGGTGACGTGATCGAAACCGACGGCAGCGATCACTTCATGATCAACAACGGTTCGACCATGCGCTTCCACAAACTGGCGACGGTGGAAACCGCCACGCCAGAGGACAAGGCGATCATCAGCATCTTCCGCGCCGACGCGCAGGACATGCCGTTGACCGTGCGCATGCTGGAGCGCCATCCGCTGGGCAGTCAGGCGTTCATTCCGCTGCTCGGCAACCCCTTTCTGATCGTGGTCGCGCCACTTGGCGATGCACCTGTATCAGGCTTGGTCCGCGCCTTCGTCACCAACGGCAGGCAGGGCATTAATTACCATCGCGGCGTCTGGCACCACCCGGTGCTGACGATCGAAAAGCGGGATGACTTCCTGGTGGTTGATCGCAGTGGCACAGGCAATAACTGCGATGAGCATTTTTTCCAAGAGGATGAGTGTTTGATCCTCGCCCCCCACCAATAAGAGAAGGTCTGATCACTCGACAACAAGGGTGACAGGCGAGAGGTAAAGACTGTGGAAGCACATCTGTTGGAATGGCTGAACCTGAGCGTGCGCTGGGTTCACATGATCACTGGCGTGGCCTGGATCGGCGCGTCGTTCTATTTCGTCTGGCTGGAAAACAACCTCAATCGGGTCAACCCGAAAAACGGGCTGGCGGGCGATTTGTGGGCGATCCATGGCGGCGGTATCTACCACCTGGAAAAATACAAACTGGCTCCACCGACCATGCCGGACAACCTGCACTGGTTCAAGTGGGAAGCCTATTTCACTTGGCTGTCGGGGATCGCGCTGCTGTGCGTGGTGTTCTACTCCAACCCGACGCTGTACCTGCTGGCTCCGGGCAGCACCCTGAGCGGCCCTGAAGGCGTGGCCATCGGCCTCGGCTCGTTGTTCATCGGCTGGTTCATCTACTCCTTCCTCTGCGACTCGGCCCTGGGCAAACGCCCTGCCCTGCTCGGCTTTATTCTGTTCGTGCTGATCATCGGCGCCGCCTACGGCTTCAGCAAAGTGTTCAGCGGTCGTGGTGCGTACCTGCACGTCGGCGCGATCATCGGCACTATCATGGTCGGCAACGTGTTCCGCATCATCATGCCGGCCCAGCGCGCCCTGGTGGCGGCGATCGCCGAAAACCGCACGCCCGATCCGGCGCTGCCGGCCAAAGGTTTGCTGCGTTCGCGGCACAACAACTACTTCACCTTGCCGGTGCTGTTCATCATGATCAGCAACCACTTCCCGAGCACGTACGGCAGCCAGTACAACTGGCTGATCCTGGCCGGGATCGCGGTGCTGGCGGTGTTGGTGCGTCACTACTTCAACACCCGTCACGACAGCCACAAATTCGCCTGGACCCTGCCCGTTGCGGCGGTCGGCATGATTTGCCTGGCCTACGTGACCGGCCCGGCGCCGATGTCCAGCGCACCTGAAGTGGCCAAGGCTCCTGGGACCATCGAGTACCAGCCGCTGCCGGAAACCGCCCTGGGCGGTGGTGCCAAACCTGAAGCGGCGAAACCTGATGCGCCTGCCGCTGCACCGGCCCAAGCCTCGAATCAGGGCCCGACGTTCGACAAGGTTCACAGCGTGATTCAGGAACGTTGCGCGGTCTGTCACTCGGCCAAACCCACCAGCCCGCTGTTCAGTGCCGCACCGGCCGGCGTGATGTTCGACACACCAGAACAGATCCGTCAAAACGCTGCCCGCATCCAGGCTCAAGCGGTCACCAGCCAGATCATGCCACTGGGCAACATCACCCAGATGACCCAGCAGGAACGTGACCTGATCGGCGCGTGGATTGTTCAGGGAGCTCCTACCAAGTAAGTAATAAGCCATTGTGGAGATAGGGTTTGTGTGGCGAGGGGGCTTGCCCCCGTTCGACCGCGAAGCGGTCGTAAAACCGGCGGATGCGGTCCTCTAGATAGAACGCGATTGCTGGGATTGGGGCTGCTTTGCAGCCCAACGGGGGCAAGCCCCCTCGCCACAGCAAGCTCCCTCGCCACAGGTCTGCCTGATACAAAAATCACAAGAATAAAAAAGATCCGAGGTGTTGCATGTCCGAGCTATCCGAAGCGCGCATCCCCGACGCACCCGCCATTCAACGTTTACCCCTTGTGCAACTGATTCTGGTCGGTCTGCAACACGTTCTGCTGATGTACGGCGGCGCCATTGCAGTGCCGCTGATCATCGGGCAGGCCGCCGGCCTGAACCGTGAAGAAATCGCCTTCCTGATCAACGCCGACCTGCTGGTGGCCGGCATCGCCACCATCGTCCAGTCGCTGGGCATCGGCCCGATGGGCATTCGCATGCCGGTGATGATGGGCGCCAGTTTCGCCGCGGTCGGCAGCATGGTGGCCATGGCCGGGATGCCCGGTATCGGCCTGCAAGGGATTTTCGGCGCGACCATCGCCGCCGGCTTCTTCGGCATGCTCATCGCGCCCTTCATGTCCAAAGTCGTACGCTTCTTCCCGCCGCTGGTGACCGGCACCGTCATCACCTCAATCGGTTTGTCGCTGTTCCCCGTCGCCGTGAACTGGGCCGGTGGCGGTGCTGGCGCGGCTCAATTCGGTTCGCCTGTCTACCTGGCCGTTGCCGCACTGGTGTTGGCCACCATTCTGTTGGTCCATCGCTTCATGGCCGGATTCTGGGTCAACATTTCGGTGCTGATCGGCATGTGCCTGGGTTACGCGATTTGCGGCGTGATCGGCATGGTCGACCTCAGCGGCATGGACCAGGCGCCGTGGCTGCAAATCGTCACCCCGTTGCATTTCGGCATGCCGAAATTCGAGCTCGCACCGATTCTGTCCATGTGCCTGGTGGTGGTAATCATCTTCGTCGAGTCCACCGGGATGTTCCTGGCGCTGGGCAAGATCACCGGCCAGGACGTCACGCCGCGGATGCTGCGTCGCGGCTTGCTGTGCGATGCCGGTGCTTCGTTTTTCGCCGGCTTCTTCAACACCTTCACCCACTCCTCATTCGCTCAGAACATCGGCCTGGTACAAATGACCGGCGTACGTTGCCGCTCAGTGACCATCGTCGCCGGTGGCTTACTGATCGTGCTGAGCCTGCTGCCAAAAGCCGCATTCCTGGTGGCGTCGATTCCGCCGGCGGTCTTGGGCGGTGCGGCAATCGCGATGTTCGGCATGGTCGCCGCCACTGGGATCAAGATTCTTCAGGAAGCCGACATCGGTGACCGACGCAACCAGTTGCTGGTGGCGGTGAGCATCGGCATGGGGCTGATCCCGGTGGTGCGTCCGGAATTCTTCGCCCACCTGCCGATGTGGATGAGCCCGATCACCCACAGCGGCATCGCAATGGCCACGCTTAGCGCCCTGGCATTGAACCTGTTGTTCAACATTCTCGGCGGTCACGAACGCGCAGCCGTCAACGACTGCCACGCCCACACGCACTGACCCAGTACAAAGCACACACCCTGTGGCGAGTTCCCACAGGGGCGGCTGCCTGCACCTCAAACAATAAAAACAAGAGGGAGCAACAGATGATTCGTACCCAGACAAGTCTGTCGTTCAGCAATGCCCCACATCTGTCGCCGGTGCTCTGTTGCGGGGCACTTGAGACCTGGCCAAGGAGTCAGTATTCTCCGCGGCCGCCCGAATCCGGTCTAAAAAAAAGCCCGGATTTAATTCCTGACCAGAACGCCAACTTATCCCGGCCCTGGGCAGTATCAAGGCATTCAAAAATGACGCTCGATCGACTGTTTTCGAACAGCCGAACGGGCGTTCTTTGGCTTTTTGAAAGCCTTGGCTCAGCTCTTGCTAACAGCACCAAAGCTGACCGCATGGATGATTTTTTACAGCAGCAAGAAAAGGCGCCACACCAGAGCGCCGACCTTAGAAAAATAACGTGGAACCACCTACTTTTTGGGAGCAACCGAATGAAACGTACGTGCACCAGCCTGATGCTCGCGGGATCCTTGCTGGCCGGGGGCCAGGCCATGGCCGGCGACTTGCTGCAATGGCAGAACAACAGCCTGACCTACCTCTATGGCAAGGACTTCCAGGTCAACCCGCGCATTCAGCAAACCGTCACTTTCGAGCACGCCGATGCATGGAAATACGGCGACAACTTCGTGTTCGTCGACAAGATTTTCTACAACGGCAAGGACGACCCCGGCGTCGGTTCGAACACCTACTACGGCGAAATCAGCCCACGCTTGTCGTTTGGCAAGATCTTCGACCAGAAACTGGAGTTCGGTCCGGTCAAGGACGTGCTGCTGGCCATGACGTACGAGTTCGGTGAAGGCGATACCGAGTCTTACCTGATCGGTCCTGGTTTCGACCTGGCGATTCCTGGCTTCGACTACTTCCAGCTGAACTTCTACCAGCGTCACACCGAAGGCAGCCGCCCGGGTGACAACGTCTGGCAGATCACCCCGGTCTGGTCCTACACCATTCCGGTGGGCGATTCGAACATCCTGATCGATGGTTTCATGGACTGGGTGGTCGACAACGACAAGAACAGCAAAGGCACCTACCACGCCAACCTGCACTTCAACCCGCAGATCAAATACGACTTGGGCAAAGCGCTGAACATTGGCGAGAAGCAGTTGTATGTGGGTGTCGAGTACGACTACTGGTCGGACAAGTACGGGATCAAGGATAGCCAATACTTCAAGACCGATCAGAGCAACACGAGCTTGCTGGTGAAGTTCCACTTCTGATCGTAAAAGCTTCGCGGGCAAGGCTTGCCCGCGATTGCCACACCACAAACCTCAAGCCGGAACCGCAGGCTCCACCAACCCCAGAAACCGGCACAGCTCATCGCGCTTGGCCAACGCATCGCGCCGCCCCAGGTCAATCAATTCGCTGCAATACCCCGCCTCGAACAGCAGATAACTCAGCACCCCCGCCCCGCTGGTCTTGGTCGCCCCCGGCCCGCGTAAAAACAGGCGCAAGGCTGCCGGCAGTTCCTGGCGATGCCGCGCGGCAATTTCATCGATCGGCTGACTCGGTGAAATCACCAACACATCCACTGGCGCCGCTCCCAATGCACGACTCGAGATGCCGTCGGGCAGCAGATGGCTGAACTGGTTCAGACGCTGCAACAACTCGATGTCGCTTTCCAGGCTGTCAATGAACGTACTGTTGAGCAGGTGCCCACCGACTTGCGCCAGGGTCGGCTGCTGACCGGTGTAGGCACGTTGCAGCGGCTGTTGCGGATCGATCCCGCGCGGGTTGCCGCTGACGCCCACCACCAGCACGCGACTGGCGCCCAGGTGCAGGGCCGGGCTGATCGGTGCCGATTGACGCACCGCGCCATCGCCGAAATATTCTTCGCCGATTTTTACCGGTGCGAACAGCAATGGAATCGCGGAACTGGCGAGCAGATGGTCGACAGTCAGTTGGGTCGGCACGCCGACTCGCCGATGGCGCAACCAGGATTCGATGGTGCCGCCGCCCTGATAAAACGTGACGGCCTGGCCGGACTCGTAGCCGAACGCTGTAACCGCTACGGCCCGCAATTGCTTTTGCGCAATCGCTTCGGCGATCCCGGGCATGTGCAGTTTGTGATTGAGTAAGCGGCGCAGCGGCGAACTGTTAAGCAGGGCCACCGGCACCGGCGAGCCAATGCCCATCAGGTTGTGACTGACAAAACGGGTGGCCTGATGAATCACCCCCGGCCAATCGCTGCGTAATACCAGATGGCTGCGAAAACCTTGCCAGAAGGCTGTCAGACGCTCAATCGCGCCACGAAAATCCATCGCCCCACTGGCCAGGCTGACCGCATTGATCGCACCGGCCGAGGTGCCGACGATCACCGGAAACGGATTCGCCGCCCCCATCGGCAGCAGCTCGGCAATCGCTGCCAGCACGCCTACTTGATAGGCCGCACGAGCCCCACCGCCGGAAAGAATCAACCCTGTAACCGGTTCAGCAGGACTCATTGCAACACTCCATGGTGCTTAAAGGGATCGGTGACTCAACCGCGTTTGGCGTACAGTTTCGGCTCGCCCGGTGGGCGGCTCTTGAAGCGCCGATGCGCCCAGAGATATTGCTCCGGACATTCGCGCAACGCACCTTCCACCCATTGGTTGATCCGAATGCAATCGGCCTCTTCCGTCTCGCCAGGAAAGCCTTCGAGCGGGGCATGAATCACCAGTCGATAACCGCTGCCGTCAGCCAGGCGCTCCTGGGTGAACGGCACCACCAGCGCCTTGCCCAAACGTGCGAATTTGCTGGTGGCGGTGACAGTTGCCGCCTGAATCCCGAACAGCGGCACGAAGATACTTTGCTTGGCGCCGTAGTCTTGATCCGGTGCGTACCAGATCGCTCTCCCTGCCCGCAGCAGCTTGAGCATGCCGCGCACGTCGTCGCGCTCCACCGCCAGCGAGTCGAGGTTGTGCCGCTCGCGGCCTTGGCGCTGGATGTAGTCGAACAGCGGATTCTTGTGCTCGCGGTACATGCCATCGATGGTGTGCTGCTGACCGAGCAACGCCGCGCCGATCTCCAGCGTGGTGAAGTGCACGGCCATCAGAATCACGCCCTTGCCGTCCGCCTGAGCCTGTTTCAAATGTTCCAGGCCTTCGACATGGGCCAATTTCGCCAGACGCTTGCGCGACCACCACCAGCTCATGGCCATCTCGAAGAAGGCGATGCCGGTGGACGCGAAGTTTTCCTTGAGCAGGCGTTTGCGCTCGGCAGCGGATTTTTCAGGGAAACACAGCTCAAGATTGCGCTTGGCAATGCGCCGTCGGTCGCCGGCCACTTGGTACATCAATGCGCCCAGGGCGCGACCGATCGCCAGTAACGCCGGATACGGCAACTGCACAATCAGCCACAACAGCCCCAGGCCACACCACAGCGGCCAGAAACGCGGAGAAAGAAATGCTGTTCGAAATCGCGGGCGTTCCATTAAAGGTTCCGGAAAGTTAATGGCCGCGCATTCTACATCGTTCGACCCGGCTTGCGGCCTGCGGGCGTTCTCGTTATAAGTCTCGGCACTTTTAGTGACAAGCCGTTGTATGCCGACCATGAGCCAAACCGAACCGCTAGACCAAGATCCCGTGTTCCAGTTGAAGGGCAGCATGCTGGCCATTACGGTGCTGGAACTGGCCCGTAACGACCTCGAGAACCTTGATCGGCAACTGGCCGCCAAGGTCGCCCAGGCGCCCAACTTCTTCAGTAATGCGCCACTGGTACTGGCCCTGGACAAACTCCCGGCCAGCGAAGGCTCGGTCGACCTGCCGGGATTGATGCGCATCTGCCGCCAGCATGGCCTGCGCACCCTGGCGATCCGCGCCAGCCGCATCGAAGACATCGCAGCGGCCATTGCGGTCGATCTGCCAGTGCTGCCGCCGTCCGGCGCACGGGAACGCCCGCTCGACCCGCTCGAAGGCGTCGTAGCGAAAAAACCGGAAAAACCACCGGAGCCGACCATCAAACCGACAAAAATCATCACGTCGCCAGTACGTGGTGGCCAGCAGATTTATGCCCAGGGCAGCGATCTGGTGGTGATTTCGTCGGTCAGCCCGGGGGCGGAACTTCTCGCCGACGGCAACATCCATGTATACGGCGCGATGCGCGGTCGTGTGTTGGCCGGCGTCAAAGGTGATACGAAAGCCAGGATTTTCTGTCAGCAAATGACCGCTGAACTGGTCTCCATCGCCGGTCACTACAAGGTTTCCGAGGACCTGCGCCGCGATCCATTGTGGGGCGCCGGAGTACAAGTCAGCCTGTCGGGTGACGTGTTGAACATCATTCGGCTTTAACGGATACTGCCGCATTTTCCAAGCATCTCTAAAACGTAGCGAAAACGGCTCAAACGAAGTAGGAAAAAGGCTAAAAGCAGTGTTTACCGGGGGTAGATACCGCTCAAAGCCGGATTCCAGCCAAGGCTGTCCGACTGCAGTAGTTTTTCAAGAGATGTTTTTCAGGGGCTAAACGTCCTTTTTCCTTAGGGGTAAAACACCTTGGCCAAGATTCTCGTGGTTACATCCGGCAAGGGTGGTGTGGGTAAGACCACCACCAGCGCCGCTATCGGTACCGGCCTCGCTCTGCGTGGTCACAAAACAGTTATCGTCGACTTCGACGTCGGCTTGCGTAACCTCGACCTGATCATGGGTTGCGAGCGCCGCGTGGTGTATGACTTCGTCAACGTGGTGAACGGCGAAGCCAACCTGCAACAGGCCCTGATCAAAGACAAGCGCCTGGAAAACCTCTACGTGCTGGCCGCCAGTCAGACTCGCGACAAAGACGCGCTGACCCAGGAAGGCGTAGAAAAAGTCCTGATGCAGTTGAAAGAAGATTTCGAATTCGTGGTCTGCGACTCCCCGGCCGGCATCGAGAAAGGTGCCCACCTGGCCATGTACTTCGCTGACGAAGCGATCGTCGTGACCAACCCGGAAGTCTCCTCCGTACGTGACTCGGACCGCATGCTGGGCCTGTTGGCCAGCAAGTCCCGTCGCGCCGAAAACGGCGAAGACCCGATCAAGGAACACCTGTTGCTGACCCGCTACAACCCTACGCGCGTCGTCAACGGCGAAATGCTCGGCGTCGAAGACGTCAAGGAAATCCTCGCGGTGACCCTGCTGGGCGTGATTCCAGAATCGCAAGCCGTCCTCAAGGCCTCCAACCAGGGCGTGCCGGTGATTCTCGACGACCAGAGCGACGCCGGCCAGGCGTACAGCGATGCTGTCGATCGTCTGTTGGGCAAGACCGTGGACCATCGTTTCCTCGATGTCGAGAAGAAGGGATTCTTCGAGCGACTTTTTGGAGGTAGGTAATGAACCTTTTTGACTTCTTTCGTGCCAACAAAAAGCCCAGTACCGCCTCGGTAGCGAAAGAGCGTCTACAGATCATCGTGGCGCATGAACGCGGCCAACGCAGTACGCCGGACTACTTGCCAGCCTTGCAGAAGGAACTGGTGGAAGTGATCCGCAAGTACGTCAATATCGGGTCCGATGACGTGCACGTCGCTCTGGAAAACCAGGGCAGCTGCTCGATTCTGGAACTCAATATCACCCTGCCCGATCGCTGAGTCGATCCGGCGGGAGCCACGGCGGCTCAGGGCCCTTCCATGACTGGAGGGGGCCTGAGTCGCCGTTGGCGTTTGTTACGAGGCTGTTTTAATGCCGTTGTCCAACATCCGCATCATCTATCAGGACGCCGCCGTACTGGTGGTGGATAAACCGACCCTGTTGCTCTCCGTCCCCGGACGGGCCGATGACAACAAGGACTGCCTGATTACGCGCCTGCAAGAAAACGGCTACCCGGAAGCGCGAATTGTCCATCGGCTGGACTGGGAAACCTCCGGCATCATTCTGTTGGCCCGTGACCCGGACACTCATCGCGAGCTGTCTCGGCAATTTCACGACCGCGAAACCGAAAAGGCCTACACCGCCCTGTGCTGGGGACAACCGGAACTGGACAGTGGCAGCATCGACTTGCCCCTGCGCTACGATCCGCCGACCAAGCCACGTCACGTGGTGGACCACGAATTCGGCAAGCACGCCCTGACCTTCTGGCGCGTACTGGAGCGTTGTGGCGACTGGTGCCGCGTCGAGTTGACGCCGATCACCGGCCGCTCCCACCAGTTGCGCGTGCATATGCTCTCCATCGGCCACCCGTTGCTGGGTGACGGTCTCTACGCCCATGAACAAGCCCTGGCCGCCTGGCCACGCCTGTGCCTGCACGCGAGCATGCTGAGCTTCACCCATCCGCAAAGCGGCGAACGCCTGCGCTTTGAGTGCCCGGCACCGTTCTAACGGCGGTGCCCAGGCTTCAGTGTCGAGGGAGCCGTTGTGGCGAGGGGGCTTGCCCCCGTTGGAGTGCGAAGCGCTCCCTAGCCCGGCGACCGTATTCTATCGGGCACACCGTGCAAACAGGATTTACGACTGCTTCGCAGCCGAACGGGGGCAAGCCCCCTCGCCACAACAGCCGTTCTTCACCCGCCGCACTTTGCGCTTTCAATACGTTAAACTGGCGCCACTGCTGTCTGGAGCTTCTTATGCGCGAAGAGTTGAACCAAGGCCTGATCGACTTCCTCAAGGCCTCCCCTACCCCGTTCCATGCCACCGCCAGCCTTGTCCAGCGCCTGGAAGCGGCCGGTTTTGTGCGCCTTGACGAGCGCGAGCCGTGGGCCACCGAAGCCAATGGCCGTTACTACGTCACCCGTAACGACTCCTCGATCGTCGCGTTCAAAATGGGCCGTCATTCGCCCCTGCATGGCGGCATTCGCCTGGTCGGCGCACACACCGACAGCCCGTGCCTGCGGGTCAAACCCCAGCCGGAACTGCAACGCCAGGGCTTCTGGCAATTGGGCGTCGAAGTCTATGGCGGTGCTCTGCTGGCGCCGTGGTTCGACCGCGATCTGTCGTTGGCCGGCCGCGTGACCTTCCGCCGCGATGGCAAGGTCGAGAGCCAGTTGATCGACTTCAAGGCCCCCGTTGCAATCATTCCGAACCTGGCCATTCACCTCAACCGTGAAGCCAACATGGGCTGGGCGATCAATGCCCAGACCGAGCTGCCGCCGATTCTTGCGCAATTCGCCGGTGACGAACGCGTGGACTTCCGCGCCGTGCTCACTGATCAGCTGGCCCGCGAACATGGCCTGAACGCCGACGTGGTGCTCGATTACGAGCTGAGCTTCTACGACACCCAAAGCGCTGCGGTCATTGGCCTGCATGGCGATTTCATCGCGGGCGCTCGCCTGGACAACCTGTTGTCGTGCTACGCCGGCCTGCAGGCGTTGCTGACGACCGAAACCGACGAAACCTGCGTGCTGGTCTGCAACGATCACGAAGAAGTCGGTTCCTGCTCGGCCTGTGGCGCCGACGGTCCGATGCTTGAGCAAACCCTGCGTCGCTTGTTGCCCGAAGGGGATGAATTCGTACGGACCATTCAGAAATCCCTGCTGGTCTCGGCCGACAACGCCCACGGCGTGCACCCGAACTACGCCGACAAGCACGACGCCAACCACGGCCCGAAACTCAATGCCGGCCCGGTAATCAAGGTCAACAGCAACCAGCGCTACGCCACCAACAGCGAAACCGCCGGGTTCTTCCGTCATTTGTGCATGGCCGAAGAAGTACCGGTGCAGAGCTTCGTGGTGCGCAGCGACATGGGCTGTGGCTCGACCATCGGCCCGATCACCGCCAGCCACCTGGGCGTGCGCACCGTGGACATCGGCCTGCCGACGTTCGCCATGCACTCGATCCGCGAGCTGTGTGGCAGCCATGACCTGGCACACCTGGTCAAAGTGCTGAGCGCGTTTTACGCCTGCCACGAGTTGCCATAACCCTGTCCCTGTGGCGAGGGGGCTTGCCCCCGTTGGGCTGCAAAGCAGCCCCAAAACCTGCCATTGCGTTCTGTCTGGCACAGCGCATGAGCAGGCACTGCGACCGCTTCGCGGTCGAACGGGGGCAAGCCCCCTCACCACAGGAAGCTCGTTGCTCAAGCAACAGTCATACCCCGTCCCTGCCACACATCACCAACGCCCGCCCGAAAGCCGCCTAGACTTGCAGTAACCCCTCCGACAAGGCTGTCACCATGATCTCGATGTCTTCGTTTCACGCCATGCTGGTTCCGATTCTTTCCGGGATGATCATGCTGGCCGTCGGCTTCAACTTTCGCGACAAGAACGTCGGTGTGTTCGTGATGTGGGTCGGCATGTTGATGATCCTCGCTACCGTGATCTACAAGATCCTCGCCAAGCTCAACGAATAAACCCTTTCACCTGGCTCGCATTGATTTTGATGGGCTCGTACACTCGGCCGATCCGCTCATTCGAGGTTAACCGCCTAGTGTTCGCTCGTCTTTTTGCCCTGCCCTGTTTGTTCCTTGTCTGCCTGATGACGCTGCTGCCGCTGACGCCTGCCCAGGCGGTCGGCTTGCCGGGGCTGCTCGGCGGCTCGGCGAAAACCCAGCCCGAAGCGCAAGCTCCGCTGGGACAGTCGCTGGACGACGTCATCAAGTCTCTGGAAAACGATCAGCAGCGGACCAAACTGCTGGCGGACCTGAAGAAGCTGCGCGACGTCAGCAAAAAAGCCCAACCGACCACAGAAGAAGGCGTGCTGGGCCTGATCGGCGGCACCCTGGCCAGTTTCGAAAAGCAATTTTCCGGCGCCGACAGCCCCCTCACTCGCTGGTCCGAAGAAGTCGACCTGGCCAAGGATGAACTGGTGGCACTCATGCTGCCGGCCAATGAATGGCTGCCAATCATTTTTGCCTTCGCCATGATCCTGATGGTCTGGAGCCTGCTGGCCGCCGCCCTGATCTGGCTCGGCCACCGGGTGCGCATGCGCTTCGGTCTCACCGAAGAACTGCCGCAACACCCCAAGGCCCTGGACATGCTGCGCTTTGCCTTGCGCAAACTCGGGCCGTGGATGATCGCCCTGGTCATGACGGTATACATGACCTACGCCCTGCCCTCGTCATTGGGCAAAAGCCTGGCCATGGTGCTGGCTTATGCGCTGGTGGTCGGTACCTGTTTCTCGGCGATCTGCGTCATCGCGTTTTCCCTGCTCGATGGCCCGCATCGCCACCGCGCCCTGTACATCCTGCGGCATCAGGCCTTCCGCCCGTTGTGGCTGATCGGCAGTTTCGCCGCCTTCGGTGAAGCCCTGAACGACCCGCGCCTGATCGCCAGCCTCGGTGAGCATCTGGCCCATACGGCGGCGACGTTCGCCAATGTACTGGCGGCGATCTTCACAGGTTTTTTCATTCTGCGTTTCCGCAGGCCTATCGCGCACCTGATCCGCAACCAGCCGCTGTCTCGGCGCCTGACCCGCCGAGCCTTGAGCGACACGATCGAAATCCTCGGGACGTTCTGGTATCTGCCGGCGCTGGTGCTGGTGGGCATCTCGCTGTTCGCCACCTTCGTCTCTGCCGGCGACACCAGCACCGCGTTGCGTCAGTCGCTGATCTGCACCGTGCTGCTGGTGTTGTGCATGGTCATCAACGGGCTGGTGCGCCGTCATTCACTCAAGCCTCAACGCGGCCCCAAACGCCATGCGCTGTATTCGGATCGCCTGAAAAGCTTCTTCTATACCCTCGCCCATCTACTGGTGTGGCTGGCGTTCATCGAACTCGGCCTGCGGGTCTGGGGCATGTCGCTGATCCGCTTCACCGAAGGCGAAGGGCATGAAGTCAGCGTCAAGCTGTTCAGCCTCGGCGGCACGCTGATTTTTGCCTGGCTGATCTGGATTCTCAGCGACACCGCCGTGCACCACGCCCTCACCCGCTCGCGCAAAGGCCTGGCCAATGCCCGGGCGCAGACGATGATGCCGCTGATCCGCAACGTGCTGTTCGTGGCGATTTTCATCATTGCGCTGATCGTCGCCCTGGCGAACATGGGCATGAACGTCACGCCGCTGCTGGCCGGTGCCGGTGTCATCGGCCTGGCCATCGGCTTCGGCGCGCAATCGCTGGTGGCCGACCTGATCACCGGGCTGTTCATCATCATCGAAGACTCCCTGGCCATCGACGACTATGTGGACGTCGGCGGTCACTTGGGCACCGTCGAAGGCCTGACCATCCGCACCGTGCGTCTGCGGGACATCGACGGCATCGTCCACACCATTCCGTTCAGTGAAATCAAAAGCATCAAGAACTACTCTCGAGAGTTCGGCTACGCGATCTTCCGGGTGGCGGTGCCCTCGAACATGGACATCGACGAGGCGATCAAGCTGATGCGCGACGTCGGCCAGAAAATGCGCACCGACCCGCTGCAACGGCGCAACATCTGGTCGCCGCTTGAGATTCAGGGTGTAGAGAGTTTCGAGTCAGGCAATGCGATTCTTCGCGCCCGCTTCAAGACCGCGCCGATCAAGCAGTGGGAAGTGTCCCGGGCGTTCAACCTGTCGCTCAAGCGGCATCTGGATGAGGCCGGATTGGATCTGGCGACACCGCGGATGAGCATTCAGGTGATCACCCCCGGTGGCGAACAATCTGCGTAGACGGGAAATATCGTGTGGGCAGGCGCAGCGCGGGTTCAGACCACATCCACCCCGACATGAATCGCATCATGGCGCCAAAACTCCAGGTCACAATCGATCAGCCGCTGATGCTGATCGTAGTTGACCCGGGCAATCCGCAACCCCGGGCTGCCCACCGATACCCGTAAAGCCGCCGCGGCGTCCACCGACAACGCGGTCGGCACGATCTCGAAGCGCACCCGCCCGTAATGCAAGTCGTAATGCCGCGCATACAGTTCGGTCATCGACTGATTCAGATCGAAGTCCAGGATCCCCGGAAAATACTGCGGGTTCAGGTAGTGCTCCACGTACAGCACCAATCGCCCGTCAATCCGTCGCGAGCGGCAGATCTGGATCACGCTCGACAGCGCTGGCAGCTGCAGCCAGGCACATACCGCCGCTGACGCCGGTTGCAAGCGTGCCGAAATCACCTCGGTGGACGGCACCCGCCCCTGGGCGCTGACCATCGCGTGAAAGTGGCTGCGTTGCATCAGGTTATAAGCCAACCGCGGTGGCGACACGAACCAGCCGCGCCGCTCCTCGCGATAAATCTGGCCCTGGGCCTCCAACTGCAACAACGCCTCACGCACGGTGATCCGCGTGGTACCGAACAACTCACTGAGCTTGCGCTCGGCCGGCAACTTGCTCCCGGGCGCCAACAGGCCATGGTCGAGCTGTTCTTGCAGAACCTGCCCGATCGCTGTCACCGCTTTGGTTGTCTCGATGCGCATCAACGTTACCTATCTGGACTAGACCAGCACTGATTCAGGGCAGAACCGCGATCGAAACCGGGCTCCATCAACTGCCTGCAAGCCTAGGCACTGCAGATGACTGACAGATGACAAAGCCGCCGAACGGTTGCGCCAGACACCTGCAATTTCATGGCCAAGTCCCTTTCATATCAGCCCTTTAGCCATGGTCTACGCTTATCTCGCACCCCGCGTATCCGAGCGCAGGAAATTCAGGCCGACCGGTCGTCGACATCAAAATGTCATCCAGGACGCCTAAATTGGCTCAGGTATTGCTGACCTAGACCAACACAACCGCAAACGCAGCGTTGAAAACGCCCAAAGGAGCTTCGGATGAAACAGTTTTTCCTGGCATCACTGTTAGGCTCGACCATTGCCCTGTGCACTGCCGCCATGGCGGCGGATACCGATCTGAAAACACTCGAAGCCGCTGCGAAAGCGGAAGGCGCCGTCAACAGCGTCGGCATGCCCGATGACTGGGCCAACTGGAAAGGCACTTGGGAAGACCTGGCCAAGAAATACGGCCTGAAACACATCGACACCGACATGAGCTCGGCCCAGGAAATCGCCAAGTTCGCCGCCGAAAAAGACAACGCCACAGCCGACATCGGCGACGTCGGTGCCGCCTTCGGCCCGATCGCGGTCAAGCAGGGCGTGGTGCAACCTTACAAGCCGAGTACTTGGGCACAGGTTCCGGATTGGGCCAAGGACAAGGACGGTAACTGGGCACTGGCCTACACCGGCTCCATCGCGTTCATCATCAATAAAAAGCTGCTGCACGGTTCCGAAGCACCGACCAAATGGGCCGACCTCAAGAGCGGCAAGTACAAAGTCTCCATCGGTGACGTGAGCACCGCAGCCCAGGCTGCCAACGGCGTACTGGCCGCCGCCCTCGCCAATGGCGGTGACGAGAAAAACATTCAGCCAGCCCTGTTGCTGTTCGCAGACATCGCCAAGCAAGGCCGCCTGTCCATGGCCAACCCGACGATCGCCACCATGGAAAAGGGTGAAATCGAAGTCGGCGTGGTCTGGGACTTCAACGGCCTGAGCTACAAGGCCAAGATGGCGAATCCGGATGACTACACCGTGCTGATTCCATCCGATGGCTCGGTGATTTCCGGCTACACCACCATCATCAACAAATACGCCAAGCACCCGAACGCCGCCAAACTGGCCCGCGAATACATCTTCAGCGACGCTGGCCAGATCAACCTGGCAAAAGGCAACGCCCGTCCAATTCGCGCCGAGCATTTGACTCTGCCAGAAGAGGTCAAGGCCAAGCTGCTGCCTAACGAACAGTACAAAAAGGTCACGCCGATCAAAGACGCCGACGCGTGGGAAAAGACCTCCAAGTCGCTGCCGCAGAAGTGGCAGGAAGAAGTCATCATCAATATGCCGTAAACCTGTAGATCCCCATTTGGAACTCCGATGGAGATCCAAATGGGGGAGCGGGCCTGTGGCGAGGGGGCTTGCCCCCGTTCGAGTGCGCAGCGCTCGTAGATACTGGGTCCGCTGCGCGGCCCAACGGGGCGATGCGGCGGTCCGACAAGCCCCCTCGCCACACAAGCCCGCTCCCACAAGGGATTGGTTGCGTACTTGAATCATCTGTTTTCGCGGAGTCCCACCCCCATGAAGCACAACGTCATCCTTGTCGTGCTCGACGGCCTCAATTACGAAGTCGCGCGCCACGCCATGGGGCATCTGCAGGCTTACGTTGGCGCAGGACGCGCGGTGCTCTACAAACTGGAGTGCGAACTGCCGGCCCTGTCCCGACCGCTTTACGAATGCATCCTGACCGGCGTTACGCCGATCGACAGCGGCATCGTTCACAACAACGTCTCGCGCCTGTCCAATCAGCGCAGCATCTACCATTACGCCACCGACGCCGGCCTGAAAACCGCCGCCGCGGCCTATCACTGGGTCAGCGAGTTGTATAACCGTTCACCGTTCGTGGCCGCCCGGGACCGTCACACCGACGACCCGAAACTGCCGATCCAGCACGGTCACTTCTACTGGAGCGACCACTACCCGGACTCGCACCTGTTCGCCGACGCGGAAAACCTGCGCCTGCGCCACGCGCCGAACTTTCTGTTGGTCCACCCCATGAACATCGACGACGCCGGGCACAAGCACGGCCTCGACACCCCGCAATACCGCAACAGCGCCCGCTCGGCGGACGTCATCCTCGCCGACTACCTGCAAGGCTGGCTCGATGCCGGATACCAGGTGCTGGTGACCGCCGACCACGGCATGAACAACGACCGCTCGCACAACGGCCTGCTGCCTGAAGAACGCGAAGTGCCGCTGTTCGTCCTCGGCGACGCCTTCAGCTTCAACCAAGGCGCTGCACCGAAACAAACCGAACTGTGCGGCACCGTCTGCGAACTGCTGGGCGTGCCCCACGACAAACCTGTGTGCCGGGAGCTGCTCAAGTGAATGCCATGACCCGCGGTAAATGGCTGGCCGCTCTGTGCCTGGTGCCCTTCGCGATTTTCTTCTTCGTGTTCGAGATCGCCCCGCTGCTCTGGGTGATGATCAACAGCCTGCAATCGGAAGAGTTCGGTTGGGGCCTGGCCAACTTCAGCAAAATCTTCAACTCGAAGTTCTATTTGCAGGCGATCCAGTACAGCCTTGAGATCAGTTTCTGGTCCAGCGTATTCGGCATCGTCATTGCCGTGCTCGGCGCCTACTCCCTGCGCCGGGTCGACTCGAAACTGCGCAACTTCGTGAATGCGTTCGCCAACATGACCAGCAACTTCGCCGGTGTGCCCCTGGCCTTCGCGTTCATCATCTTGCTGGGGTTCAACGGCACCTTCACCATCATGCTGAAACAGGCCGGAATCATTCAGGATTTCAACCTGTACTCGAAAACCGGGCTGATCATTCTCTACACCTACTTCCAGATTCCCCTGGGCGTGCTGTTGCTCTACCCGGCCTTCGATGCCCTGCGCGAAGACTGGCGTGAGTCCGCCGCCTTGCTCGGGGCCAGCGGTTGGCAATTCTGGCGACACATCGGTCTGCCGGTGCTGACCCCGGCGCTGCTGGGCACGTTCGTGATTCTGCTGGCCAACGCCTTGGGCGCCTACGCCACGGTCTACGCGCTGACCACCGGCAACTTCAACGTGTTGCCGATCCGTATCGCGGCGATGGTATCCGGCGACATTTCCCTCGACCCGAACCTCGCCAGCGCCTTGGCCGTGGTGCTGGTGGCGTTGATGACCCTGGTGACCATCGTGCATCAGCTGCTGTTGAAGAGGAGCTACCATGTCTCGCGCTGAACTGGGGCCCGTCGGTGTCTACCACCGGGTCATCGTGTATTTGCTGTTTGCCATTCTGTTATTGCCGCTGCTCGGAACCCTGATCTACTCGATCGCCAGCAGTTGGTCGGCGACGATTATGCCCAGCGGCTTTACCTTCAAGTGGTACATCCAGCTGTGGAGCGATCCGCGCTTTCTCGACGCATTCGGTCAGTCGTTGCTGGTTTGTATCGGCTCGCTGATTCTGTCGGTGGTGCTGATCCTGCCGCTGCTGTTCGTGGTGCATTACCACTTCCCGAAGCTCGACGCGCTGATGAACATCCTGATCCTGCTGCCCTTCGCGGTGCCGCCGGTGGTGTCGTCGGTGGGGCTGTTGCAGCTCTACGGTTCGGGGCCGTTCGCGATGGTGGGTACGCCATGGATTCTGATCGGTTGCTACTTCACCGTGGCGCTACCGTTCATGTACCGGGCGATCACCAACAACCTGCAAGCGATCAACCTGCGCGACCTGATGGACGCCGCGCAACTGCTCGGCGCCAGCACTTGGCAAGCAGCCTTCCTGGTGGTGTTGCCGAACCTGCGCAAGGGGCTGATGGTAGCGTTGCTGCTGTCCTTCTCGTTCCTGTTCGGTGAGTTCGTGTTCGCCAACATCCTCGTCGGCACCCGCTACGAAACCCTGCAGGTCTACCTCAACAACATGCGCAACAGCAGCGGCCACTTCACCAGTGCGCTGGTGATTTCCTACTTCTTCTTTGTGCTGGTTCTGACCTGGGTGGCCAATATCTTGAACAAGGACAAAAGCGAATGAGCTATGTGAGCGTCCAACATCTTCAGAAAGATTACTCAGGCACCACCGTCTTCAGCGACATCAACTGCGAAATCAGGAAAGGCGAATTCGTCACCCTGCTCGGCCCGTCCGGTTGTGGCAAGTCCACGCTGCTGCGTTGCATCGCCGGCCTGACCTCGGTGGACGGCGGCCAGATTCTGCTGGAAGGTCACGACCTCGTCCCGCTGAGCCCGCAGAAACGTGGGATCGGCATGGTGTTCCAGAGTTATGCGCTGTTCCCGAACATGACCGTGGAGCAGAACGTCGCCTTCGGTTTGCGTATGCAGAAGGTCAACGCCGACGACAGCCAAAAACGCGTCGCCGAAGTGCTGAGACTGGTAGAGCTCAATGACTTCGCCGCCCGCTACCCGCATCAGCTGTCCGGTGGCCAGTGCCAGCGTGTCGCTCTCGCTCGTTCGTTGGTGACACGGCCTCGCCTGTTGTTGCTGGATGAGCCGCTGTCGGCGCTCGATGCGCGGATTCGCAAGCACTTGCGCGAACAGATCCGTCAGATCCAGCGCGAACTCGGCCTGACCACGATCTTCGTCACGCACGATCAGGAAGAAGCCCTGACCATGTCTGACCGAATCTTCCTGATGAATCAGGGAAAGATCGTACAGAGTGGCGATGCCGAAACCCTCTACACCGCCCCCGTCGACGTGTTTGCCGCAGGCTTCATCGGCAACTACAACCTGCTGGACGCCGACAGCGCCAGCAAACTGCTGCAACGGCCGATCACCCACCGCATCGCGATTCGCCCGGAGGCCATCGAGCTGAGCCTGAACGGCGAACTCGACGCACAGGTGCGCAGCCACAGCCTGTTGGGCAACGTAATTCGCTACCGGGTCGAAGCCCGGGGCGTGGAACTGGTGGTGGATGTGCTGAACCGCTCGGCGTCCGACCTGCATCCCGATGGTCAGCGCCTGGCACTTTCCATCGATCCGACAGCCCTGTGTAAGGTAGCCTGATGACCTTGCTGATGTTGAAGAGAGAACTGCACTGATGGCCCTGGCAATTTTTGATCTGGACGAAACCCTGATCCACGGCGACTGCGCCTCGCTATGGAGCGAACAGATGGCCCGCCTCGGCTGGGTCGATGGCGAATCCTTCCTGCGTCGCGACAAGGAATTGATGGATGCGTACGGCAGGGGCCACCTGGCCATGGAAGACTACATGGCCTTCAGCCTGGAGCCGCTGATCGGTCGCACGCCGCAAGAGCTCGAGCACTTGGTAGCGCCCTGGGTGGAAGACTTCATCGAGCCGATCATATTCAGCGACGCCACCAAAACCATCGCCGCCCACCGCAAGGCCGGAGACCGGATTCTGGTGATCTCCGCCTCGGGCACGCATTTGGTCAAGCCGATTGCCGACCGTCTGGGCATCGACGAAATTCTCGGCATCGAGCTGGAAGTGGCGCACGGGGTGTACAGCGGCAACACGGTGGGCACCCTGACCTACCGCGAAGGCAAAATCACCCGCTTGCTGGAATGGCTGGACGCCGAAGAGGAAAACCTTGAAGGCGCGAGTTTCTATTCCGATTCACGCAACGATTTACCGCTGCTGCTGAAGGTGGATTTCCCGCATGTGGTGAACCCGGATCCAGTGTTGCTCGAACACGCCGAAAAAGCCGGCTGGCCGATCCATATCTGGAAGTAAAAGCAAAAGATCGCAGCCTCGCTTCGCTCGACAGCTCCTACAAATGGATTGTTTACACCTGTAGGAGCTGTCGAGCGAAGCGAGGCTGCGATCTTTTGGCAGCCAACCCGATTTCAGCTCAGGCTGTCGTCAATCACCAACACCAGCTTGCCCGACACCTGATTGGTCGCCAGCTCCGCAAACGCCGCTTCGGCGTCCTCGATCGCAAATGTCCTGGCCAGTTGCGGGCTCAAACGCCCTTCGGCAAACAGCGGCCAGACGTGCTGGCTGAGATCGCTGAACAAATCGGCCTTGAACTGCTCGTCGCGATTGCGCAGGGTCGAACCCAGCAGTTGCACGCGCTTGGCCAGCACCTGCGCCAGATCCAGTTGCGCTTCACGACCGCCCATCAAACCGATCAACACCCAACGACCATCGCGAGCCAGCAGCTTGAGGTTCAATGCCGCGTAGTTGCCACCCACCGGATCCAGGATCACATCGAACGGCCCCAGATCGTTCAGGCGCTCCAGATCCTTATTGCGCACCACGCCACCCTGGGCACCCAGCGCTTCGCAGTAGGCCAGACGATCCTCGGAGCCGACGCTGACCCAGCACGGGTTGCCAAACGCCTTGCACAGCTGAATGGCAGCTGAACCGATTCCACTTGCTCCGGCATGCAGAAGAACTTTCTCACCCGGTTTTAGCGAAGCCAGCTGAAACAAATTCAGCCAAACAGTCGCATACACTTCCGGCAGCGCCGCGGCCTCGGCCAGGGACAATCCTTCGGGAACCGGCAACACATGCCGTCCGTCGACAACTACCTCTTCGGCCATCCCACCCCCGGCCAGCAAGGCGCAAACCCGATCTCCGACCTGCCAGGACGAGCCCGGGCCGACCTCGCTGATCACCCCCGAACACTCAAGACCCAGTGCTTGACTGGCTCCCGGCGGTGGCGGATACAGGCCCGCTTTCTGTAACAAATCGGCTCGATTGAGTCCCGCTGCCGCCACTCGGATACGAACTTGTCCTACATCGCACGTAGGACTCGGCTCCTCAACCCACTCCACTCGCCCCTCAACGCCTTGCAATGCTTTCACAGTGCCTCCATAGTGAGTCTGGACTGAGCCCGAAGCTATAGCGCCGGGCTTTCTTGCATTATGCGACCGGCCCTTGTGGGAACCGGCGACTTCAAAGACGGCCTAATATGCGTGATCAATTGTCCCCGCGTCGAATCAGCATGAAGCATTTTTTCCCCAGCACCGCCCTCGCTCTTGTCATTGGTCTCGGTCTCTTGCCGATGTCGAGCAATTCGTTCGCAGCCAACAGCTGGGACAAGCTTCAGCCCGATCGCGACGAAGTCATCGCCAGTCTGAACGTCGTCGAATTGCTCAAGCGTCACCATTACAGCAAGCCGCCGCTCGACGATGCGCGCTCCGCGATCATCTACGACAGCTACCTCAAGCTGCTGGATCCATCGCGCAGCTACTTCATGGCCAGTGACATTGCCGAATTCGACAAATGGAAAACCCAGTTTGACGACTTCCTCAAGAGCGGCGACCTGAACGCCGGGTTCACCATCTACAAGCGCTATCTGGACCGCGTCAAGGCGCGTCTGGACTTTGCCCTTGCCGAGCTGAACAAGGGCGTCGACAAGATCGACTTCACCACCAAGGAAACCTTGCTGGTCGACCGCAAGGATGCCCCTTGGCTCAAGACCACCGCCGAGCTGGACGACCTGTGGCGCAAACGCGTCAAGGACGAAGTGCTGCGGATGAAGATTTCCGGCAAAGAGCCAAAGCAGATTCAGGAAACCCTGACCAAGCGTTACAAGAATCAGCTGGTGCGTCTGGATCAGACCCGCGCGGAAGATATCTTCCAGGCGTACATCAACACCTTCGCCATGTCATACGACCCGCATACCAACTATCTGTCGCCGGATAACGCGGAGAACTTCGACATCAACATGAGCCTGTCCCTGGAGGGCATTGGCGCCGTGTTGCAGAGCGATAACGACCAGGTCAAAGTCGTGCGCCTGGTGCCTGCCGGCCCGGCCGACAAGACCAAGCAAGTGGCACCGGCCGACAAGATCATCGGCGTAGCCCAGGGCAACAAAGAGATGGTCGACGTGGTCGGCTGGCGCCTGGACGAAGTGGTCAAACTGATTCGTGGGCCGAAAGGCACCGTGGTGCGCCTGGAAGTGATTCCGGCCAGCAATGCGCCGAATGACCAGACCAGCAAGATCGTGCCGATCACCCGCGAAGCGGTGAAGCTTGAAGATCAGGCGGTGAAGAAGTCGATCCTCAGCCTCAAGCAGGATGGCAAGGACTACAAGCTCGGCGTCATCGAGATCCCGGCCTTCTACCTGGACTTCAAGGCCTTCCGTGCCGGCGATCCGGATTACAAGAGCACCACCCGCGACGTCAAGAAGCTGCTGACCGAACTGCAGAAAGACAAGGTCGACGGCGTGGTCATCGACCTGCGCAACAACGGCGGCGGCTCCTTGCAGGAAGCCACCGAGCTGACCAGCCTGTTCATCGACAAAGGTCCGACCGTGCTGGTGCGTAACGCCGACGGCCGGGTCGATGTACTGGAAGATGAAAACCCGGGCGCGTTCTACAAAGGCCCGATGGCGTTGCTGGTCAACCGTTTGTCCGCCTCGGCGTCGGAGATCTTCGCCGGTGCGATGCAGGACTACCACCGTGCACTGATCATCGGCGGCCAGACCTTCGGCAAAGGCACCGTGCAGACCATTCAGCCGCTGAACCATGGCGAACTGAAACTGACCCTGGCCAAGTTCTACCGGGTTTCCGGCCAGAGCACCCAGCATCAGGGCGTACTGCCGGACATCGATTACCCGTCGATCATCGACACCAAGGAAATCGGCGAAAGCGCCCTGCCGGAAGCCATGCCGTGGGACACCATCCGTGCGGCCATCAAGCCGGCGGTTGACCCGTTCAAACCGTTCATCACAGCGCTTAAGTCCGAGCATGACGTGCGCACGGCCAAAGACGCGGAGTTCGTGTTCATCCGCGACAAACTGGCCCTGGCCCAGAAGCTGATGGCCGAAAAAACCGTCAGCCTCAATGAAGCCGACCGTCGTGCACAACACGCCGATATCGAAGCCAAGCAACTGGCCATGGAAAACATCCGTCGCAAGGCCAAGGGTGAAGAGCCGCTCAAAGAGCTGAAGAAAGAAGACGAAGATGCCATCGCGGCCGAGCCGGACAAGACCAAGCCAGAAGACGACGCCTACCTGAGCGAGACCGGGCGGATTCTGCTGGATTACTTGAAACTCAACACCGCGGTCGCCAAGCACTAAGTGGTGACAATCAGGATGATGGCAATTTAATGCTGACGCTCCCCGGAGCGTCATCAAACAGTCATCATTCTGTCGTGAAATAAAGGACTGGGAGCTTTGCGCTCCCGGTCCTTTTTTTATCGCCAGAGATCGCCATGACCACAACCGAACAGCTGAGTGCCTTGAGCTCAATACTGACTCAAAGCGGTTTGCACAGCCTGTTCCAGCCGATCATCTCCCTCTCCGAACGACAGATCATCGGCTACGAAGCCCTCAGCCGTGGCCCCTCCAACAGCCCGCTGCACTCCCCCATTGCCCTGTTCGCGGTCGCTCGCCAGGCCGGTCGCCTCAGCGAACTGGAGATCGCTTGCCGCCAAAGCGCTTGCCGACGTTTCAATGAACAGCAACTGCCCGGCAAACTGTTCCTCAATGTGTCCCCGGAATCGCTGCTCGAAGCCGCCCACCAACCCGGACGCACCCTGCAACTGCTGCAGGATTTCGGCATACCGCCGAGCCAGGTGGTGATCGAACTCACCGAACAGACCCCGACCGACGACTTCCAGTTGCTGCAAACCGCCCTGCATCACTATCGGGCGATGGGTTTTTCCATTGCGCTGGATGATCTGGGCGCGGGTTATTCGAGCTTGCGGCTGTGGTCGGAATTACGCCCGGATTACGTCAAGATTGATCGGCACTTCATCGACGGCATCCATCAGGACGCACTCAAACGTGAATTCGTCGGTTCGATCCTGCAGATCGCCAAGGCTTCGCGGGCAAAAGTGATCGCCGAAGGCATCGAATTGCCAGAAGAACTCGCCGTGCTGACCGAAATGGGCGTCGATCTTGTGCAAGGCTATCTGCTCTGCCGGCCCCAGGAGCATCCGCCCCGCGATGCCCGAACCTTGATGCCCAAACCAACCAGCGCCGCAGCGATGCTGAACGAGGACGCCAGTGACCTCAGCGCCCTGCTCAACGACCAACCGGCGATGGCCAGCGACACCCCGACCGCCACCGTACTGGAAGCCTTCCGCCGCCAGGCCAACCTGAACTCCCTGGCGGTGCTCGACAAGCAAGGCAGGCCGTGCGGCATCGTTCACCGTCATTCACTCTCCGACGCCCTGCTCAAGCCATTTGCCACCGACCTGTTCGCCCGCAAACCCATCAGCCGCTTGATGAGCGACGACTTCCTCGCCGTGGAACTGAGCCAGTCGCTGCAACAGGTCAGCCGCTTGATCACCAGCCGCGCCCGCCAACGCATCGAAGAAGACTTCATCATCACCCTCAACGGCGGCTATCTGGGCCTGGGCCGAGTGATCGACGTGCTCAAACTGATTACCGAACTGAAAATCCAGCAAGCCCGCTACGCCAACCCGCTGACCCTGCTGCCAGGCAACGTGCCGATCCAGCAATGCCTGACACGCCTGCTGCAACAGGAACGGGAATCGGTGATCTGCTACGTGGACATCGACAGCTTCAAACCTTTCAACGACATCTACGGCTACGGTCGCGGGGATGAAGTCCTACTGTGCCTGGCGCAATGCCTGAACGACCGCGTCGACCCATCCCGCGACTTCGTCGGCCATATCGGCGGCGACGACTTCCTGCTGGTGCTCGGCCCCGAAGACTGGCGCAAACGCCTGAACCAACTGCTGGACGACTTCCACAGCCAATGCCGACGCTTCTACCGCAGCGAACACCTGGAAGCCGGCTGCTTCATCGCCCCCAACCGCCAAGGCGTACGGCAGGAGTTTCCGCTGCTGTCGCTATCCATCGGCGTGGTGCATCTGCATCCACAGGCCTGCGGACAGCTCGACGCGAGCCAACTGGCGGAAATGGCCTCGCAGGCCAAACACCACGCCAAGAATGTGCCGGGGTATAGCGTGCATGTGATTGATAGTTTGGCGGTGCCGACAACTAAGGAAGCGTTGGTTGCCGGACAACGGTGATGGCTGCGATCTTTTGATCCTGCTCTTGTGGCGAGGGGGCTTGCCCCCGTTCGACTGCGAAGCAGTCGCCAAACCAAGCCCCGCGGTATGTCTGACAAAACCGAATCGCAGATTTTTAGGGCCGCTTCGCGACCCAACGGGGGCAAGCCCCCTCGCCACAAGAACCACTCGGCTCTAGTCCGAAGACCGAGCCCGCAACCGCCGCCCAATCACATCCAGCACATCACAGCCATCGCGCAGCGGAATGGCGCAGAGCAAGGCAAAATCACTGAGGATCATCGAATCGCACTCGACTGAACCGCGCATGGACAGGTTCTCAAGCACTTGGGTGACGGCGCGAATTCGATAGCTGGCGGCTTCGGTCAGAATGTCCAGCGGCGCGTGGGTATCGACGAACAGAGTGGGCATGTCGGTGCAGTTGCTGGTCAACGCCATGAAGCGGTTTTTGGGGTGGGGAATTTGCTTTTCGTAGGGTGGATCAGGATGAAGTGTTGGCATTTTTAGAACTCCAGGAAAAATAGGAGCTGCCATTTGCCTTCCTACAGGCATGGGTGGCAGCTATACGCGGGGTAGGAATATCGAGCCCCAGAGACACTCGACCACGCCGAAGCGTGCCCGCGCACAGCCGCCGCAACTGATTTTACGGACGCAAGTCAGCAGCCGCAAATCAGAAGTCGACACTTATGTCGTCTTTGGGAGGTTGAAGGGTTCCTACGCCCTGCCACTGAATATGCAGTGACTCCCAAAGCCTATCGATCGAACTCACTGCGCACCAGTTCACGAAAACCGCCACAACTTGAAGGAAACTTCCGAAGACCTTGCCCAGAAATTTCGCTCAAAAAAGGCAAACGTGGGGGAAGGCTTCGCTGAAGCCTGGCTTGATTTCTCCACCGTGGGTTGGCCGGTTTCGACCCAGGCTGTGTAAAAACGTTTTAGAGCAGGTTTGAAGGTTCGAATCGGAACGAAAACCGCGTTCCTACGCAAATTTCAGGACCACTGATCTGCCAATCACGGTCAGATTTTACGTAGCGACACAGACTTCAAAACGAGGCCTGCGTTTTTACACAGCCTGGACCTATAGCTGCCGGTGGCGACAGGCAGAAATCGACCCATAGGAGACGTTCATGCCGGAGATGACAGATCCGTCTCCGCCGGGTGATTTCCGAGAACTTAAGCGTCAGATTGTTTTTTTGCCAGCTTTATGGCGGTAGTCATATGCGGTACAGCGTAGGCCTTGTACCAATGATTCATTCCTGCAATAGCTTTCTGAGCGGGTGCCGTGTCGGCTGCTCCGACCAATTCCGCACAAGCCTGCGCCATTGAAACAAGAATGCGATTCGGCGCGGACAGTGACTCCGATGGCGAGTCACGCCGACTCCAAAGTGCTCGCTTTTTACATCCCTGAAGCCTTCTTCTATCTGCATACGCTGCTTGTAAATGGCCACGATTCTCGATGGATTCCATTGATCCTCCGGTAGGTTGCTGGCCAATAACCAAGGTTCTCGTTCACGATTAGCCGATTGCCTGCTGAGTTTGTTTTTGGCGATTGAACCGGTGACACGCTGATGTTTGCGACCCTTTGCCGAATGCCTGACGCAGTACAAATGGATGAAGTGTGGAGCGCTTTGGGTCATCTCGATCCGACCCAGTGATTTCGGTGAGGACGACGCCAGGGCGTAGAGGTTTTTAACCGGCAGCCAAGTGTGTGCGTCGTTGCGGTAGAGGTCCCGGTTACGCACTCGCCCCACGTAATACCAGCCTTGCGCCTCGACGGCTTTGATCCATGGCCGGCGAAAACCTGCATCAGCTACAAGGATCGGAACGCAGTTTTTGGGGAGCATTTCGGCCAACGTTTGCAGCAACCGTTTTTGATATTTCGGACAACCCTCGCGCTCATGAACGCTTTCGTAAATCGGGAACGAACGTCCCGCCAAAGGAATGGCTGCGTGCAACAAAAAGAACTCTCCAGCCGCATCGATCGGCGACCAATCGACCAGGATCAACGGATGCCTCAGCGACCCCAGCAAGGCTCGCAACATGACCCAGTAAAACAGCGAGCGCTCGGTTTGCAGATGCCGATTACCCAGCAACCGATCGACTCGTTTGATGGCGTGTTTGGGGTAGGCCTTGCCTGACATGAATCGGCCAAGCCCCGTCAGAGTGAGCCGACGTCCTTGGAGTAATGCGCTGACACAACACATCAATGTTTTCAGACGACGAGAATGGACAGTGGGAAGTGCTTGGGCGAGCGCGCTGTGTAAGAATCGGATGGCCTGCATAGGGTCGGTGTCTTGTTTTTGTGTGGTGCAATACAAGTTGCCGACCCATGCAGGTCTCTTCAATTCCCAACTTCTTGATTTATCGTAAGAAAAATCGGGGATTTCTCAGGGTCTGTCCCCTATTCCCCCCGTATCTGTTGCATCGTCACGATATACAAGGAGACTGCCCTTGGGCCAGCCACCTACCCACCCACACGGCCACCCACCGCTTAAATAAGCGGAAAGTATTCCCTCAAAAAATTCATTAGTCTTACCTTGAACAGCTCGACTATACAGACAGCACTTTAGATCCGAGACAATATCATCCAATAGTTCTCTATGCTTCGGGAGGAGCTGCTTTTGAACTGAGCGACTCAACTCATCCAAAAGTTCGGATAGTTTAATATCCATCTCAGTATATTTTTCGCCCCCACCGTAAACAACATCCCAAACCTCACTCATCTTCTCTGATCTTAAGTCAGCCCAAGTGAAAGACTCTTCCCCATAGACCTGAACCCAGGCATATTTTTTTGCCGTTGCAAGATCAGAAATTTCGGCACCTCCCAAAACAACCTGATTGACAGATCTCAAGAGCAACCCACTATTTACAAAGCCAATAACTTCATTTACCAGATTGCTATTTTCACCCAACTCTACTTCCCTAACCATTTCAACCATACCTCTGTCTTAGCGCCGTCTACGTTGCGGACAGGCATGCCCGACCCAGTAACATTTCTCAACCTACCCTGCAAGTCGAAAACCTGTTTTTGCAACCGTTCCACAGGTAGATTTCGGTCCATCTCATTCAAACTTTTTCGTACAGCCTCAGTATAGTTTGGATGGCTACCTGTATGTCTCGGCATACCGCTTATGGCGCCCTCTGGCTTAGCCTTACTTGCCGGCAAAAATATGCCATTAGAGGAGTCATCCAGATCAATCCCTACCTTCTTCAGAATAGGATGATTTTTTAACTCCGAAGGAATCAGGTGCTGAGCCTGATAACCAGCCCACGAGTCGGTGCGATTTCTCCCCATTGCTTGGTTCAGATTCTGCCCTAGCTTTGTTGAGCTACCGCCAGTTACTTGACCAGGAGTTCCTGAAAGCAATCTTTGGTTATTGGGCAGAGCCTGGTCGGGCCCTTTTGCCCCCCCCGTTTCCACCCATCCCTTCGGCGGATTCTCCGCAAACTTCTTGTCCCAATCAGGATCCCTCGGACCAACCCCCAGCTCATCGCGCCCTTTCGTTACACCATCCGAAGACCCCTTACCCACAATACCAATGGCCTTGCCCGCTACGGACCCGGCAGCGTTGGTGACGGTCCCCAAGGCAATATCCAGCAGCGTCGTTGCACCACGAACGTATACATCACCTTTTTGATCAGTTGCCCCACGCTTGAAAAGTTCCTTGAAACGATCATCGCTATGCTCCAAATCGTCCTTGCTCTTACCACTGAGCTCGCTCGCTAGGGATTTTGACAAAGCATCTTTAGCGTCGGCGATTTTGTCTCCGAACAGCTTATCCACCACCACATTACCGGCCAGACTCACCGCGGCTTTGGCTGGTCCCATGACGGCTTGTATCCCCAAGCGTACAAGCTGCGCTTGCGCTGGGTTCAATTTATCGAGATAGGTCTGTAAAGCGTCGGCTTGAACCAACACATTTCCGCCGGGGGTACTTGGTACCAACGGCTTAAAATTCACAATCATGCTGTTGCCATCAGCATCAACATAGTGGACCGGATCCTTCTGGCCCTCGTCACCCGATGCACAGCCTCCTGTAGCGCCACAGTTTTTTTGTTGCGTGACAAACGTTTTGAATAGGTCCGCGAAGTATTGGATAGCGATTACATCCTTAGGCTCCAGCTTCGCGATGTCATCAGGATCCTTACCATTGCGAACCAGGTTCTTCGCAACATTCAGCGCAACCTCATCCCCCAACGCAGCTCTTGAAGAAGCAGGAACCTCCTCTATTGATACCCGCTGTGCCTGTATGCTGTTCCAGGCCTGTCCGGCGGCCTGTACCGGCCCATTAACCAGCTTGAGTGCGTCCTCATACGCTTTCAGGCTGCTATCGGGGTAGCTTTTGATGCTGTTCTTCCAAGCCGTCACGGTCCCGGAGGTATCCATCACGGCATCCACCGAAGATTTGGTGACATACAAGTCGGTCCGAGATTCATCATCCTTGGTGATCTCGTAGGCCTTGCTCACATCCCGGTTGAGCCCTGCCGTCGAATCAGCCCCGGTTTGAGAGTCATTGCGCACCACGACTTCGCCAGCCCCAACGGTGGCGCGGACGGTCTGCTGACGGTCCTTCTCATACTCCCAACCGCTGATGCTCCAGCCGTTTTTATCTTTCTCTCCTTTGCCAACTTGGCTACTGTCCTGGGCGCCTCCGCCCCCCTTGGAGTAGCTGCCACCAACGTTCAGGTAATAGCCGTGCTCCTTGTCCTTGCCGGCGATGTCGCTGAAACCCAGGGTTCCGGTGTCCAGTTTGAGGTTGCCGTTATCGGCAGCGATCAAGGCACCGTCCAGCTGGGTGTGATCCTCGGTGCGGATGTCGACCTTGTTTTTACCGGTGATGCTGGTCTGCTGCTCGACCCAATGGGTCTCACCGGTTGTCTGTCCATACCCCACAGAGCCACTGAGACCAGCCCCTGGACCAAAGGTCGCTGTGACGCTGAGGTCGAACTCTTTGCCTTTGACTTCACCGGTGTCAGGCACCGAGGAGACGTTCAGGTCGCCGCCGACACGGCCAACGACCTCATCGCCGCGCAGGGTAGCACCGCTAATGTTGGTGTCTTTACCACTGGTGAAGCCCAGGCGGTTGCCCGCGTAGAGGTAGGCTTCTTGCTGTCGGTTACCTTCCCGATCAAGATTGCCCTTGCCGATATTCACGCTGACGTAGACGCCTACGCCTTGAGAGCCGAACGTCAGGCCTGCCTCGCCACCACCGTTGTGTCGATTGCTCTCACTGTCGCTGGCGTTCTGCGCCGACCTGATGTTCAGCTCATTACCGGCATCTAGCGCAATATCTCGCCCAGCCTTGACCTGAGTGCCTATCAGGTTGATGTCGTGGCGGGCGTCCACGTTGACATCCCTTCCAGCGGCAACCTGAGTGGCCGTCGAACTGCCGTGAACGCCGTCCTCGGTGGCAACACCGTAGCTGCCGCCGGCGCCTAGCTTGAAGCCACCACTGGTGCCACCATGAATCCCACTCCAGCTTTGGCGATCAGTGCTTTCCTGGCTGACACTTCCCTTCGCTACATCCAGCGTGACGTCGCGACCTTTGACGTTGATATCCCGCCCGGCCTTTAGCTGACCACCTTTGACCGTGACGTCGTTACCGGCATTGAAATTTAGGTCGTTGCCCGCATCGAACGTCGACGCGCGATTGGTCTGCTCAATGACCTGCTGAGTACTGGTTTGCGTGCTGTTGCCGAACTTGACGTCAACGGTCGGTCCGTTGACGAATTGGGTGACGGCATCGATGCCTTTAAGGGTGCTGGATGCCTTGCTGACGCCGTTCTCCCCTTTCCCTGCGCCGCTGACCGCATCCTTGGTGTTGCCGTAATTATGATTGAACGAAATGCCAAGCCCATTACGACTGGCTTCACGCTCCTGCTCGGTTAGTTGTGTTTCACGCGCGGCATCAATGTTGATATTGCGTCCAGCCGTGAGGCCTATGTCACGGCTGGCACGCAGATCGGAACCCGTCTGGTTGATATCGCGCTGAGCGTTGATGGCAACATCTTGCCCTGCACTGATCTGGCTGGCGGCAGCGGTTTGCTGTTCAAGCCGGTTTTTCTCTTTGGTGCGATCCACGCCAGCGAAGAAATTGATGCCGTTGGCATCCGAAGAAACACCAATCCCAGCCTTCTTATTCTTCTCCCAATCCCGCTCGGATCGGCTGTTCTGCGCCGCCAGAACATTCACATCACGCCCGGCATTCAAACTGACATTACGCCCAGCATCGATACCACTACCCACCAGGTTGATGTCACGCTCAGCCTGCAGGGTCGCGTCGCGCTCCGCCGTCACCTGACTGCCGACGCTGGTACTGCTTTGCGCGATCCGGCCCGACTCTTTGGCCGAGGAGAACGACAGGAAGCCACCCGAGACCGAGAGCCCGGTTTTCTTCTTGTATTGCTCGCTATGGCTGTAAGCGGTGTCATTGGCCGCGACGAGGTTGATGTCGCCGCTATCCTTGACCAGGCCCGCACGCAGTTCCACGTCATTACCGGCGGTGGTTTCGCTGGCGCGCAAACGCAAGTCGTTGCCCGCGACCAGCACCACATCGTTGCCTGCTTCCAGCTCGCTGGCCACTTGGGAAGCCGTGGTTTTCAACTCGCTTTTGCCGCTCTTGGACAAGCCGAGGAAACCCGATTTGGTTTTCTTGCTGTAGGAGCCGTGTTCTTCGATACCCGAGAGCACCGCCACATCACCGGTGGCCCCCACCACCAAATCATTGCCGGCGTTCAACTGGCTGCCGATCACCGTAACGTTGCGACCGCCGTCCAGCGTGACACCGCCACTGGTGGCCTGGCTGGTATTGACCGTCAGGTCTTGCCCCGCCTCAACCACCGACGCGACGTTGGTGCTGTCATAGCTTTCCCGTTGCTCGCTTTGGCTGCGACCAAAGGAGCCTTTGCTTTTCTTCGAGTAGAACTCTGCGGTTTCGTCCGTTGCGGACAGCAGACTGATGTCGCGCGTGGCGTCGAGCGCAACGTCCTTGGCCCCTTTCAGGTGACTGGCGACGAGACTCAGGTCTTGCCCCGCCTTGGCGCTGAGGTCCCCACCCGACTGGATAACCGAAGACTGCTGGCGCACCAGGTCGCTGCTACTTTTGACTTTTTTGCTCTGGGACGAGCGATGGCTTTCGTTGGCGGCAGACGTGATCGCGATATCGCGCCCGGCAGTCAGCGCCAGGGTGCTCTGGGCGATGATGTTGCTGGCAACGACCCGCAGATCCTGCCCGGCCGTCACCTTCATCTCCCGGCCCGCAGTAGCGCTGGAACCATTTTGAGTGATGGTTTGGTCCCGGTGTCTGCTGCCCATCGTGTTGCTGTCCACCTGCTCGGCGGAGGCGATATTTACATCACGCACCGCCCGCAAACTCATGTCATTGCCGCTCTTGAGCACGCCACCGGTGTTGGCGATGTCCCGTCCGGCGCCCAGCGTCAGGTCATTGCTCGCCTCGATCCGCGCTGCGTTGTCGGCAAAGTCGCGTTGTTCAGTCTTGTAGCCGGTGCTGCTGGCGTGGCGGGTGATGGTGCGTTCATTGCTCACGTCACCGGCCAAGGCGACGACGCTGACATCACGCCCAGCGATAATGCCGCCGGCCCGGTTGCTCAGGTTATTGCTCGCCAGCGCCTCAAGGCGGTTACCCGCTTCCAGCAAACCGCTGTTGACCAGGCTGTCGCCAGCCGTGGCCCTCAGGTTGCTGGAGGCGCGCAGGGTGCCGGCGGTGCTCAGATTTTTGCCGGCGATCAGGCTGACATCGGCGCCCTGGATCAGCGCGCCATTGGCCGCCAGGCGGTTGTTGGCCTGGGCCAGGTAGAGCACCGGCACCAATACCTGTTCATTGTTCACGGTCCGGGTTTCCATCCAGACGATGTCATGGGTCAGGGCCGCGACCTGCTCGGCGGTCAGGCTGACGCCCAGGGACAGGTGGAGGGCGTCCTTGCTGGCGATGGCATTGTTCATCAGGTACTTGAACATGCTGTCGTCGGAGGTCTGGCCGTCGAGAAAGCGTTGGCCGGTGCGGGCGATCACGGCCTGTTGGATCAGGCGTTGTTCGTAGAAGCCGTCCCCCAGGCGCTTGGCGGCGAGGTCCGGATCGTAGCCCAGTTTTTTCAGCAGGTAGTCCGAGCTCATGAACTGGCGCATGTCGGTCAGCGCCGGGTTGGTCTCGATCAGGTACTTGTGCGGATTGGACCTCATCGAACGGTCAGCCAGCCCGCGCACCTGCAGCAGGCCAGCGCCCTGGGTCGGCGTAGTCGAGCCGTTGCCGCTCATGCGGAACAGGCCGTTTTGTCCGGTGGGCAAGTCAAAGCCCGGCAAGGCGAGCGGATCGACCTGTTGCTGGGTCAGGTCCGGGGATAGCTGCCGATTGACGTTGATGCGGGTGGAGAAAACGTTGTCAGCCTGAGTATCGGTGCGCGGGCCGGCGCCGACATAGGTGTAGCCTGGGCGTACCACGCTGCTGTCGACATTGTTCTGGGTGCTAACAGCCACCGGTCCGCCGGCCTGGATAATCGCAGCGTAGGTCTGGCTATCGATGGAGGCCGTTTGAGTACGAAACTCTGGCACCTCACGCTCGGTCATGCCGATGAAACGGCTCATCGCCCCTTCAAGGCCACCCAGATCGTTGGGGGTGTAACCCGGGCTCTGCAGCCAATATTTGTTGGTGAAGTCATTCGCGGCGGCGCGCCAGCCACTCGGGTGGCGCGTGCGTTCGGACATGAAGGTGCGCGAGGTTTCGATCTCACCGGTCTCGATGCCGATGTTGTTCAGGCTGACCAGATTGGCGGTCAATGCACCGCCGACGCCGATGCTGCTGCTCCGGTTGGTCAGGGTGTCGCCCTGGATATCCAGGTTTCCGCCGGTGGTGATGCTGGAGGCGGCGCTGGCCGCGGTGACTTCGAACTTATCGCGCTGAATGATCTGCCAGACGTGGTTTACCTTGGGGCCGTCGCAATCACCGGCATTGACCCCTCCGATGCAGGCCACTTCCCTGATCGAGGCGGTGTAGATGCCAGCATCGTTGGTGGTCAAGACCTCGCGGACGTTGTCGATCGTGCTGGCCGCCAGGCGCATGTTGCCGTCGCTTTGCAGCGTGCCGGAACTGTTGAGGATGCGGCTGGCACGCGTGCCGAGGCCGTCGCGATCGATGCTCAGATCACCCAGGCTGTAGATATCGGCATAGCGGTTGGTCAGGCTGTCGACGCGCAGGCTTGTATTGCCGCCGCTGAAGATCAATCCGTGTTCGTTGAGCAGGGCGCCGGTCGATACGCCAAGCGCCTCGGCACTGCCCAGCGTGCCGTAGTTGTTGATCGTGGCGGCAGTGACGCTCATGTCCGCCGCCGAGGTCAGCCGACCGTAGCTGTTGAGGACGCCATCGACCACGACGGTTGTGCTGCCGCCGCCAGCGATACTGCCGCTCGCCTCCAGATTGATCAGCGCGGCCTTGATCCCCAGGACACCCAGGCTGCTCAAGCGGCCGCTGCCTGCATATTCGCCGGTCAGTTGCAGGTCGATGGCTCCATCGCTGCCGATCAGGCCGTCGACACGCCAGTTGTTCCCCCGGCCAACCAGGCCGTTGGTGCTGAGCAATTGGCCGGTGGCCGTCTGGGTCAACTGACCGACATTCAAGACCAGATGCCCGGCCTGGATCGCGGTGTTGTTGGTCCAGCGGTCAGCCGTCACGTTCAAGTTGCCGTAGGTCACCAGGCGACCACCCGCCTGGCCCAGGTTGGCCTGGCTGATGCCAAACAGCCCAAGGCCGGTGTGGAACAACTTGCCACCTACGTTCTGGACGCTGCCGCTGTCGAGTTTCACGTCCTGGCTGGCGGTCTCCAGGGTGCCGTCGTTGTTGTCGAACAGCCCGCCGATGTCGAACGCCGTGGTGCTGTTGCGGCCCAGGGTGCGCAGTTGGCCTCCCTGGTTGCTCAGGCTGGCGGCCAGGATGTCCAGGCTGTCCTGGCTTTCGATGATGCCCGCGTTGTTGTTCAGTGCGCCGCTGAGATCCAGGTCGATGCGCCTGGCGCTGACCTGCCCGCCGCCGCTGTTGTCCATCTGCCGGCCAATGACTTGGACCGTGCCCGTGGCATATATACCGCCGTTGCGATTATTGATATCCGCAGCCGCGTTGGTGATCACGACATCGCCGGCTTGTGCGGCCAGGCGCCCGCCGTCGTTGAACAACCCGCTCAAGGCTTTGATGTTCAGGCCTTGAGCCTGGATCGTGCCGCCCACGCGATTCACGTCGTAGCCGTTTTTCAAGACGCCGGTGGTGCGTGCCTCCAGCGCGGCCTTGACGCTGGAGAGCACGCCACCGCGGTTGTCAAGGTTGGTCGCGAAGACACTCAACTTGGCGTCTTGGGCAATGATGCTGCCGCCCTGGTTATCGATATCGCCCGCGACATCCACCGTCACCAAGCCCTTGCCTTGCAATGTGCCTTTGGCGTTATTCAGGCTGGCGGCATCGAACTCAACGTCGGCTGTACGGCTGGCGATCAGGCCGTTGTCGGCGTTGTTGACCTTGCCAGTCGCACTGACCACCAACTTGCCATTGGCGGCAACGGTGCCTTTGTTGCGGTTATCCAGGCTGCCGGTGCGCACGGTCATGACGCCTTGGCTGGACAATTCACCGCCCTGGTTGTTGATCGCGCCCGTGTTGGTGATATCGAGGTTTTTGCCGGCCATGACCAGGCCGGTCAGGTTGTCCAGGCTGCCGAGGATCAGGGTTGCGCTGTTCAGGCTGGATAGTTCGCCTGCGGTGTTTTCCAGATGGCCCAGGTTGGCAGTCAGAATGCCCTGGCTATTGATCAGGCCGCCCTGGGCGTTCAGTACCTGGTTGGCGTTCAGATGCAGTTCGGTGTTGCCAAGAATTCGGCCTTTATTGCGGTTATCCACAACGTCGGCTGTGACCGTGGTCATGCGCTGCCCGCTGAGCGTACCGCCCTGGTTGTTCAGCGCGGCGGTCGTCGTGACATTCAGGTCGCGACTGGCGACCACGGTTTTGCCGCCGTTGTTCAGCTGTTTTGCAGTAAGAGTGATATCGCCCGAGGTGTTGCGGCTGTTGTCAGCATTGACCCCGGCTTCGATGATTGCGTTGTTGCTCAGCGTGCCGCCGCTGTCCAGGCGAATGCTGTCGCGCGCCACCAGGTTTTTCTGGTTGGTCAGGTCACCCTGGGTCTTCACCTCCAACCGGCTACCGGCGTACACCTGTCCACGGGTTTCCAGGCTTTTCGCCTGGATATCGATAGCACCGGCAGCAGCCATCTCGGCCAAACTCAAATGCCCATTGGCATCAAGCTGGATATCACCCCCACTGGCAACCATCTTGCCGTCCAGCTTCACGCCAACCCCGGCCTCAGTGCCCACCAGTTTGATGGCGCCTGCGTACATACCACCCAAGGCCGAGGAGTCGATGGCCAACCCCGGTTTGGCGCTGCCGTCATCGGCGCGCGCGGTCGCGTTGAGGGTGTCGGCGTTGACGTCGTTGCGACCGGCGATGATGGTCAGATTCTTGGCCTGGATCTCGGCGTTGATCCTGGCGCTGCGGGTGATGATTTCGAAGCGGTCGACGTTGCTGGCATTCAGCCCGTCGCCTTCGATGGCGATGCTACCCTGATCGACCTGAAAGCGATCCAGCCGACCGTTATCCAGCACCGGTTTGCCGGTGGTCAACGTGACTCGCGGGGTGTTGATGAAGCCGCAACCGTTGCAGCTGATGCCGTAAGGGTTGGCGACGATGACGTGGGCCGATTGCCCCGCCACTTCCGTGTAGCCACGCAACTGGCTGGGATTGCCGCCGTTGACTTCGTTGAGGATGGTCCTGGCGGCCGTGCCGTTAAGGTTCGGGTTACCGAGGATGATGCCCCCCAGTTGAGTGGGCTGGGCGGCGTTGGTGGCGTTGTTGAGGATCACGCCGTTGCTGCCGACGTTGTAATCCTTGAACTGGTTGTGGGACAGGCCACTGCCGTTGGGGCCGGCGATGTTGACGATGGGCACGCCGTTACCTGCCTGACCGAGACTGGTGCCCGGCGCGCTGACCACGATCCCGTCCGCCTGGGCCCACATCGGTTGCCAGAACATGACGTTGGCCAACAGGAACGCCAGGCCGCGCTTGGGCATGCCCCAGAAGTGCTCAGGTTTTTTGACCGCAGCAGAGGGCTGGCCAGCGAGGAAGGCAGAGGGGCGAACGTCCATGATCGAATCTCGTTTAAAGCAGAATTTAGAGGGAAAAATCCACGCGGAAATAGATCGGCGCTTCGCGCTCGGTCAGGGCATCCGGGCGTTCCAGGGAGTGGGCGAAGGTCACGCTGGCGCTGAGGTGCTCACCGCGGGCGAACAACTCCAGCGAGTTGCTCGACAGGCGCCCATGCTGGTTGCCGTTGTAGCGATCACCGCGAATCACGCCTTGGTCGTAACCGAGGCTGGTGCCGTATTCGGCGAACACCGGGCGTAGCCATTCCAGGGTCACGGGACGGCTCCAGCGCAGATCATTGCGCCAGTAGCCACCGCTGTCGCCGGACAAGGACTGGTCCTTGTAACCACGGATCGACGATTGTCCACCCAAGCTCATGCGCTGAGGGCTGAATAGCACGTCTTCACTGCGCTGACCGGTCATCAGGCTGCTGAAACTGAAGGACTCGCCACCCAGCACAAAGGGCTGCAAATAGCTGAGAGTGGCGGTGTATTTGCGATAGCGCGCATCCGGAAGGCCCGGTCCCGGGTCGTGATTACCCTGGGCATCGAGGGCACCAATACCGTTCTGCAGGCCCAGGTCGAGGTTGACGAACGCATTGCCAACCCGTCGCCCATGGTTGATGCCGAACTGCGCCTCGCTAATGCGATTGCTGCTGGCAGTGAGCTTGCTGTCTTCAATGAAATTATTGGTTCGCAGGTAAGCCAGGCCGGTGTTGAGGGAGGTCTTGCTCAGGGCATCGCGATGGATCACTCGTTCCAGGCGCAACTGATGGTTCTGGCTGTCGCCACTCTGCTTGAAATTGAAACCGTTGGCCTGGCCCAAGGCGCGGTATTCGCTCTGGCTGTAGGTGTAGCTCAGGTTCCACCAGCCAAAGGGCAGGTTGTAATAGAGCATGGCATTGCGCGAGGTTTTCTGATGATCGCTGACGGCATCGTGGCCGCCGCGCAAGGCCAATTGATCGGCCAGGCCCAAGGGACTGTCCCAGTCGAAGGAGGTGCCCCATTGCTGCTCGCCAGTGCTCTTCTGGCCATCGTTATGCCGCGATAAACCAACACGCCAGGGCTTCTGCGGGGTGTTTTTGACCAGCACTTCGCTGCCACCGATATTCTGCCCCGGCGTCAGCTCCGTCTGCGCATGGTTGGACGGCAAACGGTTCAGTTGATCGACCATCTGTTCGATGTCCCGCAGATTGAGCAACTCACCCGGCTTGCCGGGAAAGCTCATCGCCAGTTCCCGCTCGGAGAGACCGCTGCCTTCGGCGCCTTTCAGGCCTTCCAGGCGGCCCTCGACGACCAGCACTTGCAGATGCCCACCGGACAAATCCTGTTGCGGCAAATAGGCACGGCTGGTGACCAGGCCTTTGTCGATGTAGTGATCGGTGATGACTTTCAGCAACTCGTTGAGCTGCGTGACGCCCAGGCACTGGCCGATATAAGGCTTGAGCAGGCGATTTTTCTCGCTGTCCGAGAGACTGTCGGCGCCTTTGAGCTCAATGTCCTTGATGGGGAAACAACGGGCGTCGGCCGGGGCCGTCGGTTGCGTGGGGTTGGCTGCCTTGCCGGGTAATTCCTTGAGCTCTTCGAGACGTCGACGCTGCTCGTCCAGCAAGCGATCCTGACGTTCGCGGATCAGATCGGTTTCACCGGGGGTGGGGGCGGCGTGAGCAAGAGTTAGCGGAGAAAGGCACAGCAAAGCCAGGCACAACCTCGCCCAATGGGCGGGTGAGAACATGTTCGATCCCTCGATACGAAAATGACAGCGAGCTCGCGAGCAGATAAAAAACCAAATGCCGGCCTTTAACCTTCATCTTAGGGAGCACCTGAAGACCCAGGCGTACTCCGAAAAACACTCACGCTGCTGATGCGCAAAACCACGCGCACACCAGACCCGGCATATCGCTTTTGGTTCAAGAGAGCGGGAATTTTCTACACACAAAAGAGACGCGTCTCACAAGACACGTCAGAAACTACAACAGAGAAATGCGAATGATCGCGGTTACATACAGACTGTGCTGCGCCGAGGCGAGATAGATTATGAATCTCGCCAGTGGATAACGCTTGAGACGCTTCCGAGTGGCAGCTTTTGGCCGATTCTGTTGAAAAAGTCGGGCCGCTTTCTGCCTATCGCGTCCGGCTGAAAACGACCCCGAGTGGACATTGAAGCCCTCGCGAACGACATGAACCGTTTGTCAGGAGTACAAGCCATACCCTGCCGCGATGATCAGCGGTGAAACCAGCAGCGTTGCCCAGAAACCCGATTTTGGAACAGCAATGACGCAAATGATCGAGATCATAAGCACATAGATGCCAACAATTTTAAGTAGCGCGAGATCGCCAACTGCTACGGCGTGAATCGCTGTATGCCCTGCGAGCATAAAAAGCGGCCCCAGCAGGGTAAACCAGAGGGCGGTACGCCGATCTTCGTGCACTCTGAACTGGTCAACGAAGCCAGAGTCTACAGCGGCGGCGAATACTGCTTTGAACTTAATAATACCGAATGGAATATGGAAGGCGCCCAAGGCGAACAGCGTCCATGCGACGATGTTTGACATATTTTATATGCTCCGTAACGGTAAGGTTGGACGAGTGCCTAACGTTTGGGGCCTTCTTTAGCCGGTCCCGAGCGAGCTTAGCCAGCGACTTGAGCCGCATGTTAGGCTGCGTCACCGATGGCGCGCCAGCCGTATAAATACTTGATGACTCAAAGCTGCGGAGCAGGCCTCCTGGAGCATGCGGTTTTGCGGCGACAGCCATCCCGTGTTCACCGTCCACTATTGGGAAGCGGCTCTTGATGATAGACAGCAATAAGCCAAAAGCCCCACTTCGATGTAGCTACAAAACCAGAAACGGTTTACTCACAACAGAAATGCGGGCCAACCCCAACTTCAACAGTTCCTTACGTAGCAGCGAGCGCTCAAGCACAGCTATTCCGGCCTGCCATTCGATCGACAGCAAATAGAAAAAATGGGACGGATTTATTTTCATGATCGCGTAAAAAATAGATCTGTCCCCTTCTCTCAGGGTGGAATCGAGCAATATCTGGCGATCTACCCTGATGACCGTCACCCCGTCGTTTCTTGAACACCCCCGGCTTGCACAGTAGCCCTATCTGGATCAAAGGTACGTCAATGAGTGCAAATTTTTCAGGCATCACGTGGGGCTTTCCCGGCATCGACCGGCGCCTGCTGAAAGTGCAATTCAGCTTTTTGCTTATGGTTCTGGGTGGACGGTGCAATCAATTGGCGGTGGCCTGGTGGGCCTTGCAGGAAACAGGCTCTGCGCTGTACTTCGCCAACATGATTGCCTGTTCCATTGCGGCGGAAGTGTTAGCCAAACCCCTGTTGGGATGGCTGGGGGACAAGTACAACAAAATCCTGATCATCAAGCTGGCCTCATGGATCAGCCTGCTGACAGCGCTGTTGATGGTGGTGCTGTCCGCCACGGGGTCGTTCAATCCCTGGACGGTGGGCGCGCTGATGATGATCAGTAGTGCGATTGTCGGTGTGCGCGACCCTCTCCAAGCGTCGATCATTCCTTTGTTCGCAGACGACGATAAAGTCTCCCTGGCCTTTCGGACCAAAAGCGTGATGTCGTCCTTTTCTATTCTTCTGGGGCCGGTACTGGCCAGCGGGTTGATTTACGGGTTCGGTATCACGTTCGCCTTTGCTGCCGATTTTTTTGCGATTCTCATCGCCGGAGCGTTGATCGCGACCATCCCGAGCCATATCGGTGCCACCGGTCAAGGCGAAAAAGCCCCGGGTGCCAGCGGCTTCAGCATGATTTATTCCGGTTTCAAAGTGGTTTACGGAGTGAAAGTCGAGTTTTACCTGGCCATCATTGCAATGCTGATCAACTTTGCCCTGTTTCCGTTCTTCACCATTTTGATTCCACTGTACGTAAAGGACGTCATCCAGTACCCGGTCACATACATCGGTCTTTTGGATTCATGCTTCGGGCTGGGCATTCTGGCGGGCAGTTACAAGATCATCGGCTGGTTATCCGACCGGGTTCCCCGTGACATGTGTGTGTCCGCAGGTTTTGCATTACTGGGGTGCAATCTGGTGGTGGTCGGCACCGTTTCATCGTCGTTCATCGTACCCGCGGCCTTTTTCTGCGGCGGTGTAGGCCTGATGTTGATCAACATCCCCACCTCCGCAGTGAGGCTGCTGGCGACGCCCAAGCTCCATCGCAACCGGATTTTTGCCACGGTTTCATTTTTGTCTGCGGCGGCCAGCCCCTTGGGCAGTTTTGCGATGAACACCCTGATCGCCTATCTGGGGGTTGCACTGACAATCACGCTGCTGGGCGCCATGGTGCTGCTGTTGTCTCTGTTGGTTTTTCTGGTACCCGATTTCAAATCGTTCATGCGTTCCCCGGATACGCAGCTCAATGATGCCTACCTGGACAAATACCCTGAAGCGTTTGCGCACTGACGTGCCTCGCCGTACCCCCGCCTATTACAAATGGAGTTGCCTTTCACCATGCCGGACTTCAAGGATCGACCTGAATCTGCTCGACATGAATAGATCTTCTGCGGCCAATATTATGATGACATGGGCTGTACCGGTTTCCTGGGGGATCCATCCAAGGATCGAATCTCGGTTCTGATGCTGGGGCTTTCGGACGGTGTGGCGCTGGCGCCGATCGCAGCCAGCACCAGAGTGGCCAGTCTGTTGGCCGTTGATCTGGACGAGACCGCATTCTCGCGCAGCCTCGACAACCGGAACCGACTTGCAGCGAATACCGACTTTGACAGTGTGGTCGCCGATGCGGCGCACTTCCTGGACGTCACGCCCGACCGGTACGATGTCATTATCGTCGACCTCTACACCCAGACCGGTTATGCCCCGATTGTGTTTGATCACGGGTTCCACCAACTGTTGAAGAGCCGCCTCAATCCCCTCGGTCATGTAGTGTTCAACGGTTTTGGCGTCCCCATGAATCTGGACCCGTTCAACGGGCCTACTCCCCAAGCTTGGCTTGCACACTGCCTGAACGACAGCTGGGGCGACATTCATTATCTGCCTCACCGACGCAATGCGACGTTCATTATCGGCCCACCTCCATCAATAACACCGCGCACCGCTCCGACCCTGGAGTCTTTATGTGCAAGTGACCGGCTCTTTATGGAAATCATGAGACTTCGCCTGCGCTACCTGATACCTACGGTTATCCGTCAGGCGACGCTTGTGCCTCCGGCGCTGGATTTCGTCGGAATTGATCTGGAGGTGCAAAAACGCTGGATGGACTCGTTACCGGCCTTGTCTGCGCTGCTTCCAGCCTCGCTGAAGCTGAGAAAACCCAACGATCTTCGCGTGTTACTGGATGACCCGGACGCTTGCCAGGCGCTGCAAGAGAGATTAGTGAAGGACAAGTCATCGCTGCACACCACGCTGGCATTGCTGGTCGCAGGCGAAGTCAACTTCTCGGACCGCGATATGTCGTGGCTGCCCGACTGGGTCGTGTCGACATTGGAGAACAGTGTAGAAATCTACCCACGAGATTGGCTGGAAGGTTTACTCCCTTATGCCTACGGCGTCATTACGCACAGAACCCGGGGGGATGCGACCAAAGTGGAAGGCTTTCGACGGGCGCTAGCCCGATTGTCACCGAGCACATGGCGGTCCGACGTTTCACCGAGCCGAGCGCCAAGCGCGTAGCCACCTGCGCCGCCGATCAGCCCGCTGCGTCTTCAAGATGCCCACCAGTTCAACATCGAATCACTACTCAGCATCACCACTCGCCAACTCTTTCAACTTAATCTCAGCCAACGGATGCCCGGCCTTCAAGGCAATACGCCAAAACCGCGCCGCTTCCACCGGATCCGGCGCCTTGCTCGGCGTCCCCGCAAGGCAGATCACGCCCACCTGATACGCCGCCTTGCCATCCCCCGCCAACGCGGCCAGGCGTAGTAGTCGTACGCCTTCCTCGCGAGCCCCAAGACCGACGCCGCGAAAGGTCAGGATGTGGCCGTAGAAGCTCTGGGCGCCGACATCGCCCAGGTTCGCCATGCGCGCGAACTGGCCCTCGAGCCAGCGCCAGCCTCGCGGTTGGCGCACGAACCACGACCAGTGGAACAACCGGCGGGCCAGCCAGTAACCGGCCCGCGCCTTGAGTCGTAGGAACACTCAGGCTTCCGCCGACTCGGGGTACTCGTATTCGAACACCCGCACCACTTCCGAGGCATGCCAGGATGCGGCAGCCACGCCGTCGGACGGTCCGGAGAAGCGCCCGAGGCGCTCGACACATTCGAAGAAGCCGGTGCGCGGCAAGCGACTGGCGCCTTGGCTGATCACCAGCGAGCTGCGCAGTGGCTGCTCGGCCCTGGCGTCCAGCGCGGCCAGGTGCTCAAGGGCGGCGGTCAGGGTTTGCATGGCGGGCGTGGGTAGCTGCAATCGCTCCAGCAATGCCCGATAAGTCAAAAGATGGCGCTGACGGCGCGCCTGATCCAGTTCCCCCAGCAATCCATCCCAATGTTGACGACTGATGCGTACGCTCACGATTCATCCCTCCATCCCGGCACCGTCAATTCCCAGGCGAGGCTGCGGCGAATAGCAGCGTCAGGTTGACGCTCACCGCTTTCGATCAAGGCGAGATATGACGGGCTGATGCCTACCATGCGGGCAAGCGCCTCAATGGCGATGCCCTTCCCTTCGCGCAAACTGCGTAGTTGATCCAGACCCGGAAGAGTCTGGTCTGATGTGGCCGCGAGACGCACTGTGGCTTCGCGCGGTGGTTGTTCGTTGATGCCTGCTGCTTTCAGTAGAGCCTGATACTGAGCCCATGGCAGAACCGCATATTCTGGTTCGCCTTCGCGTGTAATTATCTGAATATCCATGACTACCCCGTAGGACAACGACACGTAGCGAGTCGGCACTTTTCCTTAGAAGTGTAATCCTAACAGCGGCCAAGGTCGCGGGGGTATGAATATGGATGATCCTGAATCGGTTCAGTTTTTTTTCGGGCCCTGAAGTTGCAGCTGTTCCGGGGTATCGGGCAGGCGTTCAACCACCGCGAGTTTTTCCGGCGCCTGATGCTTGCGCCAGGCACGGAAGGCGTTGAGTTCGTCATCGAGGACTTTCATCAGCCAGGCCAGGACGGCAATGTCGTCGAGCATGCCGAACACCGGGATGAAATCCGGGATCGCATCCACCGGGCTCAGGAAATACATCAGGCCGGCCACCACCGAAACCATCGCTTTCGGGCTGATGGCCCGGTACTCGCCACGCCAGTAGGCCAGGCAGAGTGCCTGTAACAAGCGCAGATCGTCCTTAAGTTTGCCCAGACGATTACCTTGGCTCGCGCCTTTGCTGGCAACCGCGAACAGCAGGGTCGGCAAACGACCACGGGCGAGCAGGCGCCCGGCCATTGGCAGGAAGCGGGCGAAATTCCAGGGCATTTTCATCTTTTCCTCCCACTGAAATGTTATCCACACAAATTGTGGATAACCTTGTGAACAGAGCTGCATTTCACCGCTGGAAGCCCCGTTTCACAAGGGTCTTGCTCAGATCGGGCGTTTTTTACTCACATAAAAAAACCCAAGATTTCATTGACTTGGCGCACCGGTCCGTCTAGCTCGGGCACTCTCACTGGCTATGACTGCAGCGTACCGCATCCGTTCGCTTTGTTTACCTTCACCAAACCCCAGATGCAACAACGCCCCGCATAAGCGAGGCGTTGTTTTTTCGAGCAGACGCGGATTACTTGGCGTCGTCTTGTTTGGCTGGATCCTTGATGCCCAGCAGCTCCAGGTCGAATACCAGCACCGAGTTGGCTGGAATCGCCGGGCTAGGGCTTTGGGCGCCGTAAGCCAGGTCGCTAGGGATGTACAGTTTGTACTTCTCACCAACGTGCATCAGTTGCAGGCCTTCGACCCAACCCGGAATCACACCGCTGACCGGCAGATCGATCGGGCTGCCGCGCTCGACGGAGCTGTCGAAAACGGTGCCGTTGGTCAGTTTACCGGTGTAGTGAACAGTCACTACGTCGGTCGGCTTAGGCTGTGCGCCATCGGCCTTCTTGACCACTTCGTATTGCAGGCCGGAAGCTGTGGTGACGACACCGGCTTTCTTGCCATTCTCTTCGAGGAATTTCTTGCCGGCGGCTGCCGACTCTTCGCTCATCTTGGCCAAACGCTCTTCGGCACGCTTCTGCAGCGCTGCGAAGGCTTCAACCAGTTCCTCATCCTTCAGTTTCTGTTCTTTCTTGCCGACGGCATCTTCGATGCCTTGGGCTACGGCTTTGGAGTCCAGATCATCCATGCCTTCCTGAGCCAGACTTTTGCCCATGTTCAGGCCAATGCCGTAGGAAGCTTTTTGCGCCGGGGTTTTCAGCTCTACGCTGGTCTGCGAATCACAACCCGCAAGTACCAGGCCAACCAGGGCCACCGCCGCCGCCAACCGATGCTGTTTCATGCTATTTCCTTGTTCATGCGCCTAAAGGGCAATCGAGTAAAGCCGCGAGCTTATCAGGCGGCCACGACCAATGGCTACCGGCATGAGAGCAGGAAACTTCCGATAAGTTCAGGTGTTTAAACGCATTTCGAGGTTAGAAGGATGAAGCTTCTGTCATCTGGCCCCCACAGACCCGGAGACCGATTCCCACAGCCCCTGGCGTAATGGCCTCTTGCCGCCCCTCGTCAGCTGAGGCATAAGAGAGCTACAAACTGACAAGGATGTTTATCGTGCGCCTCATTATCCGCTTGCTGATTCTGATCGCAGTACTGCTGGGGCTGGGCCTCGCCGTGGTGCTGTACTACGTCGCCAACCCGAAATTACCAGCCTGGTCACCGGCGCAACAGGTGCATTACCTGGAGCAATGGAGCGCCGCAGACCGCCAGGCCTACTACTTCACACCTCAAGGCACCCAGGTCAAAGGCTTGCGCTATGACTGGTTCAACGCCCTCGAACTGCCCTTCTCGCAAAAACGATTCGCCGCGCCTGAATACCTCGCACGCTTTGGTTTTCTGATCGATCCGAGCCAGAAAGCCACACCGAACAACCCCGGCAACCTGCCCGTCGGTTTTGCCCGTCATCAAAACGCGGGTAGCCAGGAAGAGTTTCTGGACATCACCTGCGCCGCCTGCCACACCGGCGAATTACGCTTCAATGGCCAGGCCGTGCGCATCGACGGCGGCTCGGCCCAGCATGTGTTGCCGTCCAGCGTCCCGACCCTGCGTGGCGGCAGCTTCGGCCAGGCACTGGTGGCCAGCCTCGCCTCGACTTACTACAACCCGTGGAAATTCGAACGTTTCGCGCGCAACGTCCTGGGCCAGGACTATGACGCCCGGCATCAACAGCTACGCCAGGACTTCAAAAGCTCACTCGATACCTTCTTGAAAGTGGCCTGGAACGATACCCATCGCGGGCTCTACCCCACCGAAGAAGGCCCCGGCCGCACCGACGCCTTCGGGCGCATTGCCAACGCCAGTTTCGGCGACGCCATTTCGCCGGCCAACTACCGCGTGGCCAACGCGCCGGTGGACTACCCGCAACTGTGGGACATGTGGACCTTCGACTGGGTGCAGTGGAACGGTTCGGCGCAGCAACCGATGGCCCGCAACATTGGCGAGGCCTTGGGTGTCGGCGCCACGCTGAATTTCTTCGACGCCAGCGGGCAGCCTCTCAAGGGCGACGACCGCTATCCGTCCAGCGTCCGGGTGCGCGATCTGCACCGGATCGAACAAACCCTGCAACGACTCAAACCGCCCACCTGGCCGGAAGCCCTGCTGGGCACCATCGACAAGCCGTTGGCCGCAAAAGGCCGCGCACTATTCGCCGAAAACTGCGCCGGGTGCCACGTCCCCCGCGTCACCCAAAGCGACGGCAGACAGGTGCACCACCTGAACTTACTGCCTGTGGAGGTGATTGGCACAGACCCCGGCGCCGCCAACAATATTGCCGACCATCGCTTCGATCTGTCAGCCTTGAAGTGGGATCCGGCAGAGCTTGCGCAACTGGACGTGCAACTGCATCCAAAACCCACGGAACCCTTGGATTTGAGCCAGTTGTCAGTGGCCAAGGGGCTGGCCTACGTCACTGCTTTTGTGGGGAACCAGGCCTATCGCGCTGCCAATGTGACACCCGCAGAGCGCCCAAACCTGGACGGTTTCGGCCTGCCTATCGGTGTCCAGGAATTACGCAGCTATAAAGCCCGACCACTGGCGGGCGTCTGGGCCACACCGCCGTTTCTGCACAACGGTTCGGTGCCGAGCATCTACCAACTGCTCTCGCCCCAGGATGAACGCGCAACGACGTTTTACAAGGGCACCTTCGAATACGATCCCAAACACCTGGGCTATCGCACCGAAGCCTTTACCAACGGTTTTGTGTTCGACACGCGTATTACCGGCAATCACAACAGCGGCCACGAATTCCGCAACGGCGAGCGCGGTAATGGCGTGATCGGTCGCCTGCTGCAGCCGCAGGAGCGCTGGGCGCTGCTGGAATACCTGAAAGTGTTGGGCGGCCCGCTGGAGTCGCAATTGCCAGACCACCTCATCAGTCAAAAGGATTGACCCATGCTGATCACGCTCTGGCTACGTCTGGGTGCCTTCCTTGGTAAAACCCTGCTTTGGATGTTGGGTTTGGGGGTCCTCGGCTGGGCGCTGACCATGGCATGGCTCGCCTGGCAACATCGCGGCCCGGTATCGGCTGAAGAACTGATTCCGGACGGCGAAGCGGCGATGACCCGGGACATCATCCAGACAGCGGTGCGGATCGTCGATCAACACCGCGAAAGTACTCGCTATCTGCGCGACGCTCACGCCAAGGCCCATGGTTGCGTGAAGGCCGAGGTTCAGGTGCTGCCGGATCTGGCGACGACGTTGCGCCAAGGCGTGTTCAGCGAACCCGGCAAAACCTGGCAAGCGACGATGCGGCTGTCCAACGGCAATGCCTATCCGCAGTTCGACAGCATCCGCGATGCCCGGGGCATGGCGATCAAGTTGTTCGATGTGCCGGGTAAACAGTTGCTGAATGATCGACAAGGGCGCAGCGAACAGGATTTCGTGATGTTCAACCATCCGAACTTCTTTGTCAGTGATGTCGCCGAGTATCGTCAGAATGTGGCCGCTCAGGCTGACGGCAAAAAGATAATGGCATTCTTCCCGGGCTGGGACCCGCGCACCTGGCAGGTTCGTCATCTGTTTATTGCGCTGGCGACACTCTCCCCTGCCCCGGCAAGTCCGACCCAGACCACCTACTTTTCGGTTTCGCCGTACAAGTTTGGTGAGGCCAACGTCAAATTCCGGGTAATACCGGATCCGGAGAGCTGCCCGACCTACACGCTGCCCACGCAAAATCAAAACCTGCCGAACTTCCTGCGCAGTGCGCTGAACCAGCAGCTGTCGACTGATCGGGTGCCGGCCTGCTTCGTGTTACAGGTCCAGCGCCAGGATCCGAGCCAATATATGCCGATCGAAGACACTAGCATCGAGTGGCGTGAACACGACGCGCCTTTCGAAACCGTGGCGAAGATCAAGCTGCCTGCCCAGGATTTCGACACCCCGGCGCTGAACCTGCAATGCGACAACCTGTCGTTCAATCCATGGTTCGGCCTTGAAGCCCATCGGCCGATTGGTGGGATCAACCGGTTGCGCAAAGCGGTGTACGAGGCCGTCAGCGACTATCGACACAGCCGCAATGCCGAACAATAAGTAAGGCAGAAACGAAAAAAGCGACCTGAACAGGTCGCTTTCTTCAGTGAATCCGGCAAAAAGCCAAATCCCAGACAGCAAAAAGCCCGCATTAAGCGGGCTTTCTGTGGTGATCTGGCGTTCAGTGTTCCAGATACCGAATATGGCGCAGCGGACGGGACTCGAACCCGCGACCCCCGGCGTGACAGGCCGGTATTCTAACCGACTGAAC